>NZ_JACFRA010000002.1:0-469792 GCF_016101165.1 Bifidobacterium sp. W8114 | reverse complement strand
GGTGCTTGCCGCCCGAACCCTTGGTCGGGCCCTTCTTGTCAGCCATGCCTCCAGTGTAAAAGCAGGCAAGAACCAGCAAAACATCTGTCGGTCTCAATATCTGCCGGGTGAAGGCACGCCGTACCGTTATAGATCAGGCCGCGCGGATTGTTCCTGCGAGTCATCCCAGAGTGGCTACCTGGTCAGGATCTGGGAACTCCATCCACTCGACCGGGGACTGTCCCTTCAATGCAGGTGTGACGGCGATGTGGGCCATGGACGACCGGCCTGAGGCGCCATGCCAGTGTCTGATGCCCGCCGGGCAGAAGACCACATCACCGGGTTCCAGCCTGCGGGGCTGATGGCCCTCCTCCTGCTCCCACCCCTGCCCGGCGGTGACAATCAGGAGCTGGCCATGCGGGTGGGTGTGCCAACGGTTGACGCACCCGGGTGCGAAGGTCACATTGCTGGCTGAGCATTCCGCGTCCGGATCAGTCAGCCGATGCAACCAGACATGCCCGGTGAAGTTGGGTCCGTCTGCCGAATCCCCCAAGGGGTAAGGCCCTGAATCCGGCCCGGTTCCGGTTGCAGTTGCGGTGGTGTCCTGGCTCTTGGCGTCACTGTCGCCCTCACCGTAGACCTCCTTGGCCAGGCCGAAAGCCGACCATGCCTTGGGCCAGCCTGCATAGAAGGCCAGGTGGGTGATCAGCGCCACCATTTCAGTGCGGGTAACGCCATTGTTCTTGGCCATGGTCATATGGCTCTTTAGCTGGGGGAAGAGCCCCATGCTCATCAGACCTGCGCAGGTGATCATGCTGCGGTCCCTGGCAGAAAGCTCATCCTCGCGGGACCAGACCTGGCCGAAGAGCACATCATCGTTGAGGTGGGCGAATTGTGGTGCGAACCGACCGAGCTGGTCGTGGCCCGCCGTCTGTTTGATTGCCATGGGTTGATCTCCTTGCCATCATCTTGGCCGTGTCATTCCGGCAGATTCAGCTATACCCCTTCGAGTGCGCTCGAAGTCAAGGAAGCCCAGGCTGTCCCGGATGATCAGCGAGGTAGGCAGGGCGAGGGCTCCGGGATCCTCGGTGACAGGCGGGATGCCGGCTTTGCGCAACCGTGCGATCAGGGCGGACTGTTGGCGGGACTGCCCGGTCTCGGGCTTCCGACCCAGCAGAATATCCGCTGCGGCATGTCCTATGGCTCGGCGGGGGATACGAATCGTAGCAACGGCCGGCTTGACGACAGGGGCGACCATGGTGTTGTCAAATCCGATGACGCCGACCCTGTCGGGCACGGTGACTCCTTTGGATTGCAGTCCCAGAATGACTCCGGCGGCGATCAGATCATTGTAAGCGACCACAGCGTCGGGAGGTTCCTGCTCCAGAGCGGCGGCAGCCTGCCGGCCGCCTTGGACAGTAGGATCCACTGGCCCCATTCGCCGGCATTCCAACCCCATGGCCCGGCTGAGTGATTGTATGCTCTCCCAGCGGGATCGGTCGGACCAGGCTCCCACCCGGCTGGCTATGTAGACTACGGACCGTCGTCCCTGCCGCCGTAGCAGTTCCAGGGCTTGGGCCAGACCGGTGGAGGCATCGGGCAGGATGGAGGGAAGGCCCTCCATGGGGCGGTTGATTACCACAAGAGGCAGGCGTCGTGCCAGGCGCCGGGCCGTAGGCGCTCGGACCTGATCAGTGGCCAGAATGATCCCACGGGTATGGTCGACCAGGCTTTCCAGCAGATCTTCCGTCCGCCCCAGCTCGGCTCCGGCCTCGATGATGCCGACCGCACCTTGCTCAGGCAAAGCCTCTTGAGCGCCGGCAAGAATCTGGGAGGAGATGCCGTTGGAGGCATCCTGGACCAGAAAGGTTATCAGGACCGGCCCGGTCGCATCCCCGCTGGGGGGATTGACAGGCAGGGGGTAGCCCATGGATTGGGCCAGGGAGCGGATCCGGGCGGCAGTCTGCGAGTTCAGTCGACCGGGATTGTTGAGTGCGCGGGAGACCGTGGACGGGGACACTCCGGCCCTTGCGGCCACGTCGATCATGCGCATGCGTCGGTGCCCTTCCCGCCCCTGTGTGGGCTCCGGGGATCTCCTGGACAAGCCTGATGCTCCGTTCCTTGCCTGATATGGCTGCACTGGCATTGTATACGGTCTGCCTGCAGGTCGGCGCTGATGCGTCCGAAGACCTCCTCGGTCAGCGGATAGCAGCGGATGAGCAGGACAGAGATGGTGAACATGACGGCAGGTACCAGGCCCACAGCCAGTCGCATATTGGCGCCCAGGGCTGGATCCTGGGCAACATTCATACCAGGCCTGTAACCGAGGAAAGACAGGATGGCCGGCCCCGCCCATCCATTGATGGCCGCTCCGACCTGGCGGGTGATGCTGAGGGCGGCCATGGAGGCTCCTGCGGTGTTTCCATTGCCGGTCCGCCACTGCTCGTACTGGACCGAATCCGCCTGCATGGACCAGATGCAAGGGGTGATGACCTGCACACCGATGCCGTTCAAGGCTATGCAGGCAACGGCAGGCCAGGCGGATCGGACCAGGATGAAGGCCAGCGAGGATCCGATGACCATCAGCCCGCCCAAGGTCCAGGTGCCCCGCTTACCCAGACGCTGCACCAGCCAGGGCGAGCAGGGGGCTACGACCACCCCGGCAAGGACGCCCACCAGGGTCAGGGCGAAGGTGACTCGTCCGGTCAGCCCAGGGTTGCCGACGGTCAGGACCTCCTTGGCGACGATCGGGGCCAACGAGGCCACCGGGTTGGTCATGAACAGGGTGGCCAGACAGACTACCAATAGAGGACGATTGTCGGCCAGGAGTCGCAGATCCTCTTTCAGGGAGGAAGGAGGGGCTGCCGGAGGCAGGTAGCGCTCCCTGGTGGTCCGGGCCATGATCAGATAACCCAGGGAGCCCAGCAGACAGCAGGCGGCGACCACCGGAAGAAAGAGTCGGGAGGGGTCCATGTCGTTGACCCGCGGAGCCAGGGTAAAGGTCAGGACGACCCCTGCCGCCGCTCCGCCGAAGGTGCGGGAAGCCGCCAGGCGCTGACGGTCATCGGAGTCCCGGGTCATGGCTCCCAGCAGGGCCCCGTAGGGCACGCCGCCCAAGGCTCCAAGGAGCTGATAAAGCAGGTAGGTGGCGATGGCCCAGCCGATGCGTACCGGCATGGGCGCGCCCGCCGGGATGGTGTACATCAGGGTGACTGAGATCATCATCGGCAGGCCGAAGACGACCACCAGTCGCCGCAGACCGCCCTCCTTGTCCTTGGCGCGGCCGTCGGTGATTCTTCCGGCGACCAGGTAGACCAGGGCCTGGAAGAGGTGGGCTCCCAGGAAGATGTCGGCCACCAGCATGGGGTCCATGCCCAAGTAGAGGTAATAGGTGGTCAGAAAGAGGTTGGTCATCTGCCAGCCGATGTTGTTGGCGGCATCGCCTAGGCCGTAGCCCAGAATGGCGGACCTGGGCAAGGACTCAGCGTTCATGGTCGTCCTCGGCGATGAGGCAGGGAAGGGAGGCGGGGGATTCCGGTCCGGGTCCTGCCGCGTTGATGGCGCTGACGCTGACTGTATACTTGCCGGGCTCCAGGTCACTGAGGGTCAGGGTGGTCTGCTTGGCAGCCAAACGCAGTCCTGTACTCTGCCCACGGGCCATTTCGCGTAGGGTGACCTGATAGGCCTGTAGAGGGATGCCTCCGTCGCTCGGGGCCGACCAGGAGGCCTGCATGGTTTTACCGGAAGAGGTCAGCCTGGGCTTGCCTGGACGCCCGGGCGCATGTCCCAGAATCAAGGAATCGCCTGGGGGAGAGGGGGACGAGACTCGACCATCCTCGGTGGTGAAGGCTGCCATGACGCGATAGATGCCTGGAGGAACCTGTCGGAAACTGTGGGTCTGCCTGCCGGCGGGCAGCCAGACGGTCGGCTCGGGCTCATGATCGTCGGTTGGTTTCAAGGTCAGTTCGTATCCTGAAAACCCCTGAGGGACCTGGTCAACAGTCAGACGGACGGTCATGTCTGCCAGATCGATGCTGGCCTGAGGGTCGCCGGGGCAGGGCAGCGCCGGGTCAGTCCTTCCGGCTTTGGGAGGGCCCATGTGCAGTTCAAGCAGGTCTGCAGGTTCGCCGATGCCCGTGGAGTTGCACTCCTGCAGGATCATCCGCCAGGAGCCGAAGGGGATTCCGTCCAGGTCGGCCCGTCCTTGGGACCGGTCCAGGTAGAAGGTCATGGATCTGCCGTTTCGGTCGCGCAGAAGGACCTGGGTGGTGCTCGGCGCGTCGGCCTGGTGTCGGATTGGTCCGTGCCGCCAAGTCAGCCGCAGACAGTGTCCGTGAGGCTGGGCGTCAATGCTCTTGGGGGCTGCAGGTATGGCTGGCAGACGATGGCGGGCGAAGGCCATGATCTGGCTCAGCTGCATGGCGTACCGTCCTCCTTGATAAGGATTGGCGCGCAGCCGCGTTGCCTCGATTCTGATGAACCTGATATTGCTCATTGGAGCAAAATCGAAGGCCTGCGGCCGACCGTCCACCGGCAGCGGATAGTTGTGGCGGCTGCAGACCCGAGTCCAGCTGCGGCCGTCCGATGAAAGGCTGATGGAGAAGTCCAGCGGAAAACCCTGACCCTGGTTGGGGTCAGTCAATCTGTTGCTGGTTGCGTACTCCACCACGCCGAAGGAATCGGTGCCTGACCACTGGCTGGACTGGTCCGCGCCTCCGGATGGATTGCGGCCCCGAGGTGCCAGAACCACCTGGGACAGGGTGGCCGCCTTCCGCATCTCCAGGAGAATCCACTCCGGGCGATTCCGGTTGCTGACGAAGCTGGACCATCCGAATCGGTTGTAGGCGGCTCCGAGACGACCGTCGACCAGGGCGGCCCTTGTCCATCCTGGCAGATCAGACTGGGATGAGACCTGAACCCGGGCACCAGCGGCAAGATTGGCCCGGGCCTGTCGGGGAGGCCGGCGTCCAGCGGTGAAGGTGACCGTTACCGTGGCCGTCTCCTGCAACGCCCCTTGGAAGCGCACGCGGGCCCGGTAGAGGTGCCCAGGTTCCAGGCCGGAGGGATCGACAGTGTAGTAGATATCCTGCTCGTGACGCAGGTTCCCCTTCATCCTTTCCAAGCTGAAGGCGCCCTCGGCATCCTCCAGGACCTGGGCGCTCCAGTGCTCGCTCATTGCGCCTCCCTCCTGGCGCAGATGGATGCAGTGTTTGACCTCCCGTGATGCCCATTCCACTCGGCCCAGGTCGATGCGGGGGTGTGCGGTCCCCAGCCGTGGCGGAGCGGCATGGTCGATCCACCCCAGGAAGTTCTCCTCCCGGAAGACCTGTCTACCCTGCTTGCGCACACACAGGACCAGAAGGAGTCGGGACCCCTGGCTGGCCTGATCCCTGGGCACGGTGATGGTCACGGGTACGGTCCGCCAGGATGCATGTGGGACCTGCACCCGTCGGCGGCCTCGGTCGACAACCACCCGTCTGCCCCCTGGGCCATTCTGCCAGGCCACTTGCCAGACCAACTCAAGGTCGGTTCCCCGACGTTCCTCGTCATTGTGGACAATGATGGTGCGTCGGCTGGTCGTTCCGCGCGGGTAGATCCTGTGGGGCTGACCCAGGCGTGGTTCACGGTCGAATTCCTTGTCGTAGGCGGAGACATCTGCGAAAGAGGCAGCTATATATCCAAAGGCCGGCCCCTCCTGCCAGGGGTCATCCTCATCCCGCCAGGGATCGAACTGGGGGCGCAGCAGCCTTTTAGGGTTGAGCCCCCTGCGGATTCTGCGCCGGTCCGGTTCCAGGCAGGCCTCGACGTTGTCGTAGATGAAAGCGGAAATACAGAAGGGCTTCCAATCGACTACTCGCGTGGTCCGTATGCCCCTGGTCACCCGTCCGACCTCCCGGCCGAAGTCCGCCCGGGAGATGGTGTCCGGATCTCCGTTGAGCCGGCCGTGATAAATGTCGGCAATCCGTCCCTGCCCATCGTAGCGGGGGATGCCTGCGGTGGAGACCGAGAATTCCTCGCCGGCGGCCAGGGGTAGGGGCGATTTGATGTCGTAGAGGGCATAGATGTCTGGAGCCGAGGTCATGCCAGAGGGATACCCCCCGTAATAGTGGCGGGAATCCTCGTCGGTAATGGGGGCATTAAAGCCGTCATTGACCACTGGCCGGGTGCCGTCCTGTTCATGCACGGCCGCCTGCAGGGCTGGGATGAGCAGGTCGCCGTCCTTGGGGTTCCATGCCTCGTTGGTGGTGGACCAGAGGACGATGCTGGGGTGGTTCCGATAGGCCCGCACCCATCGCCGCGTCCACTCGACATAGTGGCCAATGGCTTCAGGGCCGTAGCTCATGTGGAGGGGCGGATCCAGTTGCACATTGGCTGGAGAGCCTGGATTCCAGAAGGCCGTCTCCTCCTCAAGGAGCATACCGGTCTCGTCGGCGCGGTCGGCCAGGGCTTGAGAGGGGACTGAGCGGATGTGGTTGCGCAGAATATTGAAGTTGGCATGTCGATAGGCGTCCACCCAGGCCTTGGTCATGTCCTGACCGGATTGGTTGTCGTCAAGGATCAGCCCATAGGCATCGCCGGCCTCGTTGATCAGGTCGCGGCTGCCCTGGTTGAGCAGGCAGAGGGAGTCGCCGCGCAGCCGGATGGGGATGCCATTGAGCAGGTACCGGTCTCCTTGGCGCTGGAATTGCCGGAAGCCGAATCGCTCCTGGGAGCGGTCGATCACATGGCCACCGATCTCGAGAACAGCATGCATGACATACAGGAAGGGATCGGTCCGGGACCAGTAGTGGGCGTCCGGCCAGGCGATCTGCAGACGGACGACCTTGGAGGAGCGGGGATTCAGTGAGCAGGACACCGGGTTGAAGGCCAGCACGGCCCGGCCCTTGGGCATCGAAGGCTTCCAGGGACGGACCTCGGCCTTGAATCGCAGATTGCATGGGTGTTTGCTGGTGTTGGTCAGGGTCGCGTTGAGCTCCAGCCGGTCGTTGGAGGGGTCGGCGTCGCCGCCCAGATCGGGGATGATCTGCATGTCCTCGATGCGGACCCTGGGCCTGCTGCCGAGCCAGACGTCGCCGCCCAGCCCCAGCCGTCCGACGATGTTCTCGGTGCCGAAGGGGAAGAGCAGCCGGCCGGGGCCCTCAGCAGGAGCCAGGGCATCGGCGGGAAGGGATTTGACGCCCCAGATCTCGATCCTCATCCGGTTGCGTCCGGCATGAACCGCCCTGGTGACGTCCAGGTCGTAGGGCAGCAGCGTCATCAGATAGCCGCCGGTGGATGGCGGCCCCACCTGGATTGCGTTGATCGACACCCTGCCCAGGGTGGCCAGGGCGTCCAGGTGCAGGATCACGTCCTCGTTCGGGTCGAGGGCACCCAGGAAGAATTCCCTGAGGTAGACGCCATGGTGCAGGTCCCGGCTCCAGGAGTCCGGATAGCCGGTGGTCTCCGGCAGGCTGTCCCACCAGGTGGGCACCATGACGGGGTATCCCCGGTCTCCGTCGTCGGGGTGGAAGTCCCAGATGCCGTTGAGATTGAGTTTCATGCCGCCTCGCCTCGCTGCCTGCTGCTGCCGGTTCCCGACCGCCCGTCATGGCCGGTCAACAGGCAGGTTACATCGTATTGAGGCGTTGCCATTTATTGCCAATCCGGATCCGGGCGGCGGAGGTGGCCAAGGCCTGCTTCAGGGATGGGCATTCCGGGATGGTCGGCGAACAAGCAGACACTGGCATGCCAGCGCCAGGCCTCATCGGCCCGACACGGGACTGATCAGTCCGAGACGTCGGCCTTGTAGAAGTTGACGTAGGAGCGCGAAGGGGTCGGCCCACGCTGGCCCTGGTAGTGGGAGCCGTTGTGCTTGGACCCATAGGGGTACCGGGCGGGCGAGGAGAGTTGGAAGAAGCACATCTGGCCGATCTTCATGCCTGGCCAGAGCTTGACCGGCAGGGTGCTCACGTTGGACAGCTCCAGGGTGATGTGCCCCTCAAAGCCGGGATCGACGAATCCGGCGGTGGAGTGGGTCAGAATGCCCAGACGGCCCAGGGAGCTCTTGCCCTCCAGCCGGGCGGCCAGGGTGGAGTCCAGCTTGACATACTCCCAGGTGGATCCCAGAACGAACTCGCCGGGGTGCAGGATCCAGGGTTCGTCTTTGGGCACCTCGAACTGCTCGGTCAGTGCACCCTGGTCCTCCGCCGGATCTACGTAGGTGTACTGGTGATTGTTGAAGACCCGGAAGTAGCGGTCCAGGCGTACATCCACGCTGGAGGGTTGGACCATGGCCGGTGTCCACGGGTCCAGATTCAGGTGTCCTGCCTGATGGGCATCCAGGATGTCATGGTCGCTGAGCAACATGCCGAGGTATCTCCTTTAGGTTCGTTAATCGAGGGTCTCTCGTCGGGCGGGAAACCATCCGAAATCCAGTCTAACCGGCCCTATGCCCGCCTTCTGATCCGGCTGGATTCACAGAGAATTTTCAGATAACACTATCGTCACCATAAGGTAGCTGTTCTTTACTATAAACATCGGCTCAAAAACCGAACGGGCGGTTGACCTCCGTCCGACAACTGATTTCCCTTTCTTCTCTCTCGCCCGGCGGTGTTCACGCACCGCCGGGTTCTCTTCATTTTGGGGGAGTATCGGTGCGCCGACGTTTCACGTGAAACCAAGTAGACAATGGCTCGATTGAGTTCGTTAAGGACTATTACAGTACGGTCGGGCGTTGGCAAATCCATGAGCGTTGGCAAATCCATGAGTCGTCCAGTGTTTGTCCGGGCCGGGCCTTTGTTCCTTGAGCTTCCGCCCCCCCCCCCCTGTATTCGAGACTCGAGACTGGCAGATCTCCAAGATGGGATTGAAAGTTCCGCACAGCCGCCTTCTGGCATCTATATAAGTTGTGCTCCGATGCGCGGTCCGCACCCTGGGCACAGGATTAAAGGTAGCGGTCGAAGATATGGAAGAACCCCCGTCAGTTATGGCTATGACGGGGGTTCTCCACCGGGGGGAGGGGCGGCGATCTTCTTGCCTTCGGCGGCTGAGGGAAGAGGGGGACTATCACATTGCCGAAAGCAGTCCGAACTCCGCTCCCTCCCCGGTTCGAGCGGCCGGGTGCCGGTGCTGGGCCCGACTCATTCCCGAGGCCAGGAAGAGTGGACCAAGCAGTGCGGCTATCCGACCAAGTGTGTGGGTCACATCAGCCTTACTCCTGGGGAGCCTTGGCTGACATGGCCTTGTGGAAGATGGCCACGATGATCAGGGCCAGTAGGGCGGCCAGTGCCATGACCCAGAACATGTTGGCTACCTGGGCCTGGACGCCGGTCTTGACACCTGCCAGGGCATGTGACCCGAATTGGGGATTGGCCATGAGTCCGCTGTAGACAGCCATGCCGATGGATGCCGAGGTGTTCATCATCAAATCCCCGATGCCGATGCCGCGTCCGTTCTGGTCCACTGGCAGGGTGGCCGAGAAGGAGTCGTAGAGGGGCGTGTAGGACATGGTGATGCCAGCAATGAAGACCGAGGCCAGCGCGGTCAGGACCCAGAAGCCCGAGGTGAGCATCAGGGCCGAACCGGCAGCTCCGGCGAGCATAAGCAGGGCGGACAGGATCAGCATGGGCAGGCGTCCCATGGCGTTCATGATGACTCCGGACAGGCAGCCCACCAGGGTGGCCACGATGTAGACGATGGTCAGGCAGAGGGAGACCTGGCTCAGGGAGATCCCGTAGATGCGGTCGCCGATCACGTTGTAGATGGGCACGCAGGCGAAGTTGAAGAAGTAGAAGACGAAGAGGGCCAGCAGGACAGCCATGTAGGCGCCGTTGGTCACGAACCCGCGGCTCAGGAAGGGGTTGGCGCCCTTCCAGACATAGGCGGCGAAGATCAGGATCAGGACGGCCAGCACCCCCAGCATCCAGGTGGCCGGGAAGGAGAAGTAGACGGCTACGAATCCGGCGATCAGCGCGAACAGGGCGATGCCGAAGACATCGATGCGCTCGCCCTTGATGCCGGTGTCAGGTGTGTACTTGAGCACCGGGGGGATCAGCAGGATGGAGACCAGGGGCACCAGGAAGAGGTAGCGCCAGTCGATGGAGGTGATCAGTCCGCCGGCGAAGATGCCCACGGCGGAGGAGGCGTAGTAGACGGCGTTGAAGATGCCCAGATAGAAGGCACGCTCCTTGTCGCTCAGGTACTTCATGGCCATGACCAGGAAGACCGAGCCGGCCACCTGACCGCCCGCGGTCTGGATCATGCGGGCCAGGACCACGGCCCAGAAGTTCGATGCGCCGAAGAAGCCCAGGAGGCTGCCGATGATCAGGGCGCCCACGCCGAACAGGGTCATCTTCCGGGGGGAGATGTAGTCGCAGAGGGTGCCGTAGAGCATGCAGACCACGCCCAGGACAATGCCGGGCAGGGTGCTGATCAGCGAGGCGTTGGCGGACATCCCCAGGGAGTCGCCCACGTTCTGGAAGACCAGGTTGAAGGCCTGGATCATCAGTGTGCCCAGCAGGAAGATGGTCAGCAGGGCCGGCAGGGCCCGCTTGGTGCTGCGGCGGTTTTCGTCCACGGTCGTTTCGGTAGCCGTTGTGGTGATGGATTCGCTCATGACTGCCGTCCTTTTATCGTTCGCTCTCGGTCTTGCGCACCAGGGTCAGGAGCCTGTCCATGAAGCGCCGGGTGAACCGCTCGGTGTCGACCGACAGGGCCACCTTGGTGTTCTTGACCGTGTCCAGGAGCCTGCTGGGGTCGCCGATGGTACGGGCCCGCTGTGGTCCCTCGGTCTCGACCATCAGGTTGGTGGCGAAGGTGGTGACCAGGCTGGGGTCGATGGCCACGGCGGCGGCCAGGGGGTCGTGCAGGTTGCAGCCGCCCAGGTAGACCCCGCTCTCCTTTTCGCTGATGTCGATGTAGTAGTCGGTCATGTCTGCCAGGAAGCGGCCGGCGCTGGTGCCTGTTGCGCGCAGGGCCTCGGTGTCCTCGCGGCTCATCAGAGCCTGGGTGGTCACGTCCAGACCAACCATGGTGATGTCCGCCGTGGTGGCGAAGACCCGATTGGCGGCCTCGGGATCCTGGTTGATGTTGGCCTCCGCGAAGGGTCCCACGTTGCCCGGCTGGGTCAGTGTGCCGCCCATCATGACGATGCTGATGCGGTCGACGATGTCGGGGGCCTTTTCCAGGGCGGCGGCGATGGTGGTCAGGGCGCCGGTGGGCACCACGACCAGCTCGCCCTTGGGGTAACGGCGGACAGCGTCGATGATGAAGTCCACCGAGCTCTGCTGGCTGGCCTGCCGGTCGGTCTGTGCAGGGATTTCGACGTTGCCGGTGCCGTTGGCCCCGTGGAAGATCTCGGAGTCCGGCGGAACGCTGAAGGAGTCGGCCGTGCTGGGGTGGTCGATCCCCTTGAAGACCGGGATGTCCTCCCTGCCATACATGGCCAGCAGCCGCAGATCGTTGTCGACGCCTTGGTCGAGCACCACGTTGCCGTAGGTGCCGGTGATTCCGATCAGTTCGGCATCCGGGGAGCCCAGGACGTAGGACAGAGCCAGCGTGTCGTCGATGCCAGTGTCCAGATCCAGGATGATCTTGGGGACGGTTTCCTTGCTTGCTGACACGTTGGTCTCCTTCCCAGAAGGATGGGCAGCCCCAACCCTCTGCTTACCTATGTCGTGCCTTCCCTAGGCTGATTCGTTACTGCCGTGAAACAAACAACCTGTTTGATGTAACGTTTCATCAAACTGTACGGAGCTAAACTACCTGCGGCTTGGAGGCTTGTCAAAGCGCGTTGGGGGGTGTTCGCCATCAGGGCAGAGACCTGCAAATCTATCGGTGATCATGCATTCGCAGGTTGACGGCCGCTTTTCCTCGCACTCGACGATAATGAGGGGTATGACTTTAGCGACCCCTGAACAGTATGTGGCGATGCTTGATGCAGCCAGACGGAGGTCCTATGCCTACCCCGCCATCAATGTGACCAGCACCCAGACCCTGAACGCGGCCCTGCAGGGGCTGGACGAGGCCCAGTCCGACGGAATCATCCAGGTCTCCGTGGGAGGTGCCGCCTACCTGTCCGGACAGCGCCTGGCCGACCGGGTGGCTGGCTCCATCGCCTTCGCCAAGTTCGCCCACGAGGTGATCGCCCGTTACCCAAGCATCACCGTGGCCCTGCATACGGACCACTGTGCCCCGCAATACCTGGGCGAGTGGGTTCGTCCCCTGCTGGCCTATGAGAGGGACCAGGTGGCTCACGGTCAGGAGCCGCTTTTCCAGTCGCACATGTGGGACGGTTCCGGCCTGCCTCTGGGGAAAAACCTGGCCACGGCGGCGGAGCTGCTGGAGCTGTCCCGTGCCGCCCACACCATCCTGGAGATTGAGGTGGGCACAGTCGGCGGCGAGGAGGACGGTCACTCGGCTGCCATCGACCAGCGGCTCTATTCCTCGCCCGAGGACGGCCCCAGGGTGGTTGATGCCCTGGGTCTGGGCGAGCGCGGCCGCTACATGGTGGCTTTCACCTTCGGCAATGTGCATGGGTCATATAAGCCAGGTGTGGTCAAGCTACGGCCCGACCTGCTGGGGCGGATCCAGGCCAGGACCGCCCGAGCCATATCCGATGGGGAGATTGGCGGCATCCCTTCCCCGGGCGCCCCTGCCGATAAGCCCTTCCTCTTGGTCTTCCACGGGGGCTCCGGCTCACAGCCGGAGGAGATTGCCTCGGCAGTTGCTCATGGCGTGGTCAAGATGAACGTGGATACCGACACCCAGTACGCCTTCACCAGGGCCGTGGCAGGGCACATGTTCGCCAATTACGACAAGGTCCTCAAGGTGGATGGGGAGGTCGGTGACAAGAGCGAGTACGACCCCCGTTCCTGGGGACGCCAGGCCGAGGACGGGATGGCTGCCCGAGTAGTCCAGGCCTGCCATCAGCTGGGCAGCGCAGGGCGGGCCATGAGATGATCGCTGATTTCCAGTTCGAACATGGTCCTGTGGGCGGGACAGTCATGATCGGCTGCTGAGCCTATTCGGCCTTTTGATGCCAGGGTTGGTTCCTGGGTCGGTCGGTCTTCCGCTCCATACATGGGGTTAGGCTCGTCTATGGATGGTCTGCCTTTGTTTTCCTTGAATGGCGACCAGTGGATAAGGAGCATCGTATGCCGGGAATCGTGATTGTCGGAGCCCAGTGGGGCGACGAGGGCAAGGGCAAGGCAACGGATCTGATCGGCGAGCACATGGACTACGTCGCCAGGTTCAACGGGGGCAACAATGCCGGCCATACCGTGGTCGTGGGCGACCAGGAGTATGCCCTCCACCTTCTGCCCTCGGGAATCATTCACCCGACCATCACCCCGGTCATCGGCAACGGCGTCGTGGTCGACCCGGCCGCCCTCTTCGAGGAGATCGATGTGCTCCAATCACGCGGTGTGGATTGCAGCCGGTTGAGAATCAGCGAGTCCGCGCACATCATCGCCCCCTATCATCGGACGCTGGACAAGGTGACCGAGCGCTTCCTGGGCAAGCACAAGATTGGCACGACCGGCCGTGGAATCGGCCCGGCCTACGCCGACAAGATCAACCGTGTAGGCATTCGTGTACACGATCTGTTCAACGTCGACCACCTGCGCGACAAGGTGGAGGCCAGCCTCCACCAGAAGAACCAGATGCTGGTCAAGCTCTACAACCGCCGGTCCATCGAGGTGGAGGCCACCGTTGAAGAGCTGGCGGGATACGCTGAACGACTCAAGCCATACGTGGCCAACACCTCGCTGATGCTCAACCAGGCTTTGGAGCAGGGCAAGAACGTCCTCTTCGAGGGGGGACAGGCCACCATGCTGGACGTGGATCACGGCACCTACCCCTTCGTCACATCATCCAACTGCACGGCCGGGGGTGCCTGCACCGGTACTGGGGTGGGCCCGACCAAGATCGACCGGGTGGTCGGCGTGGCCAAGGCCTATGTGACCCGCGTTGGGGAGGGGCCCTTCCCCACGGAGCTGGACAACGATCAGGGCGAATGGCTGCGCCGTCAGGGCCACGAGTACGGGGTGACCACCGGCCGCTCCCGTCGCTGCGGCTGGTTCGACGCGCTGGTCAGCCGCTATGCAGTACAGATCAACGGCCTGACCGACATCGTGCTGACCAAGCTGGATGTCCTCTCTGGTCTGGAGACCATCCCGGTCTGCGTGGGCTACGACATCACCCGGTCCGACGGCTCCCGGGCCAGGGTGGATCAGATGCCCGTGGACCAGGCCGAGTTCCAATCCGCCCAGCCGGTATACGAGGAGCTGCCGGGCTGGCGCGAGGATATCTCCGGCGCCAAGAGCTTCGAAGAGTTCCCGACCAAGGCCAAGGACTACATCCACCGTCTGGAGGATCTGTCCGGCTGCCGCATCTCGGCCGTGGGCTCGGGTCCGGGCCGCGACCAGATCGTGCAGATCCACTCGCTGATCGACTAAGGAAGATCCATGGCTCTGCCCTGCCTGACCGCCTTCCCTGGGGCGGTCGGTACGGGAATCATCATCTCCACGGACAGGCCTCTGGGAGAACGGCTGCACGGCGCCATCATCGATCTGATTGAGGGTTACGAGCGTGCCCTGTCACGGTTCAGGCAGGATGCCATACCTGCGCAAATGGCCCAGGCTACTCATGGGGGCAGGTTTGTCTTTCCTGACTACTGCCAGGGGCTCTTTGACTTATATGACAGGCTGTATTCCGCCACCGACGGGGCCTTGGACCCCATGGTGGGCGAGGACTTGACCCGTCTGGGCTACGGCAGGCAGCCGACCTTCCGGTTGCAGGCCGATGCCGCCGGTCATTTGGGACGGATCCATGGGCGACCGACCTGGGGTGGTGACCTCAGCCGTCAGGGTGCCGTCCTTATGACCGCCGGTCCGGTCAGCCTTGACTTCGGGGCGGTTGGCAAGGGCTATCTGGTGGATCTGATTGCCGACCTGCTCGAACCTTGGGTCGAAGAGTATCTGATCGATGCCGGCGGCGACATGCGTATGCGGACCTCCCGCCCGGTCTCCATCGCCATGGAGGATCCCGGCGATCTGTCTGCAGGCGTGGGCCGGATTGAGCTGTCCCATGGCTCCTTGTGCGCCTCGGCGCCCAGCCGTCGCCACTGGACCGACCGGTCCGAGAATGCCGCAGCAGCGGGACTGACAGCCCTTCACCACATTTTGGATGCCATCGACGGCCGCCCTGTCGACCATGTGCTGGCCTCTTGGGTGGTGGCTGATGGAAAGGATGACGAACACCCCACGGGCCTGGCTGACGGTCTGGCCACCGCCCTCTTCCTGGTGCCGCCGGATGCGCTGGCCGCCCAGTTTTCCTTCTCCTGCGCCCTGATGTATGCCGACCGACAGGCCGTGGTCTCCGACGAATTTCCTGGCCGGTTCTTTACTGACTCCAATAACCATTTGTCCACATAGTGGACCAGTCTCGCTGGACCGGCCGACGTCAGGCCTATGGTCGGCACCAATGCGGATGTGCAGAGAACGCATCCGATTCGTGAATGATGAAGGGAGGTTCGCCGTGATGACCAGCTTGACAGACACCCGCCGATTCGGCACCGTGTCCGCACGAATTATTAGCCCGTCCTCACCGGCGGACTGACTCGACAATCTTCATTGTTCGACCCCGTCGGAAGGCGGGGCTGGACGCATAGGCTTCATCGCATCAGACCCTGCCAACAGCGGGGTTTTTCTATAAGGAGATGAGATGAAGTGACGGCAAACGACGTCAGTGTTGCTTCCCCGGCCTCGGCAGCCTCCGTGTCCGGCAGCACCCGTGTGACCCGCAGCTCGGTTCGCACAGTCATCGGGGCCTCCATGGTCGGCACGGCCATCGAGTTCTACGATTTCTACGCTTACGGGACGGCTTCGGCCAACTATTTCCCCAAGCTCTTCTTCCCCAAGACCGATCCGACCGTGGCCCTGCTGGCATCCCTGCTGACCTTCGCCATCGCTTTCATCGCGCGGCCCTTGGGATCCTTGATCTTCGGACACTTCGGTGACCGCCAGGGACGCAAGACCACGCTGGTGGTCTCCCTGCTGACCATGGGCTGCTCCACGGTCCTGATCGGCGTCCTGCCCACCTACGCCACCTGGGGACTCTGGGCCGTGGTGGTCCTCTGCCTCTGCCGGTTCGTCCAGGGAATAGGCCTGGGCGGTGAGTGGTCCGGCGCGGCTCTGGTGGCCACCGAGAACGCCCCGGAAGGCAAGAGGGCCCTCTACGGCTCCTTCCCTGAGCTGGGCGCCCCCATCGGTTTCTTCCTGGCCAACGGGACCTACTTCCTGCTGGAGATGTTCTGCACCCCCGAGCAGATGCTGAGCTGGGGCTGGCGTGTGCCCTTCCTGCTCTCCGCCATTCTGGTGGTCGTGGGGCTGGCTGTGCGCGTCTCCATGCAGGAGACCCCCATCTTCCAGATGGCCGTGGATCAGCAGAAGGTCGTCAAGACCCCGCTGCTGGAGGTCTTCCGCAAGAGCTGGCGCCAGGTGCTCCAGGCCACCTTCCTGGTCGCGGTCACCTATACCCTCTTCTATACCCTGGCTACCTGGTCGCTGGCCTACGGCACCAAGCCCAAGTCCCAGGGCGGCGGCGGACTGGGCTTCACCAACCAGGAGTACCTGCTCATGCTTATGGTCTCCATCCTGGTCTTCGCCCTCTTCATCGTGCTGGCCTGCGTCTATGCGGACCGCATCGGCCGTCGCCGGGTGCTGATCGGCAGCTCCGTCATGCTGGTAGTCTTCAGCCTGGTCTTCCCCTACCTGCTCATGGCCCATCACAACACCTTCCAGGTCATGGTCTTCCTCTGCGTCGGGTTCGCCCTGATGGGCATCGCCTTCGGGCCCATCGGCGCCTTCCTGCCGGAGCTCTTCGACGCCAACGTGCGCTACTCGGGTTCCGGCATCGGCTACAACTTGGCGGCCATCGTGGGCGCGGCCTTCGTGCCTACCATCGCCACCTGGCTCTCCTCCCACTGGGGAGTGCGCTCGGTCGGGCTCTACCTGGCCGTTATGGCGGTCTGCTGCCTGGTGGCAGTGCTGACCTGCCACGAAACCAAGGATGTGGACTTCACCAAGTAAGCCTGGATGCATCCCGCCGGCCGGTTCCTCGAATCGTGCCGGTGTCCGAACAACGAATTGCGGACAGTCCATCTGGCCATATCACGAGTATGGTTGGAGGCATACCGTATCCACAGGGTACGGATCGGGGTCAAGGACAAAATCCGTCGCCCCGGTCGAAAGAGCATCGTCCGCCTGGAACAACGACAGGAATTCACAGTATTTTGCGTTCCCCGGCCTGGAAGAGCCGGTCCGGTTGGACCGCACATAAAGGAGTGTAGATAATGGCAGCACAGATCTGGTATGAGAAGGATGGGGACCTTTCGGTTCTGGATGGCAAGAAGGTGGCCATCATCGGCTACGGTTCCCAGGGACATGCTCATGCGCTGAACCTGCGTGATTCCGGTGTGGATGTGGTGGTCGGCCTGCGTGCCAACTCCAAGTCGGTGCCCTTCGCCAAGGAGCAGGGTCTGGAGGTCAAGACCGTGCCCGAGGCCACCAAGGAAGCAGACATCGTCATGATTTTGGCCCCCGACCAGTACCAGCGCAACATCTGGCGGGACGACATCGAGCCCAACATCAAGGAGGGTGCGGCCGTCGCCTTTGCCCACGGGTTCAACATCCATTACGGCTACATCAAGCCCAGTGCCGACCATCCGGTCTTCATGGTGGCCCCCAAGGGCCCGGGCCATATCGTTCGTCGTGAGTATGTCGCTGGTCGTGGCGTGCCCGTGGTCGTGGCCGTGGAGCAGGATCCGCGCGGCGACGCCTGGGACATCACCCTTGCCTATGCCAAGGCTCTGGGTGCCCTGCGGGCCGGTGCCATCAAGACCACTTTCAAGGAAGAGACCGAGACCGACCTCTTCGGCGAGCAGGATGTGCTCATGGGCGGCGTCAACCATCTGGTCGAGGCCGGCTTCGAGGTGCTGACCGAGGCCGGCTACCAGCCTGAGATCGCCTACTTCGAGGTCTGCCACGAGCTCAAGATGCTGGTCGATCTGATGAACGAGGGCGGCCTGAACAAGGCCCGCTGGTCCTGCTCCGACACCGCCCAGTACGGTGATTTCACCTCCACCGTGGTGGACGAGTCCACCAAGGACAGGATGCGTCACCAGCTGAAGCGCATTCAGGACGGCTCCTTCGCCAAGGAGTTCATCGATGACCAGGATGCCGGCGCCCCCAAGTTCAAGGAGCTCCAGGAGAAGTACTCCCACGAGAAGATCGAGGAGGTCGGCCCCAAGCTGCGCGCCATGTTCTCCTGGAACAAGGACGTCAAGGATGCCGACGAGGCCCAGTCCTTCACCGGCAAGATCGCCCGTTCCCAGGTGCAGTGACCTCTGGGTTCTGTCGGGAGGAGCCTGCCTGGCCCGACTGACCATTCAGTAAATGGCCGTTCCCTCATCCGGATGCAATGCCGATGAGGGAACGGCCATTTTGTTATTCCCGAAATTCATATTGCAGTTGCGCGGTCAGATTGTTCGTTGACCGGATTGGTCATATGGATGTGCGAAATATTCAATGCCGGAGGATATTGGTAGTGCCCCGCGGCTGGAACGACCATCTGCGGGGCACCATTGGTTATAAGGGGAAGTGGTCCTTCTGAAGTGATCCTTCTACAAGGTGTCCTTTGTTCCCGCCGCCTCAGCGGGTGGATTCGGCGCCGGACACGTCCATGTCCTTGAGACGCACGATCTTGGTGTGGTTGACGAACTTGAAGCCCAGGTAGAGGACCAGGACCAGTACCACGCTGAAGTATGTCATGGCCATGTGCGACCAGTTCAGGCTGAGCAGGGAGGGGATGTCCTGTCCGGCGATGACGATGACGCAGAGCACCATGGCCAGGATCGGGCCGAACGGATAGAGCTTGGAGTGGTACTTGAGCTCGCTCAGGTCGTGCCCCTGGAGCTTGAAGGCCCTCCGGAAGCGGAAGTGGCTCAGGGCGATGCCGATCCAGGCGATGAACCCGGTCAGTCCTGTGGCGGTCACCAGCCACATATAGAAGGACTGGCCGAAGATGCTGGAGGCGAAGGTGGCCAGGGACATGCAGACCGTGGCCACCAGCGCCGCCAGGGGGATGCCCCTCTTTGTGGTCTTGGCGAAGATGGCCGGGGCATAATGGTCCTTGGCCAGTCCGTAGAGCATGCGGCTGGATGCATAGGCCCCGGTGTTGACGGCCGAGAGGATGGATGTCAGCACCACCGCGTTCATGACGCTGGCCGCCGAGGCCAGGCCGGCCCGCTGGAAGACCAGGGTGAAGGGCGACATGGCGATGTTCCCGTCAGAGGCTCCCAGGAGGTTGGGGCTGGTGTAGGGGATCAGGGCGGCGATGACGAAGATGGACAGCACATAGAAGAGCAGGATTCGCCAGAAGACATCGTTGATGGCCTTGGGAACGGCCTTGCCGGGGTTTTCGGATTCACCAGCGGTCACACCCACCACCTCGGTGCCCTGGAAGGAGTAGCCGGCAATCAGGAAGACGCTCATGATGGCCGGGAATCCTCCCACGAAGGGGGCATCCTTGTAGGTGAAGTTCTTCAGGCCGACTGCAGGTTGGAACATGATTCCGCAGATCATGGCCATGCCGATGACCAGAAAGACGATGATGGTGGCCACCTTGATCAGGGAGAGCCAGAACTCGGTCTCGCCGAATGCGGAGACCGTCAGGGCATTGATCAGGAAGACGATGACCAGGACCAGCAGGCTCCAGATCCATCCTGGGGTGTGGGGCAACCAGTACTGGATCAGCAGGGCGGCGGTGGAGATGTCCACGGCACCCGAGATGGTCCAGTTCAACCAGTAGTCCCAGCCCATGGCAAAGCCCAGGGCCGGATCCACGTAGCGGGCGCTGTAGGCGGCGAAGGATCCCGACACCGGAAGGTGGGTGGCCAGCTCGCCCAGACTGGTCATCAGGAAGTAGACCATGACGCCCATGGCGATGTAGGCCAGAAGTCCTCCGCCGGGACCGGCTGTGGAGATGGTGGAGCCGGAGGTCATGAACAGGCCGGTGCCGATGCAACCGCCCAGGGCGATCATGGAGATGTGGCGGGTCTTGAGGTTGCGCTTGACGCTGCCGTAGCCATGATGCTCTTGCCCGGCCCGGTCGGATTGATTGGTGTTCGACGCTGCATTGCTGGTGTTCTGCGTCATGATCCTCCTCCTTTTGGCTGGGCGACGCACCGGGGAGTCCGGGGTCGTACTGAAATTGCGATTCCTGATACACCGGCCGGATGCCGGAATAGGTTCATATGGCCGGGTCCTTGAGCCGGTCCTCGAACGCTTAGGGAGTCTATGCCATTGGTATGGCCTTTCGACTCCCTTGGTCACAATGTGTCATGGTAATTGGCAAACCTGTCATAGCGATTCCGGATCTCCGCTCAAATCCATCGTCTCCAGAGGCACAATCCGGGTATGGTTCCGGACCTTGTAGCCCAGGTAGAGCGCGAGTACCAGAGGCACGCTGATGTAGGTGACGCCGATCTCCTGCCAGTTCCAGTTGACGAAGGCCTCGAAGTTCTGCCCGCCGATGACGATGACACATAGGACAAGGGCCAGGATGGGCCCCAGGGGGAAGAGTTTGGCATGGTAGCGCAGTTCATCAACCCGGTGGCCCTGGACCACCCAGGCGCGGCGGAAGCGGTAGTGGCTCAGGGCGATGCCGATCCAGACGATGAATCCTGTCAGCCCCGAGGCGGCCACCAGCCACATGTAGATACGCTGGCCGAAGATGCTGGCGGCGAAGGTGGCCAGGGAGACCACGAGAGTGGCGACCAGCGAGGCCATGGGGATGCCGTGACGGGTAGTGTGGCCGAAGAAGGCCGGGGCGTAATGGTCCTTGGCAAGGGCGTAGAGCATTCGGGTGGAGGCATAGACACCCGAGTTGGCGGACGAGAGGACCGAGGTCAGGATGATGGCGTTCATGACGCTGGCCGCCGAGGCCAGACCCGCCCGCTGGAAGACCAGGGTAAAGGGCGACATGGCGATGTCTCCTTGCGCGGAGCTGAGCAGATTGGGGCTGGTGTAGGGGATCAGGGCGGCGATGACGAAGATGGACAGGATATAGAAGAGCAGGATCCTCCAGAAGACATCATTGATGGCCTTGGGTACCGCCTTGCCGGGGTTTTCGGACTCGCCGGCTGTGACGCCGATCAGCTCGGTGCCTTGGAAGGAAAAGCCGGCAATCAAAAAGACGTTGAGAATGGCGGGGAATCCGCCCACGAAAGGCGCATCCTTGTAGGTGAAGTTGCCCAGGCCCACGGCCGGCTGGAACATGATGCCGCAGATCATGGCCAGACCGATGACCAGGAAGACGATCACTGTCACTACCTTGATCAGGGAGAGCCAGAACTCGGTCTCGCCAAAGGTGGACACGGTCAGGGCGTTGATCAGGAAAATGACCACCAGGACCAGCAGGCTCCATATCCATCCTGGGGTGTGGGGCAGCCAGTACTGGATCAGCAGGGCGGCGGTGGAGATGTCCACAGCCACGGTGATGGCCCAGTTCAGCCAGTAGTTCCAGCCCATGGCGAAGCCCAGGGCCGGATCCACATAGCGGGCATTGTAGGCGGCGAAGGAACCGGAAGTGGGCAGGTGGGTGGCCAGCTCGCCAAGACTGGTCATCAGGAAGTAGACCATGAGGCCCATGGCCGCATAGGCCACCAACGCGCCTCCTGGCCCGGCCTTGGAGATGGTGGAGCCGGAGGTCATGAACAGGCCGGTGCCGATGCAGCCACCCAGGGCAATCATGGTGACGTGTCGGGTCTTGAGGTTGCGTTGGACCCGGTCGTCGGATGCGGAGGGACTGGCCTTTCCGCCCTGCCTGGTCGCCATGACTGCTCTTTTCCTCGAACTGACCTGAGAGCCCTATGGCGACGGTTCCGGTCGGTTCCGCTCAGGCGGAATCCAGACGCATTGCCTGTCCGTGACACTGCACATAGCGCTCCGCAACATGGGGTTGCGACAGTCCCGGACCTGTTCGACCCGGGCCCAACGGGACGGATGGGCGGATCCGTGCCGTTTCGGCCGAACTTCCTTTCGCCGGGAATACGCGACACCGTACTGTCTGATCCCGGTTACTGATAGGTTCGGCGACCTCTTCAGTGATTTGCAATTACCGGTCAGCATAGAGGGATTCTCAGACAAGGCCCAAACGGATCCCTTGTCTTCGATGATCGATAGGCAGATCTGCAATGTCCCTGGCCATGCTGAGCGGTCCTGGTCATGCCGGTCGACTGTCTTAGGATAAGTATGAATTCGTTAGGAAAGAAGGCAGCGACTGATGAAGGTCGACGACATCAAGGTAATCGGCAATATCGGAGCGGGGACCATGGGGCATGCCACGGCGCTCCAGTTCGCCATGCAGGGGTATCCGGTCCGGCTGGTGGACTCCAGCCGCCAGGCCCTGGACCGGGGGAGGGGATTGATCGAGCATGATCTGGATACCTTCATCGGTGCTGGGTTGATTTCCCAGGATCAGAGGGAGAGCGTGCTGGATCGGATTCAGGAGGACACTGATTACGGCATTCTGGCTGATGCCGACTTTGTCATCGAATCCGTCTTGGAAGACATGGATGTCAAGCACCAGGTTTGGCAGCAGGTGGAGACCATAGTTGGAGAGCAGACCATTCTGGCCACTAACACCTCGGGACTGGGGCCCACTGAGATCGCCTCGGTGCTGCAGCATCCTCAGCGGTTCCTGGTGGCCCACTTCTGGAATCCCGCCCAGCTCATGCCCCTGGTCGAGGTGGTGCCTGCTGCGGACACCGACCAGGGCGTGGTGGATACCACGGTTGAACTCATGAACCGCATCGGCAAGCATGCCGTGGCGCTATCTACAGAATCACTCGGATTCGTGGGCAACCGCATCCAGGCGGCGGTTATTCGGGAGTGCCTGAATATCGTGGAACGGGGGATCGCCACACCGCAGGCCGTCGATGAGATCGTCACCTACAGCCTGGGTCGACGGTGGAGCATCCTTGGACCCATCGCCAGCGCTGATTTGGGAGGATTGGATGTCTTCGACAATATCTCCAAGTACCTCTACGACGATTTGGACAACCGTCCTGGCGAGGACCCGATCTTGAAGACCAAGGTTCAAGCAGGGCAGCTAGGCGCCAAGAGCGGTCAGGGGTTCTATTCCTGGCAGGGGGCCGAGAGCCAAGCCATGATCGCCGACCGCGACCAGCGGCTGCTGGAGGCGCTGGTCGCGGACCGCAAAAAGGAGAAAGACCGCTGAGTTCTCCTGCTTATATCACTGCCGCGCTCGCCCCTGGGTCAGCTGATAGGCCACCAGCAGGACAATCAGCCAGATGGGCCCGGCGATGACGGCCACCCGGTAGCTGGGCGAGAAGCACATGAGCACCACGATCATGGCCAGGAAGGCCAGGACCGCCCAAGGGGTCACCCGGGCAAAGGGCAGCTTGAAGTGCAGGGCGTTCAGAGCGCTTTCGCCGGTCCTGCCTGCCAGGTCGCCGGGGCCCTCGCCGCGGGCAACAGCACGCCGGAAGAGCATCTCGGTCACCATGATCATGGACCAATTGATGATGGCCGAGATTGTTGCGATACTCATCAGGTAGTTGAAGGCGAACTGCGGCCAGAGGAAGACCACGACCACGGCCAGGGCGATGATGCAGGCCGAGGTCAGCACTCCTGCGTAGGGCACGCCGCCCTTGGACAGCCGTCCCAGATACCTGGGGGCGTTGCCCTGCCGGGCCAGGGAGAAGAGCATGCGGGAGTTGGAGTAGAGGGCCGAATTGTAAACGCTCATGACCGCTGTCAGACAGACGAAGTTGAGGATGCCTGCGGCTGCATGGACTCCAACCGAGTCGAAGATCTGGACGAAGGGGCTGACGACCATGCCCTGCGCATTGGGCTTGCCGATGGCATTCCAGGGGACAACGGCCATGATCACCCCAAGCGTCAGGATGTAGAAGACCAGAATCCTCCAGATGATGGCGTTGGTGGCCTTGGGGATGGTCCGGCGCGGATCGGAGGCCTCCCCGGCGGTGATGCCGATGAGCTCGGTACCGCCGAAGCTGAACATGACCACCGCCAGCGACATGAGCAGGCCGGTCCACTGGCCGTTGGCCCCGTGCCTCATGAGTCCGTTGGGCAGGAACCCGCCGCCCACAGTGAACCAGTTGGCGAAGGAGGCCCGCAATCCGTTGGCCGTGGGCAGGGCCATGACCACGACGGCCAGGCCGCCGATGATCATGGCGACGATGGCTGCGATCTTGATGATGGCGAACCAGAACTCGAACTCGCCGAACTTGCTGACCCCCATCAGATTGGCTGCCGTGATGACCACCAGGAAGAAGGCCGCAGAGACCCAGGCGGGGATTGCCGGGAACCAGAAGTTGACGAAGGTGCCCACCACGGACAGCTCGACCATGGATACCAGCACGTAGTTCATCCAGTAGTTCCACCCCGAAACGAACCCTGCCCGCTTGGACCAGTAGCGGGTGGCGTAGTAGCTGAAAGCGCCGGACTTGGGGTCTTCCACGCTCATTTCGCTCATGGCCCTGACGATCATGAAGATGGCCAGACCGCCTATCAGATAGGCGATGATGATGGCCGGCCCTGCCAATGAGATGGATTCCCCGGACCCGTAGAAGAGTCCCGTCCCGATGGCGCCGCCCAGCGAAATGAGCTGGATGTGCCTGTTCTTCAGGGTTTTGCGCAGGTTCTTGCCCTGCGACTCCTTGGGTTGATCCATGGGGATGTCGTTCCTTAGTTGGTAGTTGTCAGCTGAATGTGACCGGCTGACAGGGCCAACCCTATAGGAGCCGGTCCGAGCGGAATGAGCATGCCTTTGCATTGTGGAATAGAGGCGTCCGCCATATGAGACGGTCAATTCACCGAATGGTGACCGTCAGGCCCTACCATGGGCGTCGGGCCTGCCGCCTGCTCCCGGTTATCGACACCTCTGTGGTATTGCTGACCTACCGGCCTCGACGGGACGTCCCTTCCTGGACGGCGATGATTAATGGGTTGTGAAGACAAGGAGGTGCAGTCGCATGAACCGTACGGGCAATGGCCCTTTGGCGCAGCAGAATCAAGGTGACAGTGCCTCGGCAGGCGACGGTATGGAACGCGGTCTGAGCAACCGTCATGTGCAGTTCATCGCCATCGGCGGCACCATCGGCACCGGGCTCTTCCTGGGGTCGGGCAAGTCCATAGCCCTGACCGGTCCCTCCATCATCCTGGTCTACATCGGCGTGGGGCTGATCATGTACCTGCTCATGCGGGCCATTGGCGAGCTCATGTATCGCAGCCCCGTCCAGCACACCTTCATCGCCTTCATCAGCCGCTACCTGGGCCAGGGGTGGGGGTCCTTCGCCGGCTGGTCCTACTGGATCGTGCTCATCCTGATCGGCATGTCCGAGCTGACCGCCGTGGGCACCTACTTCGTCACTTTCTTCGGCACCTTTGGCATTGATCTGAGCGCCTGGCGGGGTCTGATCGAGCTGTGCTTCCTGACGGCCATGGTGTGCATCAACCTGATTGCCGTAAGGGTTTTCGGGGAGACAGAGTTCTGGTTCTCCATGATCAAGATCACCCTGATTCTGGCCATGATCGTCACGGCTGTGGTCATGGTCATCACAGGCTTCCACTATCCGGCGGTTCACATGCCGGGACAGGATTGGATCAGCCCGGCCGGACATGCCGGCTTTGACAACATCACCACCGGTCTGAGTCTGGCGCCCAACGGGTGGATGGCCTTCTTCATGAGCTTCCAGATGGTCTTCTTCGCTTACGAGATGATCGAATTCGTGGGGGTGACCGTCTCCGAGACCCAGAATCCCCGCAAGGTTCTGCCCAAGGCCATCAATCAGATCATCCTGCGCGTACTGATTTTCTACGTGGGTGCCCTGGTCGCCATCATGCTGATCGTGCCCTGGCGATCCTTCCGCCCCAACGCTGACGGCAGCTTCACCTCGCCCTTCGTCATGGTCTTCCGCTACGCCGGGGTGGACTGGGCGGCCGCATTGGTCTTCTTCGTGGTCATCACAGCAGCCAGCTCCTCGCTGAACTCCCTGCTCTACTCCGCCGGCCGCAACCTCTTCCAGTTGGCCGCCGCCGGCCGCTCTCCTGTGATGCGCAGCCTCCATACGATTTCGCGTCGCGGCAAGGTGCCCGCCCGAGCCATCATCCTGTCCGGAGTACTAATCCTCTTATCTCCGGTGTTGCATATGCTGCCCGGCTTCGAGAACACCTTTGTCTTGTTCACCTCCTGCTCCAGCGCGGTCATCATCTTCATCTACATCCTGACCCTGCTCGCCCACCGCCGCTACCGGACCAGCAAGGACTTCATGCCCGATGGGTTCATCATGCCTGCCTACCGGGTGACCGGGGCCGTTGCCATCGCCTTCTTCGTCCTGATCTACCTCTCGCTCTTCCTGGCTCCCGACACCCGGTATCCAGCCATACTGGGATTGGTCTGGCTACTGGTATTCGGCGGCATCTGCCTGTGGAAGCATAAGGGTGAGCCGTTGTCGGTCGACTGACCGTCTGCGAGCGTGGGCGCATTATATGGCCTTAAAACGCTAGAAACAAGTCTGTTTTTCCGCTTGCGCTTGGGCTAGATTGATTTTCGGTAGTTGTCAAATCGGCCTTCGTTTCTCGCAGGTTCGATTACGAGGGACTGACGAAGGAGATCATCGCCCATGGTTGCACAGGTCGGCAGGACACGAGTGGCCAGGACCGCTGGCTCCCTGCTCTCATGCCTGTTGCTGGCCCTGATGTTCCTGGTCCTGCAGACCCCGCAGTCGGCCATGGCGGCGAGCGGAGCCACGGATTATGACAGCTGGGCCCAGGTGGCTGGCTCAGTATCCCATCAGTTGGATAGAGGGTGCGAGGACTATGCCCGGGGGGATCGTGCCGGGGCGGCCTCGCAATTCATGGGGGCCTACAACGTAAGCTATGTGGGCTCAGGATTCGTTTCGGTCGTGGAGTCGACCCTGGGGCAGGACAGGCGCAACGCTCTGGACGGGCAGTTCCAGGCTCTGCAGGGCCAGGCCTACGCCCCGGATGCCGCGCAGGCCCTGACCCAGGGCAGTGAAAAGCTCAAGGCCGACCTGGTTGCTGCGGCCACCCAGCTGGATGCCACCCAAGGGCTGGCCAATCCCCGTGCCTATGCCAAGGCTCAGCAGGAGCAGATCAAGGCGGACCGTCGACGGCTGGACGCGGCCAAGAAGCATCGGAACATCGGCAAGGGCGACCGGACCTGGACCCAGGTGGCCCATGAGATGACGCCGATTCTCGATCAGGCGCTCGCCCAAGCGTCCAAGGGACAGGGCCAGGCGGGATCCGACCTGGTCAACAAGGCCTATTACCAGTATTACGAGAAGCTGGGCTTCGAAAAGAACGTCATGAATGCCATCAGTGGCAACAGGGTCTCCCAGGTCGAGTACCAGTTCAAGGAGACCCGGATGGCCATGGTGGCGGGCAAACCCGCCAAGACCCTGGTGAAC
The DNA here is from genome assembly GCF_016101165.1 of Bifidobacterium sp. W8114. Lineage (NCBI taxonomy): Bacteria > Bacillati > Actinomycetota > Actinomycetes > Bifidobacteriales > Bifidobacteriaceae > Bifidobacterium > Bifidobacterium sp. W8114. The sequence continues at coordinate 442,296 of NZ_JACFRA010000002.1, read as the reverse complement.
GACCTCAAGAGCATGCTGGTCGAGGACGCAGCCACTCTGGACGGAGGCGCTGCGGACCAGGTCAATGGGTGGACGACCTTCCTGACCTCCGCCTTCGGCCAGGCCTTTGTGGTCCTGCTGAGGGAGGGGCTGGAGGCCATCCTGGTGGTGGCGGCCATCATCGCCTACCTGGTCAAGGCCGGCCATAAAGACAAGATTCGGCACATCTACTGGGGCATTGCGGCAGGTCTGGTGGCCAGCGGGCTGGTGGCCCTGCTCTTCACCCTGCTCTTCAACGGGAACGGTCCCCAGCAGGAGATCCTGGAGGGCGTGGTGGCCCTGGTAGCCATGCTCATGTTGCTCTACACCAGTAACTGGATGCTGTCCAAGTCCTCTGTGGAATCCTGGAACCACTACATCCGGAGCCGGACGGTGGCGGCCATCTCGAAGGGCAGCGTGATCTCCCTGGCCCTGCTCTCCTTCCTGGCGGTCTTCAGGGAGGGGGCGGAGACGGTCATGTTCTACCAGGCCATCTTCGCCATGGCTCCCGGTGGCAGACGGGAGATTTGGACCGGTTTTGCAGCTGCCGCCGTGGTCCTGGTCATCGTCTTCGTGCTCATTCGCTTCACCTCGGTCAAGATCCCCATCCGGCCCTTCTTCATCATCACCAGCCTGCTCATGGCGGTCATGGTGGTCATCTTCGCCGGCGGCGGTGTCCATGCCCTGATCGAGGGCGACCTAGTGCCGGCCACCTATCTGCCCGGTGTGCCCACCAGCGACTGGATCGGGCTGTATCCCTACACACAGACCATCGGCGCCCAGATCCTGGCCGCCTTGGTCGTGGTCGTGCTGGCAATTGTGTCGACCCGCCGCCTGCACAAGCAGGAGCAATCACGGTCGAATCAGGACTCCGGCGGGTCGCCGTCGGCAACCGTTCTTCAGACGGAAACCGAGCAGGCCGCCGAAGGGGCTGTGCCCTCTGAGGTCACGGCATCCATGCAAACACCAAAGAGCGAAGGACAATCATGAAGAAGAGACAATTGACCGCCCTGGTCGCGCTGGTGCTCTCAGGCACCCTGGCCCTGGCGGGGTGCGGCTCCAGCGGGTCAGGCACCCGTGAGGCCCAAGCGCCTGAGGCCTCCGGTGCCTCCCAGTCTTCGGCGGGCAAGGGGGCCGGGTTCGAGGAGATCCCCATCCCGCCCGACGATCAGCAGAAGGGTCCCCTGAACATCGGCACGGTCTTCTTCCAGCCCATCGACATGGAGCCCGCCTCCATGGGGCTGAAGGCAGCGGATGCCAGCCTGCACCTGGAGGCTGACATCCACGCCCTGCCCAACAACGACCTGGGCTATGCCAAGGGCGAGTTCGTTCCGGATCTGACCGTCAACTACACCATTCAGAACAAGGATGACCCCAACGACAAGCAGTCCGGCACCTTCATGCAGATGAACGCCTCGGATGGCCCGCATTACGGGGCCAACATCAAGATGGAGAAGGCCGGATCCTACAAGCTGACCTATTCCATCGACTCTCCTGAGAAGAAGGGCTGGATGCTGCACGTCGACCCGGAGACCGGCGTGAAGGGACACTTCTGGACCGAGCCCATCGTGGTCAGCTGGGACTGGGACTACACGCCCCACCAGTGGTAAGCTGCCATGCACCATGCTTGAACAATTTGTCACGGTCTTGCCGGGGACGCTGGCCCCGGCCCTCCTGGTCATGGTTTTCAGCGTGCTTCTGAGGGTTGGCGAGGGCCGCGATCGGCCCCGCTCCTCCTCCTGGCGACTGATTGGCCTGGGGGTCGGCGTGCTGGGGGCGTTGGTCTTCGCCCTCCTGCGCGCCACCGTGATCATCAACCGCCGGACCATGGTCAACTATCCGACCCTGGTGGCTTGCGTTCTGACCGATCTGGCGGCCATCGCGGTGGTGCTGGTCGCTGACCGGCTGGTCTCGGACTGGCATCGCCACCCCTGGGCCATGGATCTGGTCAACGCTCTGGCAGCCCTGGCCATAGCCCTGACCACCTTCCGAGCCCTGCCTGATGTCATCCTGCAGCTTACGGCCTTTGTGGAGCCGGGGGAGCCGGTGCTGACCTCGGCCATGCTCCTGCGGGCCCTGGGCTTCCTGCTCGGTCTGGCTGCCGCTGTGACGGTGGCTGCCATTCTGAGGACCATGCATACATCCTGCCCTCGGATGGCCTTTCGTCTGGCCGCCCTGCTCATGGTGGTCCTGCTGCTGATTCGGCACGGCGTAGCCCTGGTGGCCCTGATGCAGACCACCGGTCTGGTTCTTCTGCACGGCTGGGCCTTCCGGGTCATGGCCCTGGGTTACAACGCCGACCTGATCCTGGTCCTTGCCCAGGTGCTGGTCTTCATCATTCCGGTCCTGGCCTGCCTGGTTGCAGGCTGGCGCATGCCGGTGACCGGAGCCTCCACAGCCGACGACCGTAGCCACCGTGCCTTCCGCCGGAGGGCCCTGGCATCAGCGGTCTGGAGCCTGGTGGCCATGATCGGCGTCACCCTGGCCCTGACCGTGGGAACGGCCAAGGCCCACCAAGTGCCCGTGCTTTCGCCTCCAGAGCAGTATTCCTTGACTGCCCATACGGCTACCATCCGTTTCTCCCAGGTGGAGGATGGCCACCTGCACCGATTCAGCTACCGGGCCAAGGACGGCACCGAGATGCGCTTTATCATCATCCGCAAGAATGGCGCAGCCTACGGAGTCGGGCTGGATGCCTGCGAGAACTGCGGGGATGCAGGCTATTACGAAAAAGACGGCAAGATCATCTGCAAGAAATGCGATGTAGCCATCAACCTGGCCACCATCGGGTTCAAGGGCGGCTGCAATCCCGTACCCCTGCCATACAAAACCGGCCGGGGGGCCATACTGATCAGCACCGCCGACCTGGATGCTCTGTCCTCGCACTTCAAGAGCTGAAAAAGGGAAGGAGCGGTTGGTATGTTCTTCATGCGAATGATGCTGCGGTCATTCAGCCGCCAGTTCGGGCGAAGAATGCTCATCGCCGTCACGGTCTGCCTGTCGGCCTGCGTGGCCACGGCCATGCTGGGGGTGGTCTTCGATGTGGGCGACAAGCTCAACGCGGAACTGTCCACCTATGGATCCAATATCACGGTCCAGGCCAAGGCGGATGCCGTGGTCTCCGACCTCTATGGCGACCAGGAAGGCGGCCCCTCAGGCGATGAGTCAACGCCGACCGCCTTCCTCAAGGAGTCCCAGGTGCCCAAGATCAAGACCATCTTCTGGGCCTACAACATCACCGACTTTGCCCCCCGCCTGGACCTTCGCGGCACTGTGGACCAGGCCGCCGCCCCCCTGGTGGGCACCTGGTTCGGCCGGACCGTCAAGGTCGACAGCGGTGAAAGCAGCACTGCGGGTCTGAAAGGTCTTCGACCCTGGTGGAAGGTTCAAGGACGCTGGCCCAAGGACGAGGCTGGGTCCGGCGGCAGGACCGAGGCCATGATGGGCAAAGAGCTGGCTGCACGACTGGGCGGCCGTCAGGTTGGCGACCAGGTCAAGGTGGGTCTGGATGGTAAACAGCAGACTGTCACCATCGTGGGCATCTTCGACTCCGGTGATTCTGATGCCTCCTCCCTCTACCTGCCCACCAGACCCTTGCAGGAGATGTCCGGCCTGACCGATCAGATCGACCAGGTGGAGGTCAAGGCTCTGACCACTCCCGAGAACGACCTGGCCCGCAAGGCCGCACGAAACCCTGCTGCCCTCTCCCAGGACGAGTGGGAGACCTGGTACTGCACGGCCTATCCCTCATCCATCGCCTACCAGATCGAGGAGGCCATCCCCGGGTCCATGGCCAAGCAGGTCAGACAGGTGGCTGCCCTGCAGGGCGATGTTCTGCAGAAAACCCAGGCGGTCATGATTCTGATGACCGTACTCAGCCTGCTGGCGGCGGCCATCGCCGTAGCCAACCTGATGGCGTCCTCCATATCCGAGCGGTCCTCGGAGTTTGCCCTGCTCAAGGCTCTGGGCGCCACCGACGGGGCCGTGTCCCGACTGGTGCTGGCCGAGACGGCCCTGATTGCCCTGGCCGGGGCTCTGGTCGGTGCTCTGCTGGGCTCCGGAGTGGCTCAGATCGTGGGCAGGGTGGTCTTCGGCTCGGGCATTACCATGAGGCCCATGGTCTTCGTGCTGGTCTTCGTGCTGTTGGCCATTACAGTGCTGCTGGCGTCCATCTCGTCCATCAGATCGATTCTGCGGCTTCGGCCGGCGGAGGTGCTTCATGGCCGCTGATCGCCATAAGAGCCATATGACCAACACCCGCATGTTCCTGACCATGCTCTTCGGGGCCGTTTTCCGCCGTCGTGGCCGGGCCCTGATGGCCGTGGTGGCCTCCCTGGTGGGTGCCGCCACCCTCTTCTGCCTGGCGGCGGTCTGCATTGAGGCCCCTAGGCAGATCAACCAGGAGATGCGTTCCTACGGGGCCAACCTGGTCGTCTCGCCCATTCAGGGGGGCAATCGGTCCGGATCCGGCATTGAACAGGGCATGGTGGACCACACCACCCATATGGTGACCGTCAAGGCTCCGGCAAGGTACGCCACCTATCGATATGAGACGGTGCAGGTCAATGCCGGGGCCCGAGAGATGGCCGGCATCCACCCTGACCAGGTGCGTCAGCTCAACCGCCACTGGAGCGTGGAGGGTTCCTGGCCCCGGCCTGGTTCGGTCATGGTGGGGCGGGACCTGGCTGATTCACTGGGACTGACCACCGGCAAGCAGATGACCATCGGCTATCCGGCCGGACAGGTCACCGACACGGGCAAGGCCGGAGGCCAGGGCCGTGACTTTCGTGTGGGCGGCATTGTTGATACCGGTGGTCCCGAGGATCGGATCATCTACGCCGACCTGTCTGATCTGGAGCTCCTGACCGGGGCCAAGCGGGGCACCGATGTCATCGAATACTCGGTCAACACCATGGCCTCGGGGCTGAAGACCATTGCCGCAGGCATCAACGACATGACCTCCATGGGGGTCAAGGCCCGGCCGGTCACCAGGATCACAGCGGGCGACAGCCATACCATCGCCATGCTCCAGTCGCTCTTCTGGCTGGTTTCGGTGGTGGTGCTGGTCCTGACCTTTGTGGGCGTGGGGACCACCATGGCCTCCATCGTCTCCCAGCGGCGCAGCGAGATTGGCCTGCGCAAGGCCCTGGGCGCTTCCTCGCGGGGGATAGCCATGGAGTTTCTGGCGGAATCGGCTTGCTACGGATTGGCAGGAGGCCTGATCGGCACGGCCCTGGGCTATGGCTTCGCCCGGCTGCTCTGCCTGTCCGTCTTCCAACGGTCGCTGGGCTTCAACTGGTGGCTGGCCCTGGGCACGGTCCTGCTGAGCGTGGCCATATCCATGATCGCATCCATCCGGCCGGTCCTCCGGGCTTCGCGTATCGACCCGGCCCTGGTTTTGAGGGAGGAATGACAATGACGCAGGCAAAGGCGAGCGAATTCCAGTCGGGCGGCGGCATGCTGCTGGATCTGGACCATGTATCCAAGATCTACGGCGATCTGCACGCCCTGGACGATCTGAACCTGAGCGTCCCGCAGGGCCAGTGGCTGGCCGTGGTGGGGTCCTCCGGCTCGGGCAAGACCACGCTGATGAACATTCTGGGCTGCATGGACACCCCCAGCCGGGGGTCGGTCCGTCTGCAGGGGCGGCCGCTGGAGGATCTGAGCCAGTCCCAGCTGGCCGATGTGCGCAAGAATGTGATTGGCCTGGTCTTCCAGAAGTTCTACCTGGTCCCGCACCTGACCGCCCTGGAGAACGTCATGGTGGCCCAGTACTACCACTCGGTGGTGGATGAGGACCAGGCCATGAAGGCCCTGGACCGGGTGGGGCTGGCGGATCGGGCCCGCCACCTGCCCAGCCAGCTTTCGGGCGGCGAGCAGCAGCGGGTCTGTGTGGCCCGGGCGCTGATCAACGAGCCCAAACTGATTCTGGCTGACGAGCCCACTGGCAACCTGGACGAGGCCAACGAGCGGATCGTGCTGGATCTCTTCCGGCAATTGCATGACCAGGGAACCTCCCTGATTGTGGTCACGCATGATGCCCTGGTGGCCTCCTGCGCCCAGCGGGAGATCATGCTCAACCACGGTGTGCTGGCCGGCGAGCAGTGGAATGATGAGGAGGCCAAGCGGGCCTACCTGGCAGCCGGAGGCCGTCCGGCCTTCAGCGGGGCTCCTGTCGATTCAGGGGACCAGGATATTCCAGTGGGTTTCCATGACCCCACCAAGACGGCCAAGACCGGCGGCTCCCTGCCGGGATCGAATGCTGATGCAGAAGGAGGGCGTTGAAATGGCTAAAAGCAAGTCTCGGGGACTGGCCACGGCCTCGGCAACCCTGGCGACTCTGGTGGCGGTCGGCTCACTCCTGGGCGGTTGCGGAAGCCAGCAGGCCAAGCCCATGGACGACGAGTTCGTCGGATCTGGCGCCGAGTCCAGCTCTGCGCCAGAGTCAGGAGCCGGCTCTGCGGGCGAAGGTAATCCCACCGCCGTCTCCCGTGATGGACTGCCGACCGCCCCGGCTGACACGGGCAACTATCACGATGGCACCTACGCCCTGACGGGCAGGTACGGCCATGACGGGGCTGACAGCATTGATGTGGATCTGGACCTGTCGGGAGGCCAGGTGACCCGGGTCCAAGTCCAGGGGCATTCGGATTCGCCCATCTCGCGCGGCCACATGGAACGCTTCGCCCGGGCTGTGCCTGGAGTAGTCCAGGGGCGCCCACTCAAGGACCTCAAGGTGGACAAGGTGGCTGGGGCCAGCTGGACCTCGGATGCCTTCAACAAGGCCTTGGATCTGGCTCGGCTGGAAGCTTCGGCGGACAGGTCTTCCTGAGACCGGGCCGTACGGGTGGCAGAAACAAAAAGGGGCGAGGATTTGATTCCTCGCCCCTTTTCAAGCCTTCTATATTATAGGTCGTGTAGTTATATCGGTCGCCTCAGACCAACTATCGGTCCCACCAGGGCCGCAGCGGGTAGGTGTCCGTGCCGGTCTCGGGATCGGGCTTGATGCACTGGAACTGGTGTATCTGAATGTTGTCGAGCTCGAAGTTGAGCCGCGCGCCGGCCATGTACAGACCCCAGAGACGCGCCTTGGGCTCGCCCACCATGGGCTTGGCCTGGCCCCAATGCTCCTGGAGGTTCTCGGTCCAGTGCTTGAGGGTCAGCGCATAGTGCTGGCGCAGGTTCTCCTGGGTAATGACCTCGAAGCCGGTGTCCTGGATGGCCAGTTCGATCTCGGCCGGGCTGGCCAGCTCACCGTCGGGGAAGATGTAGCGGTCGATGAATCCGCCTGCCCGCTTGTGGTCGTGGGAGTTGGTGCGGGTGATCTGGTGGTTGAGCAGGATGCCGCCCGGACGCAGCTTGTCCATCATCTCCTTGAAGTAGGAGGGGTACTGCTTGTAGCCCACATGCTCCATCATGCCGATGGAGCAGATTCCATCGAAGCCGGACTCGGGCACGTCGCGATAATCCATCAGCCGGACCTCGGCCAGATCCTGCAGACCCTCCTGGCGAATCCAGTTCTGGGCCCACTCCACCTGCTCCTCAGCCAGAGTCACGCCGATGACGTGAATGCCACGGCGGGCGGCCGCTATTGCCATGGAGCCCCAGCCGCAGCCCACGTCCAGCAGACGGTCGCCCTTATTCAGGTGCATCTTGTCCAGGACCATGTTGAGCTTGTGCCACTGAGCGTCCTCCAGGCTGCCGTCCGCCTTCTCAAAGACGGCACAGGTGTAGGTCATGGAGGAGCCCAGGAAGAGCCGATAGAAGTCGTTGGACTGGTCGTAGTGGTAACTGACAGTGGCTGCGTCGCCCCGGCGGGTGTGGGGACGGATGCCCTCAGATAGTCGCTTGGCCAGCGAGGGCCCTTCGATGGCCGGTGGCTCGGGCACGCGCACTCCGTGAGAGAAGACAGCTCCTGCGGCCCGGGCCAGCTCCATCTTGCTGGGATGCTTGACGAAGTGCTTGAGACCCATCAGTTCCTTGAGAACCTGGTATGGGTTGCCTGGCAGCAGCTCGGGAGAGTCCAGATCGCCCTGCAGGTAGGCGCGGGCCAGACCCAGGTCGTTGGGATTTTCCGTGATGTAGTACATGGCACGGGAATTCTTGACTTCCAGATGCAGTGGCGCTTGGTCCTGCCCGAAGACCGACCCATCGAAGGCGGTCACCTGCACAGGCGCGTCAGGGGTGAGGAAGAGCCCGATCATCTCGGCTACAGTCATCTTGCTTTTGGCCATAAAGCCCCCTTGTGTGACCCGACATGACCGAACATGGCGGGTCTGGTAGTTAGTGGATACAAGTACTGTCTTCACCCTACCCCTGACACTGGTCCCTGTTGGTCCTATGTTCGGGGAATTATTCCGCATGGGAAACCTTGCCTGGGTACAGACTCTTTGGTAAGGCTGAGCATGGAGGCGAGCAGGAAATGGCCAGCAGCGGATCAGCGTCGGTTGGGGCAGATGAGGCCTGGATTAAGGGCACTCTTGCCAGATTGGGGCATTCGCGCTTCCGGGCCGGTTTCTCCCTGTCAGCCAAGGACCGCGCCTACGCCCGCGCCAAGGGCAAGGATACCATCGATCGCCACGCCCATGAGATGCTGGCCAAGCGTGTGGGGCCGGCCCATCCGCTGAAGGACGGCAAACAGACTCCCTACCGCGGGCATCCGGTTTTCACGGCCCAGCATGCAACGGCCACCTGCTGCCGGGGGTGCATCGAGCGCTGGCACCACATCCCGCGTGGCAGGGCTCTGACCGATGCAGAGGTGGATGCCCTGGCCAGGCTGGTCATGGCCTGGATCGAGCGCGATTTGGTCAATCATCCGGTTCGCTCGGCCTGACGGAAGTCGCTACTTTTTGTTCTTGGCTCCGGAGCGGGGAATGCCCAGAAGTTTGCGTGCCTCTGCTGCCAGCTTTTTCGGTGTCTTGCGCACTCCGCTCTCTTCGGCATCCTTGATGATGGTCTTCACATCCAGGTCGGGATTGCGGTCCTGGGTGGCCACCAGGTCGCGTGCCTCCTGTCGGTTGAGCACAGTGGGCAAGGTGCCGGGCATGGGGCGCCGGGCGGTCTCAGCCAGGAAGAGCACGGTAACAAGACCGCAGGTCGAGGTGAACATGATCCAGTAGGCAGGTGCCAGGGACTTGCCGGTCGCGGTCACCAGCCCTTCCATGATGACAGGCGCGGTTCCGCCGAAGACGGCTACAGCCAGGTTGTATGACAGCCCCATGCCGCCGTAACGGGAGGCAGTGGGGAAGAGGGCCGGCAAGGTGGAGGCCAGGTTGGCCACGAAGAAGATGACCGGGATGGCCAGCAGAACCAATCCGCCGAAAACGGCGCCCGTGGTTTCGTGCTCCAACAGTCGGAAAGCGGGCAGGGACAGGCAGAGTCCAGTGAATGCTCCCATAAACAGCACCTTCTTGCGGCCAAAGCGGTCGGAAAGGGCTCCGGTGATGGGGATGCAGCAGGCCACCATGAGCAGGACCGGCAGGGAGAGCAGGTTGGCCTGGGCTGTGTTGTAGTGCAGGGTGCCCGACAAGTAGGTGGGCATGTAGGCGGTCAGCGTGTAGCTCAGGGTGTTGGCCGCGGCCACCAGGATGAAGGCCATGAGCAGTTCCCGCCAATAGCCCCGGATCAGGTCCAGCAGGCTCTTGTGCTGGCTCTTGGTCTTCTCGTCGCTGGCATCCTGGGCTTGACGGAAAGCAGGGGTGTCCTGGACCTTGGCCCGGAAGTAGACCGCGATGGCAGCCAGCGGCAGGGCGATGATGAAGGGGATGCGCCAGCCCCAGGCCAGCATGGCTTCTGGGGAGATGGAGAACTCCAGGAGGGAGACCAAGGCTGCTCCGAAGGCGTAGCCCAGGTAGGATCCCACGTCCAGCAGGGAGGCGAAGAAGCCGCGATGCCGATCCGGTGAGTATTCGGTGACCATGGTCGAGGCGCCCGCATACTCGCCGCCTGTGGAGAAGCCTTGGATCAGCTTGAGCAGGATAAGCAGAATAGGTGCCAGCGGACCGACGGCCGCATAGCTGGGTAGAAGGCCGATCAGCAGGGTGGCTGCGGACATGCTCAGCAGGGTGAAGGCCAAAATGCGCTGACGGCCGATCTTGTCGCCCAGCTGGCCCAGGACCACGCCGCCCAGAGGCCGTGCGACGAAGGTGACAGCGAAAACACCCAAAGAGAAGAGCCGCTGCACGGCATCGGATGCGTCGGACAGGAAGACGCGGCCGATGGTCACCGCCAGGTAGCCGTAGACCCCTACGTCATACCATTCCATGAAGTTGCCGACCACGGTGCCGGCGATGGCCCGCTTGAGGGTGGACCTGTCCACCACGTTGATGTCGGTCAGATGCAGGCGCTCGCTCCAGCCCCGGTGCGGTTTGGGATTCTGTTTGCGGGCCCTGCGCTTTTCCGCGGCCTGCTGCTTCTTCAGTTGCTTGGCTGTCTGCCTATCGCGCCGTTCCTGATTGTGATGGCCGCTGTCAGCAGCCGAAATTTTATCGTCCTCTGCCATTATTCCTTCTCCGGCCACAAGGCCGTTGTTCGTCTATTCCGCCTTTGTGAGTTCTCTGCCTGCCTCTTCCTCTAGCGGTTTTCACAAAAATGCCATAAATACACAGCTTACCACGCCTCATGATGAAGGCTATGGTGGACCCGGCTCCGGCCCACCATAGCCCACTTGGTCGGATTTGATCAGACCTTGAGGAATCCGGGGTCCCGGTAGTCGGGATCAGGATACTGGTAGAAGCCCTGACCGGTCTCTTCGCCCAGCTTGCCTTGGTCTATCATGGCCTTGAGCTTGTCCAGGAGGGGCTTGGCTTGAGGATTGTCACCCTGGCGCTGGCAGAGGATGTTGTATGCGGTCCGAAGGCCGACCATGTCGTAGAAGCCGAAGGGTCCCTTGGGCGCGCCAGTGGCAATCATCCAGGTTTTGTCGATAGTCTGTGGATCGGCCACATCGTGCGCCCATAGCATGCCGGCGGCGCCCATGAGTGGCATCAGCAACGTGTTGAGCACATAGCCGGGCTGTTCCTTGTGCAGCTGGATGGGGACCATGCCAATTTCCCGGGCAAAGGAAACGATTCGGTTGTAGATGTCCGGATCCGTTTGATCGGTTCCCATGATTTCAGCAGTATTCATCAGCCAGATCTGGTTGGCGAAGTGCAAGTTCAGGAATTTGTCTGGCCTGCCTGTGTCGGCTGCAAAAGTGCTGGGCACGTAGGTGGAGGAGTTACTGGCGAAAATAGTGTTCTCGGGTGCCAGTTTGGCCAGGCTCTGGTAGAAGTCGTGCTTGATGGAGGGCTTCTCGGGAATTGCCTCGATGACCAGATCCGCGCTCTTGACTGCCTCGCTCAGGTCGGTGGTGAAGCTCATTCGACCTAACCCGGCATCAAACTGTTCGTCTGTTGCTTTTATGTCGCGCTTATAGGCGGCGCGAAGCGCTTTGACCCGTTCTCTGGCCGCTGCTACGGCATCGTCTCCGATGTCGTAGACCGTGACATTTTTGCCCTTGAATGCACATTGATAGGCGATCTGACTGCCCAAAACGCCACCACCGGCGACGGTGACCTGTTCGATCTCTGTCATAAATGACCTCTTTCATTGTGTCGGCACCCTTCCTTGGATGCCTGATTCAATGCTAGTAAAGAGGCGCAGTCGGCGGTTTGCGAGGGTTGGCGAGCAGCTTGACGGTTAGATTCGCTTGGAAATCGGCAGTGAAAACAGACCCTCCCATTGCGGGGAGGCGAGTTGCGTTGTGGTCCCCTGCAACGGGTGGGTCCTGTTTGGTGAAAACGGTTCTCTCAGGCCTTCAGGAAGTCAGGATCCGCAAAGGCGGGGTTGGGATAGGTGTAGAACCCTTCTCCCGAATCCTTACCGGTCTTGCCTTCGTCCATCATCTTCTGGATCTTCTCCAGGAAGGGCTTGAAGTCAGGGTTGTCTCCCCGCTGTTCCTTGGTGATATTGAAGGCGGTCCGCAGTCCCACAACGTCAAAGATGGCAAAGGGTCCCATGGGCGCACCTGTTGCGATCATCCAGGTCTTGTCCACGGTCTCCGGATCCGCGATGCCCTGACCCCAAAGGTAGGAGGCGGCTTCGAGCAGGGGGATGAGGAGGGTGTTCAGGACGTATCCGGGCTGTTCCTTCTTCAGGACGATGGGAACCATGCCGATCTCCTTGGCATAGTCCACGATTTCATTGAAGACCTTGGGGTCGGTCTGATCGGTGCCCATGATCTCAGCCGTGTTGTAGAGCCAAACCTGGTTGGCAAAGTGCATGTTCAGGAACTTGTCCGGCCTGCCCGTGTCAGCTGCGAAAGTGCTGGGCACGTAGGTGGAGGAGTTGCTGGTGAAGATGGCATCCTTGGGGGCCAGCTTGGCCAGGTTCTGGTAAAGGTCATGCTTGATCGAGGGCTTTTCCGGGACTGCTTCAATGACCAGGTCAGCGTCCTTGACGGCCTCGGCCATGTCGGCTGTAAAGGACATATTGTTCAGTCCGGCGTCGAATTGTTCATCGGTGGCATTGATGTCGTGCTTGTAGGAATCGCGCAGATTCTTGACACGCTCCTCGGCGGCCGCCACAGCCTGGTCATTGATGTCGTAGATCGTTACCTTCTTACCCTTGAAGGCTGATTGATAGGCGATTTGGCTGCCAAGCACCCCACCGCCGGCAACCGTGACATTATGAATGTTCGTCATAGAAACCTCTTTCCATAGCAATGCATCCGTCCTTGGATACTTATTCCATACTACTTGCAGTACCTGGGATTATTCTGGGTGTCCCTATGTTCCTGAAAGGCTGGAATAAGGGGATAAATCATGGTCTTTTCGGCCGTTCAAGCAAGCGTGTGAAACAATGAGAATTTTGTCGCTTTGCTCACATGAGTGTTCTGTGGCAGTCGTCGTTGGGGTGGGGTTGAGAGCTGCCATATAACCCGATTGTCCATCTGCATTCCTTGCTATACACGAGAGGGAAGAGTCGCCGGCCTTAGGAGGACAGTCAGAGAATCTGGCAGAACTCGATGGTCTCCTGGTTGGGGCCGATAACGTTGAAGTAGCGGATTCCCTGCTGCCAGAAAGTGGGAATGGACTGGATGGCCTTCTCTCTGATGGTCAACCCCATCTCCAGGGCATGCTCGTAAGCAGCATCGATGTCTGGCGCGTCCAGCGCCCAGTGGTTGATGGCCCCGGTGCGCATGGGCGCAGGCTCGCCCTCCCAGGTCTCGATGGTCAAATGTCCCAGGCGCAAAAAGGCGCATCGATTCTCTTCGTTGGGGTAGATGCCGACCAGTTCGAACCCGAGTTTGTTGGTGTAGAAGTCGATGGTCTCGTCCAGATCACGGGCGACCATGCCCGAGTGCTGCAGGTCCTTGGCATAGTCCGACATTGGTCTCATGATGGCTGCTCCTTTGGTGATTTGATGCTGCGATGCTTCCTTGCATCTACTCTAGGCGGTGGTGCGTGTGGAGATGGGGCGAGATGGAAAGTGGAACAGGCTTCGTAGCCTGAACCTTCAGAATCCTCCAATGTCCAGCATGAAAGCGAATAGGCTCTCAGTGTTAACCGAGAGCTGGGAGGCGAAAGTCGGTACTTGGGATGTTTCCAGAGGCGATTGTGGCCGTATACCTCGTTACGAACCTTGTCGACGATTGTCACTTGGTCCTTGTTGGCCAGAACCTCCAGTGTCGCCAAAACGTTGCTGACAAGGCGAACTGAGGGTTGTAGTACCGGTTGTTGCACAGGGTGGAATATGAGCGTGAAAGCTTAATGAAATTGGAAACGGGATGAATCATGTCTCGATTGAATAGGAAGTCGGGCCAGGACGAGCGGTCCTGACCCGATGTGAATGACGATGAGCTTCCGTGACTATGTGACGGATAGATCAGAGTATGCCCAGCAGCTCGTGGTTTCTGCTGTCCCTTGCGAATACCGGCAGAGTATCCAGCGGGGCTTCTGCAGTGATCGTCTGACCCCCGTTGTACATCGCTCCGTCGCGAAGATCCTGCCACTGCGTAGTCGCGTCCCCAGGCAAGTAGACCTGTCGGGATCTGGCTCCTTCCTCTACTACGGGGGCTACCAGCAGATCAGGTCCGAGCATATACTCGTCGGCGATATCGGAGGCAGCGTCGTCATTGGGGAATTCGTAGAACAGTCCTCTGATGAGCGGCTGCCCGTCCTCATGTGCCTGGGCAAACAGCTCACGCAGATAAGGGCGAAGATGCTCTCGGATCTTGATGAACTTGACATAGATGTCTTCGACGGACTTTCCATAGCTCCATGGTTCGTTGCTCGCTCCGGACGGTAATCGTCGTTCGCCTTGCGCCGTAGTGATGGCGGTCTTGGTGGTCCCGTCAGGGTGGTGCTGGCTACGGTCACCGTGATTGCGCATGACGGGCGAGAAGCAGGAGAATTGCGCCCAGCGCAACAGCAGTTCGCGGAATGTGGGATCGTCGATATCACCATCGTGGAAGCCACCCAGGTCGGTGGTGAACCAAGAAATGCCGGCCATGCCCATATGGATAGCGCAGGTGATTTGTGCTCTGAACGCCTCGAAGGTGGATGCTACATCGCCCGACCATACAAGAGCCCCATATTGCTGGGATCCGGCCCATGCGCATCTGGTGAGGTTAACGATCTGTCCCTGGCGCCCATAGGCCAGCTGTCCCTCGTAGAATCCCTTGTTGTATTCCCGCGGATACAGATTGGCTGTCTGCTGAGCAGGTCCAGCCCAGTAGCGGTAATTGCTGAAATCGTAAGTGCCATACTCCGGTTCGGCCTCATCCAGCCAGAATGCGTCGACGCCGACATCGGCGTAGTGCTCACGGCATTTCTCCCATACATATTGGCGGGCTCTAGGGTTGGTGGCGTCGTAGAATTGGCTGGGTCCCTCGAACATCATGCCGATGTCTTCGCCGTGGTCTGCCCGTACCAGCAGATTCTTGGCTTTCATCTCTGGATAGTTTTCAGAAGTCAGTGCTATCTGCGGCCAGACTGACACCATGAGTCGGATCCCCATCTTGTGCAATTCGTTGCTCATGCTGACGGGATCCGGCCAGAATTCGTCTTCGAATCTGAAATCACCCATGTGGGGCCAATGGAAGAAATCGATGACAATGAGATCCAGAGGAATGCTGCGTTTTTTGAACTCTCTGGCAACCTCCAGCAATTGATCCTGGTTCCAATAGCGCAGCTTGCTCTGCCAAAATCCAAGGCCCCATTCAGGCATCTGAGGAGCATGACCGGTAGCGTCTGCGTAATTGGACATGATAGAGCGGTAATCGGCACCGGCTGTAACCCAGTAATCAATCTGTCGAGTGCTGTCCGCCGACCATTGGGTCTTGTTTTTCCCAAAACTGACGGAACCGACGGCTGGATTGTTCCAGAGGAATCCGTATCCACAGCTGGAGACGACGAAGGGTATGGAGATTTGCGAGTTCCTATGGGCCAGTTCGAGCGTGCAGCCTTTCAGATTCATGATGTTCTGTTGATATTCGCCCATGCCGTAGAGACGTTCGTTTTCCGGAGGGACGAACGTTACCTTGACCTGGTGGTCGCCTCCCACGATGGGAGTGAAAGAACGCGCTCTTAAATTCAGGGAGCCGCCATCGTTCATCTCGCTGAAGAGCAGCTTGCCGTCGGCGCGCCAAAAGCTGAGCAGGCATTTCGGCTCGGTATAGCCGCTGCCGCCGTAAACGCCATCTGAGGCCTGTGCTTTGACCATTAGGGATCCGTTGATTATGGTGGCCTGGCCTTGCTGGTCATCGATGCTTATACGCACTGCCTCTGCAGGCTCGTGGTGGTCGTGTAAAAGCGCCCAGTCCGGGTCTTCAGGCTCGTGCATCTGCGAGGATCGGACGCGTATCGAATCTGTTCCCCAGGGCTCGATGCGAAGGTATTCGCCGTCGCCTGTCCACTGCAGCGCCTGGCCGTCGGTGGTAAATGTTGAATGTAGCATTGATTCAGTACCCTTTCAATTGGTTGATTCACTTTCGGTTTCAGTCCTTTATCGCACCTGCTGTAACACCCGCAGCGACATATTTCTGTGCGACGATCAACAGTATTGCGGTTGGCACCGAAGCCAGGACGGCTGTAGCCATCAATGGACCCCATTCCTGATTCTGTGCCCCTATAAAATCATAGAGGCCCATCGTGATGGGACGCATGCGCCCCCCGCCGGAATCCAGCGTTGACGCAAACATGAAGTCAGACCATGCCCAGAGGAATGAGAACAACGAAGTCGTTACGATGGAGTTTCTGCTTAGCGGAACCACTATGGTTGTGAATACACGCCAATGTGAAGCGCCATCGATTTCTGCAGCTTCAATGATGGAATGCGGCATGCCGGTCATGAAGCTCGATAGAAGCATGACGGCGAATGGCACGGCCACTGTGGAATCCGCAATGATCAGACCGGGGATGCTGTCCAAAAGGCCGATACGGTTGTAGATCTGATAAAAGCCCAGGGCCATGACTACAGCGGGGATCATCTGAGCCACAATCAGAAGGAAATTGATTGTTCTGCGGCCTTTGAGTTCAAGAAAAGCGATGGCGTAAGAAGACGGAAGTGCGATGGCGAGTGTCAACAGAACTACACCGATGGCAATGAGCAGGGATGTGCCCAGGTATGTCATTTCGGTGTGGAAGGCTGAAGAAAAGTTCGTCAACGTGAAATCGCGTGGATATAGGTCTCCCGAGCGAATCGACCGTCTTTTGGTCAGAGAGATGTTGATCATCCAATAAATCGGGAAAAGCATGATTAGGGTGAGTACGACGGCGATCAGCGTTTTCCACCATGTCGAACGATGCCTCATTATTGCTTGCTCCTCTCTGAACCTTGTGCCCGTAGATAGGCAAAGGCGAATACCAGGGCGATGGCGATCAGAATGGTGCCCACTACGGATGCTTCTGAATATCGGATGGTTGCGGATGTTCCCTTCCCGAATGCCATCTCATAAGCCCAGGTGGCAAGGGTGCGCGATGTGCCCGTTCCTTTGGTCATTATCCAAATTATGTCTACGGTTTTGAGTGTGTATACGAATCCGAGCAGGAGGGTGATCATGGTGACAGGTTTCAATAAAGGAAAGGTGATTTTCCAGAATCGCTGCCAAGAGTTGCAACCATCCAAGGATGCAGCTTCGTATAGATCTTGGTTAATGTTTTGTAATCCTGAATACAGAATGACCATATTGAATGGAATGCCTAACCAGATGTTGGCAATGATGACTGACCATAGGGAGTGATCAGCCTGCAGCCACCAGATAGGGGAGCCGCCGAAAAAGCCTATGACTTTGTTGATGACACCGGTATCGGCATCCATCATCCATTGCCAGATAGTGCCTGAAATCATTGGAGGCAAGAGCCAAGGGACCAGGAAAGCGCCACGGAGCACAGCCGATAGTCGAAAATTCTGGTTGAAGAATACTGCCAGTGCCAGCCCCAGGCTGTATTGAAAAATAATTGAGAGTACCACAAACAATAAGGTCTGTACGAGTATCGTCCAGAACTTCGGATTTCCTAGAACCTCTTGGTATACCTGAATGCCGGACCATGGTGCGTCACCGGTGACGAAAGTCCGGCGAGTGAAACGGTGCAGACTCATGAAGATATTTTGGATAAGAGGTGTTACGTAGAAGACGGCCAGATACACGATGAGAGGCATAGCGAAGCCCCAGGCCGCCAGTGTCGTCGAATGGATGCCGCGTTTTTTTGAGTTCTGGATGCTCCCGTCGGAGTCCTGTAGTGGATGAATATTGAATGACATCGTTCACCTGATCAACGCAAGAAATAAGATTATTGAAAATTGCCTTGAGACGAGGGGTGCTGAGAAGTCGAGCATCTCTGCCGACTTCTCAGCTGGTTCAGCGCTGGTTCAGCGCCTCTTGCAGATCTTCGGAGAGCTGCGCTGAAACATCCTCATATTTGAGGCCAATGTCAGAAGTTCTGCCCTTGGCCTGCTCGATCGGCTTTACCCACGGGGCCCAGATCTGGTTCTCTTTGACCTGTTGGTTTCTTACGGAGCGTTTCGCTGCTAAATAGACCATCTCATCATTGGTCTTTTTTAGATTATCCCCGTCAACCAGACAGTTAATGACTTCAGCCGTTGCTTTGCTGAGATTCTTGTCGGCCTTTTTCTGGGTAGGCATAGTGATGAATTCGCCTCCGGTCGGCACGGGGGCGACTCCGCCGGATTTGCCAGGAATCGGTATCATTCCGTATCCCTTTTCCTTGGCGGATTCGGCCTGCCATGAGCCATTTTCAGAGAATCCGTACTGATCAGTCAGGAAAGCATCCCAGGCTGCCGATTGGTTGTCGGTGGATACGGATTTTGGCGCCCAACCTTTTCGGACCCAATCGGAGACCAGGTTCAAAGCATCGGTTTCGGCTTGTGATTTTGGATGTTTCAGATCCCCCTCTGCTCCCCAAAACCAAGGCAGGAACTGGAATGTACCCTCCTCGCCGGAGATGCCTGCGAAGGTAATGCCTTTGCTTCCTGACGCCACCACTTGTTCTATAGCCTTGTTCAGGCTCGCCCAATCTTTTATGGACGCAGGATCGACGCCTGCTTTTTCCAGTATTTTCGGGTTATAGTAAAGCCCCAGTGCATTGGATCCGTAAGAGATGCCGTATTGGACGTTGTCGATGATTCCAGGCGCCTCGATGTTGCTGTCGTAGCCCTTGGTGTTGATGCCGGCGGCTTTGATGTCGGTAACGAGGCCAGCATCGACTGCGGTAGGCATTTTTGGATTATCTATCAAGGCGATTTGTGGGGCATTCCCGGCCTTTACGGCAGTGGTGAGATTATTCAGCAGATCAGACTGGGGGTATCCAGTACGCTTTATTTTGTAACCCTTGGGAGCGCAACGCTTGACGAATGCCTCCCATGTGCTGGATGCGTTTTTCTGTGGATAGGGATCCCAAAAACCAATGGTGTCCGCACTCTGATTCGAGCCGCCGCAAGCGGCAAGACTTGCCGCAATGACGACAGCTGAACAGATGGTTGCGAAGCGTTTGATGAACAGGTTGTGCATGATTTCCTTTCTGCGATGCCGCTACGGTGTGGCATCTTCATCCAAGCTGGTATGACTCGAGCCCCGGAGTCGAATCATCACTTATTGAACCGGTTCACAAACATTATATAATATCCGCGCCGTAGGTCAAATCAATTAATTATTGGACAGGTGGGATGCCGCTTGGGGTTTTGTATTCGGGATTGCAGAAACAAACTCTCCTGGAGATGGTCAGACGACTGCATCAGTGCTGTTTGCTGACTTGTTGCTGCAAGGTAAAATCCAATAATGATTTTGTGATGGGTGCATCCGGATCCTGAATGCGAGCCACCAATGTACTCACGATTTTCTGCGCCAACTGGTCTATATCGGTTTGGATGAAGGCGAATGAGGCTAGCACCGACCACTGCATTTGTTTGGGAAAGACGGAAATCACATACAGGTCGTCTGGAATCTGAATGCCTCTTGCGGAAAAGGCCTGCGGGGCTATAATCGATGCACTTTCGTTGTGGATGATCATCGCAGTGGCATGAGGATACAGATGTAACGCATGCAACAGTTCTCCTGCTGGATCCGATTCGTCGTTGTCAGGTGAATAGATATGCAGAATAATTCCTAGATCCTTGGCGCTTTGTGTGATTTGGTCTCTGAAGCGTAAGGCGAAACCCATACGCTTCTCAAAAATGCTCTTAGACCAGGAGTACAAGATCACCTCCTGATGGTTATCGGCAGCCATGCATTGCATGCATCTTGCAGCCTCCGATCGGAAGTCTGAGTCCACTGTGTCTAAACCGAAAGATGAAATCGGTGATCCGAAGACGACTGTGGGGATTCCAATCTCTTTGGCAGTAGTCATGCGCGGGTCGTTGTCACATACATCCATAAGTATGAAGCCGTCCACTTTATGGGAGGCGGCGGCTTTCTTCATGGCGTCGCAACCGTCATCAGAACCGATGAACATGCTGTCGTAACCGGATCGTGTCGCATACTCAGACAACAGATAAATGTGCAGTCCGAAAAAGGATGACAGGTAGACACCATGGTGGGTGGGCGACACAATTCCCAGTACGTTGCTTTTCTTGGTTGACAGGGCTCTGGCAGCGTGATTGACGGTATATCCCAGATCATTTATTGTGCGCCGCACCTTCTCTGCCGTTTGTTTGCTTATTCTTTTATCGTTGGAGAGTACGTATGAAACAGTGGCTTTCGAGACTCCAGCCGCTTGGGCTACGTCAGAAATCGTCACTACTTTATCCACTTTTTACCCTCCTTTTGGTCTGCGCAGCCCCTGGCGGGTATAACACGCAAGGCGTCAGGGCAAAGATGCCCACCCCTCATTAGCTATCTATATGGTACTCAGAGATTGAATAAGTTAAGTCGCTTCACATTGTCGCCGTCAGTATTATCGGAGAAACAGATCGCTCGCAGATGAAAAGTCGGGTTCCGAAAGGAACTGGTCATAGCTGTATTCATGGGCGACTGACTGCAAAATTCTTAAAGTACAGCCCCTGATTGCTGTGTCGGGCCGACGAGCATACCTTCAGAAGCTGTAGACCTTGATGATAGGCACGGCAGACAATCACAGCCTTCCGACGACCGTGCTTGCGCCCGGGCCGCTCAGTCGATCAGGCCTTCCAGCTGGCGGCGGTTGATCAGTGAGGGGATGACGCCTTCGTGGGCGACGCTGAAGCCGGCGGCCAGATTGGCAATGTGAGCGGCTTTGTCCAGGGAGCATCCGCTGCACAGATAGGAGGCCAGGGCGCTGATAAAGGCATCGCTGGCGCCGGTGTCGTCGATTGCTCGGGTCTCGTGGGCTGGGAAGTCCTTGTGCCCGCTGGAAGTGACCAGAGTGCAGCCGCGCTCGCCCAGGGTGATGATGACCCTGCCCACCCCGCCGTCTATGAACCGTTTCGCCTTGTCCACCACGGATCCTGCTCCGGGTATCAGGGTGTTCAACTCGTTCAGATTCGGGATCAGGATGTCGATCGAAGCCAGCAGGTCTTCAGGCAGGTGGTCGCAGGATGACGGTTTGACGATGGTGGCGGCCTGGTGGCGCTTGGCTGTTCTGCAGGCCTCGGCGACAGTGTCCATGGGGATCTCTGTCTGGATCAGGCAGTAGCCGGTGTTCCGGAAGATCTGGTCGCGCTCGGTGATGTCGTCCGGGGTCAGGGACTCGTTGGCGCCCGCCACCAGGGAGATCATCGACTCACCCTTGCCGTCGACGAAGATGTAGGCTTTGCCCGTGTCCGCGCCGGCGACTCTGCGCACACCGGTGGCATCCACATGGGCCTGCCTCATGGTTTTGTAGATGTAGTCTGCGGCCGGATCGCTGCCGACATTGCCGATCAGGGAAACCTGATGCTCCAGCCTGGCCACTCCCACCGCCTGGTTGGTGGCCTTGCCCCCCGGTGTGGAGGCGAAGTTTCTGGTAGTGGTGGTCATACCCGCCTTGGGCAGGCTTGGGGCGGTCAGGTAGGTGTCCACATTGATGCTGCCGACCACCACGATCTTCTTGCATTGCTGGTCCGGGGGCCGGCCGACGGTCTTCTCGCCTTCCAGGGTGAAGACGTGCTCAAAGGTCTCGCTCCGATCAGACTCATGCTCAATGGCGTGGATGATCCGTCTGCACAGGTAGGCGCCGAAGTCGGCGTTGCGCATGACGTAGGACGATATTTCCGGGCTGCCAGGGTAGCGCAGGTGCACGTTGGTGTCGTTCATCAGGGAGACCAGGGAGAGGTCCTGGGGCAGACGGTAATGCATGGATTCGGCGAACTGAAGGAATTCCAGGGCATGGTGGTAGTGGGATGCCACGATACCGGTGACGTGGCGGTTCTCCAGCACCTGGGTCAGGTCCTCGCCGATGGTTTCCAGGACCATGTCGGTGTGGTATTGGAGGTTATGGTCGAACAAGCAGCGACGATAACCGTGCAGGAAGCTCTGTGTCCGTCTGCCCGGCGAAATAAGGCAAGCGATGCTGGTGTGGTGGCGCTTGATCAGCTCTTCAGTAAGACTGTAGGCAGCCTCCTCGTAGGGCATGAGCGCGGCCCGGTCGTCTCCCAGGGGTCCAATGGTCAGTTCGGGAATCCCCCCTGCCTCGATCCTGCTTTTCAAGGCCAGGCTTGTGCGGTCGATCGGTTCCCAGACCATGCCATCCACTCGATGCTCCAGGGCGGCCAGGATGTTGCGTTCCTCCTGGTCATGATTGCCGTAGCTGTTGAAAACCAGGGTGCCGTACCCCGACTTTTGTGCCTGCTGGATGATCCCATCCAAGGTGGAGTCCATGGAGATGGATGAGCTGAGCAGGACTCCGATTCTCCAGGTGGTGGTGTTGGGTTTGGAGGATCCGTAGGGCGTGTAGTGGTACTTCCTGACCAGTTCAAGGACCCTGTCGCGCGTGGCGGCTGTGATGCTCGCGTCCTTGTGATTCACAATCTTGGAGACCGTCGATGTGGATACGCCGGCAAGCTGAGCAATGTCCTTGATGTTCATGTGGTTTCCTGTGCTCCTCATCTCTGACGCTCCGGCGAACGGCTCTGTCGACCTGTTGGATCTGGCGAATCAAGCTTACCTGAGAGATCGTCGTCGGAGGTTTCGCATTTGACACCCCATCCGGCTGTTGATAGTCTCTGTCAATGAAAGTTGTTTACTAAAGTGGTTTCTCAAAGCGGTGATGCGGATCTGGCTGTGAGCGACGGCCATCTGCAGAAATCGACATTCAAGGACCAAAGGCGGTACGGATTATGAGCGCGCGACCGGTGTGGAGAGGGATCACTGCGCAGTTCTCGACAAAATCCTTGGTGCTGATACCCATCGCGGTGGGCATCAACCTCATCGGCGGTACCCTGAGCTCCACCCTCAAACTGCCGCTTTTCCTGGATATGATCGGCACCACGGTAATCGCCTGCCTGTCCGGCCCCTGGGTGGCTGCCCTGTGCGGACTGCTGACCAACGTCTTCCTCGCCTTGGTGGCCAATCCGGTCTATCTGCCCTATGCGCTCTCCAGCGTTCTGTGCGGCCTGGTGATCGGATACATGGTCAAGGCCGGGCTCTTCAAACGGATATGGGGAGTCGTCCTGGTCTGGCTGGCCTGCGCCCTGGTCAACACGGTCACAGCATCTCTGATCACCGTGCTCGTCTACGGGGGTGCCACCGGAGTCAACGGCACCTCGGTCCTCACAGCTGCACTGGTGGTGGCTGTGAAGAACATCGTTATCTCGGTTCTCTCCTCCTCCATGCTGGAGAATCTGATCGACAAGGGCATTACCGTCCTGATTGCTTATGTGATTGTGCGTCGAATCCCCAAGCGTTTCCTGAGCCAGTATGCTCTGGACGGCAGCGAGGACCAGGGGGGTCTGGACGATTTGGACGACCTGGATGAGGACGAAGACGAGGATGGGCACGAAGCGGCTGGAGCGTCCAGTCGGGAGAGCCCAGCACGGCCGGTGAGGATCGACGGCGCAGCAGAAGCTGATCGGGGCACATCGACCAGGGACCCGGCTGACTTGGACTGTGAACCTACCCAAAGGTCTGAACGCTGATGCCTGGTCCTGCAACGAACGGGATTCCTGATTCTCCACTGTCCCGCAGCATGCATCCCATGGCCAAGATCGCTGGCGTGTGCTCCTTGGGCCTGGCGACCTTGGTCTGGCCGGACTTCACTCTTGGCCTGGGGATTATCGTCATGCTCTTTATCGCAGCTGCTATGGCTCGGGTGCTCAGGCCCTTCTCTGGCGTGATGCTGGGGTTCGGCATTCCCGTTACGCTCATGCTGCTGTTCATTCAGGGGTGCTACAGCCCAAGGAATTCCAAGGTCATTCTTGACCTGGGATTCGCCCGACTGGGTCTCGAAGGCAGCCTCTATGCGGCCAAAATCGTAGTAACTCTTTTGGTTTTCCTGGGGTCCTTCTACCTGACCAATAAAACTACCTACACGGGTCGTCTGGTTGCTGCTCTGACGCAGATCGGTGTTCCATCGAAGATTGGCTTCCTGATCCTGGCCAGTTTGAATGTGGTTCCGCAGATGCAGCGCAGGATTGCGATTATCGAGCAGTCTCAGCATGCACGTGGTCTGGAGACCGGTGGCGGCTTGATTTCCCGGGCGCGGGCCTTCCTGCCCCTGCTCGGGCCGGTTGTTCTTTCCTCTCTGACGGATTCGCAGGAGCGCGGGATGACCCTGGAGACCCGTGGATTCGGCATCCGAGGGGTGCGGCAGACCAGCTACCTTGAGGTGGTCTGGCGGCACAGTGACACCGTGATGACCATCCTGTTCACCGTTTTCCTGGTGCTCACCCTGGTGCTCGGTTGCCTCTCTCGTGCAGGTCTGATCACTTTCGCAATCCAGTGGGGAGGTCGGGCATGACCGAGGTCATACGGGTGGAGGACTTCTCCTTCAGATACCGTGATGCTGATCGGACCACCTTGAAGCGGGTGAGCTTCAGCGTCGAACAGGGCAGCTTCTTCTGCATCGTCGGATCCAATGGGGCGGGCAAATCGACCCTGTGCAACGCCTTGGTCGGTCTGATTCCGCACTATTTTGTAGGAAAATCCAAGGGAAGCGTCCGGATCAAGGACAGGGATGTAGCCAGTTCAACCATTGCCGATCTGTCCAGACACGTGGGTCTGGTTTTTCAAAACCCTTTCAATCAGCTCTCTTATACGGCCGGGACCGTGGCCGAGGAACTGGCCTTCGGACTGGGCAACCATGGGGTTCCACGTGAAACCATGCATACCAAGGTGGCCCGGGTGGCCGCCCTTATGCATATCGAGGATCTGCTCGACAAGAACCCCTTGGAGCTTTCCGGCGGACAGGTGCAGCGGGTGGCCCTTGGCTCGACCTTGATCATGGAACCGGACATCCTGGTTCTGGATGAATGCACAGCCCAGCTGGACCCGCTTGGCAGCGAGGAAATCTTCGACATTGTCAAGCGGCTCAACCATGAGGGGATCACCGTAGTCATGGTCGATCACGATATGGAGCGGGTCGCCCGATGCGCTGACCAGGTCATGGTCCTGGGCGCTGGTCGGGTTCGTGCCCTGGGCACCCCTGAGAAGGTTTTCGCCGACCCCGAGATCGTGAAGTGGGGGATTGACATACCGGATTACGTCAAGCTCTGTAGAGGTTTGCAGGACGCAGGATTCGAACTGTCGGATTTGCCAGTACGCGAGGACCAGGCGGTACGCATGATTCGGGAGGCGCTTCGATGAAGATCGACCTGGAGCATCTGGAGTACGTCTATCCTCATGATCATCGTGCTTTGGATGGAGTGGAACTGACCCTCGAAGGTGATCGGCCCGTGGCGCTGATCGGTCAGAACGGCGCTGGCAAAACCACCTTGGCCAAGCATCTGAATGGCATCCTTAGACCGACCAGTGGTCGGATCTTGCTTGACGGCGTCGATCTGGCTACGGCGGACACGGCCCAGTGGGCCCGGAAAGTGGGATACGTCTTTCAGAATCCCGACGATCAGCTCTTTCTGGACAGCGTGCGCAAGGAATTCGAGTTCGGTCCCCGGCAGCTTGGGTTCGATCAGGATCTGATAGGGCGACGTATGGAGCAGGTGGCTGGGTTGGTGGGCCTGGCAGACCGGCTGGACGATCATCCTTTCGATCTGAGCCCCACCGAGAAGAAGTTCTGCGCCATCGGATCCGTTCTCATGATGGATACGGGTGCCGTGGTCTTCGACGAGCCCACATGCGGCCAGGACAAGGCCGGCAATGATCGACTGGCTGCCATCATCGCCAGTCTGCGGGACCAAGGCAAGCTCTGCATCACGATTTCCCACGACATGAAGTTCGTCACCCGCAACTTCCCCAGGGTCGTGCTCATGCAGCATGGCCGGGTCCTGCTGGATGGCAGCCGCGAGGAGGTCTTTTCCCGGGATGATGTGCTCAAGCAGGCCTATGTGACGCCTCCGCCCATCACCCGGGTGGCCCGGCAGGTCGGATTGGAGGGCCCGGTCTTCACCGTTTCCGGCTTTGTCGATGCAGCCCGGCGGGCCAAAGCGGGGGCAGGAATTTGAGTTTGGACACGACAAGAGCAAAAGGAGTGAAGCAATGACCAGACCACTGATCATCGACACGGATCCTGGCATCGATGATGCTGCGGCCATTACGATGCTGGTCGACGAGCCCAGCTTCGACATCAGGCTGATAGCCTCGGTGTCCGGCAATGTGGGCATCGGCCACACCACCAACAATGCCCTGAATCTGCTGACCTTCCTGGGCAGGCGCATCCCCGTGGCCCGTGGCGCTGCGGCCCCGCTCATGCGTGACAACAGGTTCGCCACCGAAGCCCACGGCAAGTCAGGGATGGGGTCATTCGTCTTCCCTGAGCCGGACACCAGCCTGCTGACCGAGAACAATGCGGTCCTGGAGGAGCGGCGGGTGCTGCTGGAGAGCGATGAGCCGGTCACCATCCTGACCCTGGGCCCTCTGACCAACATCGCCCTGCTGCTGGCCACCTTCCCGGAGGTCAAGGACCACATCGACCGGATCGTCATGATGGGAGGCTCCACCGGACGCGGCAACATCGGGGTCTATGGCGAGTTCAACATCTCCGTCGATCCTGAGGCTGCCAAGATGGTCTTCCGCAGCGGGCTGCCCGTGACCATGGTCGGTCTGGACATCGGTCGCAAGGCCCATCTGGTCGCCGGAGACCTGGACGATCTGGACGCAGCCGGCGAAGTGGGCGGCATGGTCGCTTCCCTCTTCCGGTCGTACGACGGCGGACATATCGAGGAGGGGATCAAGATGTACGACCCCTCGGCCGCTATGGTCCTGCTCCAGCCCGACCTGTTCACCATGCGCCAGGCCTTCGTGGATGTCGAAATCTCCAGTCCGCTCACCCTGGGCGCCACGGTGGTCGATTACGACGGCATCCTGGGCGGCAAAGCCAACGCCAGCGTCTGCGTGGACGTGGATGTGGACGGGTTCCGCTCCGCCTTTGTCGACAGGGTCGGCCGGGTCCAGCGCCAGTAGCTTCCGCATTGAGAAGAACCGAAAGGAAACTAAGGAAAAATGAGTGAGTCAACTGTCTCCGAGGAGCAGAAGAACGGCATACCCGTTCCCGAGGAGGGGACTCCCGAGTTCACGAAAATGAACAAGATGGCCCGCGTGGCCATCCCGGTGGTCCTGATCATCTTCACCCTGGGCGTGCTCCAGCAGCAGGCCTTCGGCATGATCTACGTGAACATCGGCAAGCAGCTCAACCAGGCCAACCTGGCTCCGCTGATCACCTCACTGCCCGGCATCATCCTGGGAATCGTCTGCGTCATCTACGGATCCCTGGGCGATTTCGTCTCCCTGAAGAAGATGATGATCCTGGGTACGATCGTCTTCGTGCTGGGGTCGATTCTGGGGTGCTTCGGCACTTTCAGCATCTGGATCGTCATCGCCGCCCGTGTGGTGCAGTCTGCCGGTTGGCAGGTTTCCGGCTCCATCTTCCTGGTTCTGGTCTCCAAGTATGTGGAGAAGAAGAAGCGCGTGCTCTGGTACGGCGTCTTCGTCGCGGTCTTCCGCTTCGCCGCCGCCCTGGGAGTCTTCCTGGCCGGCTACATGACCCTGCTTGACTGGCGCTGGCTCTTCGGCGTGGGCATCCTGGCCGTCTTCTTCATTCCTGTTCTGGCCAAGAACCTGCCCGACCAGCATGCAGCTGGCGTCAAGATCGACGGCATCGGCTTCACGCTAATTGGACTGTTCGCCGCTTCAGTGACCATGTTCTTCACCGACATCAACTGGGGCTGGGGCATCGCCTGCATCGTGGCCCTCGTTGCATTCGTGGTGTACATCAACAAGGCCAGCAACCCCTTCATCACTCCGAAGATGCTGACCAACCCGGCATTTGCCATGACCATGACCGTCATCTTCGTCGGCTACTTCTTCAGCTACACCCTGAACGCCGGCGTCAACGCCATTGGTCTGAACGTGTACGGCATCGACTCCTCCAAGGTCTCCAACCTGCTGGTCTGGTCCATCATCCTTGCTGGCATCATGGGATTCGCTGCCGGGCCTATCATCCAGAAGATCGGGCGCAAGGCTTCGGTCATCCTGGCCCTGGCCTGCATGGGCGGCGGTCTGATCGCCATCGCTTTCCTGATTCCTGCCGGCAAGATCTGGGCCCTGGCTGTAGCGCCCTGCATCTACTACTTCGGCACCTCCTTCTTCTACCAGCCCATCGTTGACACCGCGACCCTGACCGTGGCTCCTGAGGAGTCCGGCCGTGTGCTCGGTTTCAACGACCTATTGCAGGCCATCACCGGCTCCGTCGGTGTCGCCCTCTTCGGCCAGCTCATGGCCAACGGATCCATGGGTTCGGGCAGCCTGGCCGGCACTGCGCAGGGCCTGGCCTCGACCTACGCCAATGTCTTCATGATCGGTGGCGTGATCATCCTGCTGGGCTTGGTGCTCTTCATCTGCTCCATGAAGATGATCTACAGCCACTCCCGCGTGGCTGAGGACGAGGACTGATCTTCCGAGCTGCTGATTGAGAGAACCGGGTCTGGGATTTATTCCCGGGCCCGGTTCTTCTCTATAAGGGTGTGGACAGAATTCCATTAGGCATGATGGGCATATTGCCGCCGCACCGCTGGCGGGTGGACAGCCTTCGGTCTAGAAATGTCCGAATTATGGATGCCGGTTGGGCGGTTGCATCCTGGTGCTCTAGCATCGTGGCCATGGAGAAAACGACATCACTGCAGCCTTGGTTGCCCAAGGGTGTCTTCTTCTATGTCGATGCCCGATGGCGTTGATGTTTTAGCCGGTTCTTCTTCTGATTCCTATATTTACCTCTGTGTTTGAGGTTGCTCTTTTATTATCTGCGGACATGCTGCCATAGGAAACTCATATCCACGGCGCGCTGAAACGGCATCAGGTGAGGTATCGCTGCCGCTCCAAACCGCAGTACTTGACCTAGGAAGTGCCCTAATGACTATCAACGTAACCATGGAATCTAGCCGGTTCTCCAGTGACCTCGATGCCCTGGCCATCTACAGGCGGCTGTGCGCCAGGTATCGGGAGGATCAGCTCTTTCTTCTGGAATCTCTGAGTGGCCCAGATAAGGACCGGAATCGCTCAGCCATCGGGTTCGAGCCGATGCTGACTCTGAGTGTGACGGACCATGTCATGACCATTGATTCTCTGGGCAATGCTCAGCTGACAGGAATCCTGGAGACATTTGGTCGGATCGAGCAGGGGGTGGTCCACCATCCGGTCCCCGACATCAAGGAGGTCTTTGCAGTGCTGAGGCGGCTGGAATCCTCCTTCGTCATCAGCGGTGACCACGAAGGCCCTTTCGGGATGGGCTGGTTCGGCTACTTCGGGTATGACACCATCTTCATGATCGAGGATCTGGAGGAGCATATACCAAGGGACGCGGCTTTGCCGGTCATCTCGTTGACACTTTATCAGGGAATCATCACCTTGGATCTGAAGGCCGGCGGCCACTGCGCTACTTTAATTCATGTCGAAGAGGACACTGCCGGGTGTGGCATTCCAGGGGGCGGGGAGAATTTGCGAGAGTGCGGATCTTCTGCACAGTCTGGTCCACAGATTCAGAATATTGCAACCGGAAGCGGGGAGACCAGGCATGGATCCGCGCTGTTAGAAGATTTGCTGGAGTTGCTGCAATCCGACGCAACGCCGGCGCAAACTTCTGAGTCGGATGCTACTCGTACCGGCATTCAGGGTGGCATTGGGCCGGACTATCCATACGAGGCCCATGACACAATCGATCGGGATCGTTTTTATCAATGGTTTGCCAAGGGCAAGGAGCACATAGCCCAGGGTGATGTCTATCAGCTCCAGCTCGGGCATGAGATCGAGGTGGATTCCCGCATTCCGCCCTTCCAGGTCTACCAGCGACTGCGTCTGCAGGACCCGTCCCCCTATATGTACTATTTCGTGACTCCCCAAGGGGTGCATGTCATTGGAGCCAGTCCCGAGCTTTTCATTGGGCTGACCCCTGATGGCGATATAACCCTGCGGCCCATCGCCGGGACGGTCGGCAATCCCGGAGATGAGGAGGCCCGCCAGTCGGCCATCAGGCAGCTGACCGGCGACCCCAAGGAGCGGGCCGAGCACCTGATGCTGGTGGATTTGGGTCGCAACGATGTAGCCAGGTGCTGCACACCCGAATCCTTGGAGGTGGACCGGCTGATGACCACCGAGGTCTACTCCCACGTCATTCACATGGTTTCGGATGTGATCGGCCGGATCCGGCCTGGCCTGGACAAGTACGACGTCTTCTCGGCAGCCTTCCCCGCCGGTACCATGACAGGAACCCCCAAGGTACGTGCCGTGGAAATCATTGAGGAGACCGAGGTCAGTTCGCGCGGGGTGTACGCCGGGGCAGTGGGTTTCCTTGGATTCGACGGTATGGTCCTGACTGCACTGTGCATACGGACGGCCTCCTACCATTCCGGCAGCTATCACCTGCGTGCATCGGCCGGGATCGTTGAGGACTCCCAGCCTGAGAGCGAGTGGCAGGAGACCATGAAGAAGATGAGTTCGGCCTACCTGGCCATCACCGGAAAGGAGCTGGCCCATGAAAGTCTTGCTGGTTGATGCCTTTGACAGTTTCGTCTATGTGGTCAAGAACTACGTGGACCTGCTGGGCGTCGATACGACCATTGTCAGGGTAAACCGCCTTGCGCAGGTGGATCCGCTCGCCTTCGACGCGGTCATTCTGGGCCCCGGACCGGGTCGCCCGGAGGACTGCGGCTACCTGGAGTTTCTTGATCAGGTGGCAGGAAGGAAGCCGGTCTTCGGCATCTGCTTGGGCATGCAGGCCATCGCGGTACATGCTGGAGCTCAGGTGGTCAGGGCCTCCAGTCGTCAGCATGGCAAGGTGAGCGGAATAAGAAACGACGGGAAGGGCTGCTTCAAGGGCCTGCCCGATACTTTCGACGTGACCAGATACCACTCTCTGGTTGCTGACGAGGCCTCGGTCAGTCGGGTTGCCGATCTGGAGATCAGCGCGCGCTCGCTTCTGGATGGTTATGTGATGGGTCTGAGGCGGAACCGGTCGCTCATGGAGGGTGTCCAATTCCACCCCGAGAGCATCGGCAGCCAGTATGGTCACCAGGTGATCGCCAATTTCTTCCGGGAGTACTGCGGTTCATCTGATGGGGACTGACTCATCAGGCCGGGCCGGGTTCCTCTCCATATAATCCACCGTGCAGTAAGCAGGACTGTGGCTTCTCTTCATCTGTCCTGCAAGATGCTGTGGCGAGGTTCAACTCGGCAACCCATGGCCTGATACTCACATAGTCAGAAGACTCCGTGTGATCACTCTCTGATTCGTAGGTCAAGAAAGACTGGAGTGGGTTGTCCGCGCACGGCAGGTCATCGCCCGCTCACGGGATCGGTCAGTCAGGACATCTCGCTGCGACCCTGACGCCAATATCCCATGAAAGAGACGTTGCTCCGGTCCATCCCTCGGTCTCTGACCAGCATGCGCCTCAGCTCGCGGACGGTGGCTGCCTCTCCGGCGATCCAGGCGTACAGGTCGTCGGCACGAATGGAGGCATCGGCTTGGGCGGCATCGGCAGTCTCCCAGAGCAGTTCTTTGTCGATATCAATCTCTGAGAATTCCTTGGAAGATTCAGCGGCTGCGGCCGTAGGCGAATGGATCGGCAGGTCCTCCAACAGGTTACGCATGGCTTCGATGAGGGCGCGCCCATGTCCGGATTCGTCGCAGGTCGTCCAGATGACGCGGATTCCTTCGAGTTCGGGCAGTGGAAGACGATCCTCTTCGATAGGTACTTCAATCAATGCCACCCCGTCGCCCTGCCAGTGGTCGCGGATCAGACTGTCCATTATGGCGGCGATGGCTGGTACCGCTGTCTCATCGCCCACCAGGAGAAGATGTCTGGACTGACCCGGGTGAAAGTCCATCCCAGCGACCGGTCCTCCGGCCTGCGCATTAGGACCGATGATGATGGCCTGGTCGCCAGGTTTTGCAGCCTCTGCAAAGGCTCCAGCAGGTCCGGCATGATCGTGGATGACGAAGTCCACATCGATTTGCTCGCTCTCGGGCCTGACCTTGCGAACCGTATAGGTGCGCATGGGATTGCGACTCTCTGCGGGCAGGGTCCTCCACTTTTGATACCAGGCGAGCGGATCCTCAGGGGTCGCCTCAAAGAAGGAAGGGGGCGGCACGGATCCGTCGGGAAGGGGCAAAAGGATTTTGATTCGCTCATCGTACCCGGCGTCTGCAAAAATCTTCAGATCCGGTCCCTGGAAGACGATTCGCTTGAAGTGGGGCGAGAGCGTTTCTGCTCTGGCTACGGAGACACGGAAGGGGATCAAGGGTACAGGATGATTGTCGGCTTGGCGTTCCACGGCTGGCTCTCTTTCGGTTGAGGTTTATGGGTCGATCTTGGTGTCGGGTTGTCGTCGTTCAGGTTGTGGCAGTTTGTGACTTTGTGGCTTGAGACCTCGCGGTTCAGGACGTCGGGGTAAGCGATGTGGGGAGCAGGACGAGAGGTTTTACATCATTGGGTTGTTTGGTGTCGTCCTGCCGCGTCATCCCAGTGTACGTGTACATTGCAAGCCCCGCCAGAGTGGGCTTTGAGACTATGGAGGGGTGTCGGGGTCATCAAGGGGGCACCGGTGGACCCATCGGTCACCACAGTGGATGCGATGTCGAATACCTCGCTGACCAGGTTCTCGGTCATGACCTCATCGGGAGCGCCCAAGGCGACCCTCCTGCCATCCTTGATGGCCAGGATCCAATCCGAGTATCTGGCAGCCATGTTCAGGTCGTGGAGGACCATGACCACCGTGACGCCCTCCTGCCTGTTCAGGGTGCTCAGCAGGTCAAGCACCTCAAGCTGGTAGGCGATGTCCAGGTAGGTGGTCGGCTCGTCAAGAAGGAGTATGTCGGTCTGCTGGGCCAGGGTCAGAGCAATCCAGGCGCGCTGGCGTTGGCCTCCGGACAGGCGGTCGATTGGGCACCCCGCCCTATCGGCCAGTCCGGTCAGGGCGAGGGCTCGTTCCACTGCCTTTTCATCCTTGGCGGTCCACCGTTCGACGAAGTGGTGGTGGGGATATCGGCCGCGAGCAACTAGGTCGGCGATGGTGATGCCGGCGGGGGCTGACGGGTTCTGCGGCAGCAGCCCCAGAATCGTCGCCACCTTGCGGGTGGGCATGCTGGTGATGGGTTCTCCGTCCAGCGTGACAGCCCCCGACGCCGGTTTCAGAATCCTGGCCATGGCCTTGAGAAAGGTCGACTTCCCGCACCCGTTGGGTCCGATGATGGATCCCATCGTGTGTGGAGGTATATCAAGACTCAGGTCCTCGATGACCGTACGTCCGCCATAGGTGAGGCGAAGGTGCGAGGCGGCCAGCCGATGCTCGCTGCTCCAGGAGTCGTGTGCCGGGGGTGACGTCATGATGTTCAGAGCTCCTGTCTGCGGGTCATGAGGACCATGATCGCGATGAGGACGGGTCCGCCCACAATGCTGGTGATGATGCCGACCGGCACCTGGGCCGAGGGCAGATGTTGGGCGACGATGTCCGAACCCAGAACCAGGCAACCTCCTACCAGGCCTGACTGGATAAGGGCTGATGCTCCCCGGCCGACCAGGACCGTGGCGATGGGGCCGGAGAGGAACGAAACGAAGGAGATGGGACCGGTGGTCGCTGTCGCGACAGACAGGAGGAGCACGCCTACGATAATCACCTGAAACTGAACACGGCTTACCCTGACGCCCAGTCCTGCGGCCATCTCCGGTCCCAGCTGTAGGGTGCTGATATTCCTGTCGAGTGCCAACAGGAGCGTGGCGCCGAGCAGTGTTGTTGTCGCCAGTATCGGCAGATCGGTCCACTGGGCATCGGCCAGGCTGCCCGTCAGCCATCTGGTCGCAGCCTGGATGTTCCATTGGTCGCTACGAATCATCAGCCAGGAGCCCAGTGCGTTGAACCCTGCGGCTACTCCTATTCCGATCAGTATCAGCCGGGTCGGGTCAAACGAACCGCGCCAGGCCAGGGCCATAACCAGGAGGGCTGTCAGGAGACCACCCATGACCGCCAGGCAGGCCAGAGGCATGCCCGACAGACCCAATACGACAATGCCGAAGATGGCAGCAGTGTTGGCTCCGGCAGTAATGCCGATGATGTCCGGGCTGGCCATCATGTTGCGCAGGAGATGCTGGAAACCAATTCCGGCCATGCCGAATGCGATGCCGGCGACACAGCCAATTAGTGTCCGGGGCATGCGCAGTTGGAGAATCACGAACCTGGTGCCTTCGTCTGACTGCCCCCAAACCACTCCAAGCAGGTCGCTCATGGAGTAGACGCGATGTCCTAGGGCCAGATCGGCCAGTGCGAAAGCGACCAGGAGTATCACAAGTAGGACGGTAACTGTCAGCGAACGAATGGCATGGGCCCGTCGTATCCGCTGCAGGTCGGTCATCGCATCGGGTTTACCCGAATCATGAAGGAGACAAGCATCCATGCCTATACCTCCGTGGTTCTTCTGCGCCCGGCCAGAACCACGAATACGGGAGCTCCGATCAGTGCCGTGACGATGCCCACCTCCACATCGGATGGACGGGTGATTATCCTGCCCACCACGTCGGCACCAACCACCAGGAGGGGGCCGATGAGGATGCTCAGGGCCATGATTCGCCTGTAGTCGGGTCCTATGAGCAGTCGTGCCACATGGGGGACCACCAACCCGACGAAGCCAATCGGACCCGCCAACGCCGTACAGGAGGCGCAGAGGAGTATAGCCGCAAGCCAGGCCAGGCTGCGGACACGTCCGACGTGCATCCCCAGCCCTTTGGCCATCTGGTCCCCCAGGGTCAAGGCGTTGATTCCGGGCGTCAGGCAGAAGGCGAGCAGCAGCCCAAGAGCAAGAAGAGGCAGGACCGGCATCATGAGGTCGAACCGGGCGCCCGAGATTCCGCCCACTTGCCAGAAGCGATATGAGCTGATGACGTTGACGCGCGGCAGAAGGATGGCGGAGGTAAGAGACCCCAGTACCGAACTGATCACGACACCGGCCAGGGTCAGCCGTAGCGGAGATGGACCGGATGGCCCCAGGGATCCTATAGCCCAGACGACCAGTGCGGTCGTCGCACTGCCCAGCAATCCCACCCAGACATACTGGGCTGGTGTTGAAAGGGAGAAGAAGGCTATGGAGCAGACGATTGCAAGAGCTGCCCCCGTGTTGAAGCCTAGAATCGACGGGTCCGCCAGCGGGTTGCGGGATATGCCCTGCATCAGGGTCCCGGCCACCCCGAGCCCGGCACCGACCAGGATACCGAGGACGGTGCGGGGAATTCTCAGGCGGATGGCCGAGACCGCGATGTCATCCGAGGAGGCGGACAGGGCGTGGAGGATGTCGGAAGGGCTGACGGAACGGGATCCGAAAACCAGGGACAGGGCGCAGACCATGACCAGGCAGACCGCCAGAATCAGCCCGGACAAGACCATGGGTCCGGTTCTCTTGCGATGCATGACGGCCTGTCGAGTATCAGGGCGCGGTGTCATTTCTGACCGCATATCGGCGCTCCCTCTTCCTTTTCCATCCCTTCCCTGCGGGGCCGAATCAGATCTTGGCGGCAGCCTCGCCCAGAAGCCCTGCGTAGGTGTCGGTCGTCTTCCGGATGGACAGGGCTGAGGGGTCAAGGGCGTTGGCCATCTCGCTGTCGTTGGCGATGACCACAACGGATCCGCGCTCGACTGCGGGAATCTTGGAGAGGAGGGGGTCCTTGTGCATCGCTTCAAGCAGGTCCGGGGTGCCGTAGGTGACGATGATGTCGACGTCCTTGTACCTGTCGGCATGCTCGGAGGAGATCTCCTTGTAGAAGTCCTTGGTGCTCTTGGAGTCCTCCTTGATGGACTCCGGAGTCTCCAGTCCCAGGTCGTTCAGGAATTGCGGCCGGGCGTCTGAGGTGGTGTAGACGCTGAACTTGGAGAGTTTGGAGGCATCGAAGTACATGACCGCCCCGGTCTTCCCCTTGATTGCTGAGTGGGTTTCTCCGGCCTTTGCGATGCGCTCCTCCAGGTCGGCTATCAGCTTCCTTCCCTTTTCGGGTTCTCCGATGGCCTGGGCCGTGGCGGTGATGACCTTGCGCCAGGGGTCGCCCCAGGCAACCTTCTGATAGGCGATGGTGGGCGCAATCTTGCTCAAGGTGTCGTACTGCTTCTTGGTCATGCCGGAGAGCAGGCCGATGATCAGATCGGGTTTGGATGCGGCGATGGCCTCGACATCGATGCCGTCTGATTCGTCATGCAGCTTGGGCATATCCGCCTTGTCCACATGCATGGCATCCAAGGCATCCTTGGTCCAGGTCAGGTATCCGCCATCGACGGTCTTGCCGAAGGCATTCTTCTGGATGCTGACCGGCACGACCCCCAAGGCGATGAGGTTGTCGGGGGTGGCCCATCCGACGGTGGCGATGCGCTTGGGCTTGGAGGGTATGGAGGTGGTGCCGTAGACGTGGTCGATCTTGATGGGGAAGGAGCCTTGCTCCTCCGAGGCTTTTGGCTGGCCGGACTGGCCTGCCTGCGAGCCCGATCCGCAGGCGCCCAGGAAGAACAGAGCGCTTGCCAGCACCAGGATGACTGCGATAGTGCGCTTGAATCGAGTGAGGGAAAGGAATGGTCGAATGTGCATGTGGTTCCTTTGATCGTGCTGTCGAATTGGCATGGTGCACCAGAGCCAAACACCAGATGTAGCATCGGCGCGACGGGAAGAAAAGAGTTGATTTCCCTGGTTGCACGTGTTAAGCGGAGCATCTGCAAAGGCGGTAGGCAAATGCCGACCCCAGCGTCTTTGTGATCAAGGGCATGGGTAGCCTAATGACCCCAGTCTTCTCTGCCGCTCCGTACACGGTTCCCAACCACTTAGGTGCGGCGTATATCAAGGTTTTTCAGACGGGTTCACACTGGACGTGATGCGTAAAAGCGGTTCTCTACGATTGTCATCATCGGCCGGGGAACCGTACCCCGGCCCGGTGTATAGTGGCAAGCGGGTTCCTGCGGGGGCCTGGATACATGCATGGGGATGGACCCTTGCGGTCCCGATTCCCTGCGACCTTTGATTATCAGTGGATGGTGAAGTCATATGACTGCCGGCTTCCTTTGCGAGAAGCTGATTCCGGGCAGGGTCCTCTGAAGCCCTTTAGACTCTGTAGGCCCGCTGGTTCAGGCCGCCCATAGGGGCGGCGACTCCGTTATGCCCGGTCTGGCGCCCCTGTGAGGCGTCTCTCATGGTACTCCGGACCGCATTGGTTCGATTCTGATTTCGATCCCGGTCTGGGTGCACATGGATTTGCAAGCACTGAGCACGGAAACGGCATTTATTTTGATTGATTTCATCAAGCATTCCAACATAGGTATACGTGAAGGCTGCAGGTATCCGCAGGCCGAAGATGATGAGAGTCCGGCCCTGGCCCTCTCCCACGTCTGGCGGTCCTTCGCCGGAAGGCGAAGTAGGCAGAGGGAGGGGCCTCACACAGTCCTATCGGACATCAGCCTGAAGGTGGACCGGGGAAAGATACAGGCCTTGGTCGGTCTGAACGGGGCCGGCAAGACCACCC
The DNA here is from genome assembly GCF_016101165.1 of Bifidobacterium sp. W8114. Lineage (NCBI taxonomy): Bacteria > Bacillati > Actinomycetota > Actinomycetes > Bifidobacteriales > Bifidobacteriaceae > Bifidobacterium > Bifidobacterium sp. W8114. The sequence goes on along the minus strand of NZ_JACFRA010000002.1, from coordinate 404,739 downwards.
TGGTCAAAATCGCTTCCACACTTCTAACCCCTACTCGTGGCGAGGTGAGCGTGGACGGGGTGGATGCCCTAGCCGATCCGAGCCAGGCCCGGAAGAGATTGGGGCTGGTGCTCGGTGGGGACAGGGGTTTCTACCCCAGGGCCACGGTAATGGCCAATATGCGCTTCTTCGCCGACTTGGCAGATGTGCCCTACCGGCGGAGGGACAGCGAAATCGGCCGTGTCCTGGAGGAGGTGGGTCTGAACGGTAAGGAGCGCCATGCAGTATATGAGCTCTCACGGGGTCAGACCCAGCGCCTCCACATAGCAAGGGGGCTCTTAGGCTCCCCAAGACTTCTCCTCCTGGACGAACCAACTGATGGCCTGGACCCGGGCACGGCCCTGCGCATCCGCAGCCTGATCCGTTCGGTGGCGGATTCGGGGGTGGGCATCCTTCTGACCAGCCATGGCATGGAGGAGGTGGAGGAACTGGCCGACCGCATAGCGGTCATCGACTCGGGCAGGGTTCTGGTCGATGGGTCCCTGGAGGCCGTCCGGCGGTTCGCCGACGTTGGCTGGGTGGCTTCCTTCACTCTGAGGCCGGACCAGTTGGCCGACCCTGGTATCCTGATTGGCTGGGTCGGTCGGCGCGGCGTGGTCCTCACACGGCCATCAGACCCCGACTGGATGGTCTCCATCCTCTGGAAGCGAGTTTCGGAGGAGGGATCAGGACCTGCCGATGCAGAGCCGACCCGTCTCAGACGAGAAATGGCCCGGTTCTTCGCGGACCGATCTCTCGACTGCCCGGCGGACCTCCTGGTCAGGCCCGCAGGTCTGGAGGACGCTTTCCTGGCCCTGGCCGCCCGCCCAGGCGCGGAGGCGGATCTATGATGAGGATGCTCAGGGAAGCCGCCTTCCAACTGCGCGAATACACCAGAACCACCTACTTCATTGAGATCCTCCTGGTAGCCACCCTCTCAGCCTGCCTGGTCCAACGGTTGGGAGTCAGGGCCTGGGGATCCGATCCCTACGAGGGGTTTCTCCGTTCGGCCGTCATGGGCCTGTGGACCTCCTGCACCTCCGCCGCAGGTCTGATTGGTTTCGAGCGGCGCAAGAGGACCTTGGCTCATCTCATGGTCAGCAGGTCTGGCCCCCGGCCTGCCATCCTTGCCCTCATCTCTTCAACCGCCACCTTTGGCCTGCTGGCTTTTCCTCTAGCCGGTGTGGCCTGGTTGATTCCAGGGCCGGGTGCCCTCCTGCCGACCGAGCTGGGGGAACATTGGCCGGTTCTGGTCCTGGGGGTGCCCCTGATTTGGCTGGGGGCCCTGGTCATGGCCCTGGCTGTGGCCTGTCTCTTCGTCATGACCCCTTATGCCACGGCCTATGAAGGCCTGGTCCTTGTCCCCTGTATGGCTCTGTCAGGAGTTTTCGAGGGTCCGACGAGAACGATTGACCTGGGGGAGGGGTTGAAGAATCTGATCCCCACCCGGCCCGCCCTGTCCATCATGAAGGCAGGTGGCATTGCATCCGATCCAGGGGTTTCCATCCTTTGGTGGGACCTGGTTTGCTGGCTGGTGGCCCTCCTCCTGTGGATCAGCCTGGCCGCCCGCCTTGCTGGCATTTCCGAGGCCAGAGCCAGGCGTGACGGCACAATCGAGGTGATCTGACCGTGAGTTGGATTCATAGGATGCTTACCGTAGCCAATGTCAGCTGGCGCTCTTCCATGCCTGCTGGCCGCCCCCTGGCCCTCCTGGTATCCCTGGTCGTTGTCCCCATTCTGGACGTGGCCTGCCAGCTCATGCTCGGAGGAAGCCTGAACTCCCCCGCCCTGGCTCGCATCGGATACGCCGGTGGTCTGGTGGCTGCGGCCTGCCAGGTGGCGACCGTCATGGCCAGCGGTATGACCATGGACAGGGAGGAGGGAATCATCCCACAGATCCTGATACGCCGTCCGATGGACCTGGCCTACTGGATTGGCCTGGGTCTTCCGGGTGTGATGGCTGCTTCGTTCACAGGGCTGGTCGCCCTGGCCGGAACCCTGGTCCTGAATGTCGGACACAGCCCGTCCGATTTTCTCCGGGCCCTGAGCCTCCTGCCCACCGCCCTATTTGCAGGTTTGGCCTTGGGACTCCTTGTAGGTGGCCTCGGCCTGCTGACTGCGGATTCCTTCGCCCCGCTGAATGCGGTCACTGTCCTTCTGCCAGTGGTTGTGGGTGTGGTCGTGCCTGCCGAAGCCTACCCGGCCCCACTTCGTTGGATCGCAACCATCCTCCCTTTGGGGGTCACGGTTCAGGCCGTGGGAGATTATGGCCTATCCTGGACGGCGGTCCTCCTTGCTGAAGCCGTCAGGGGTCTGATGGAAGTGGCCATCGGTCTGGTGGCTTCTGTAGTGGCCCTGCACAGAATACGGTCAGGCGCACACCTGAGGTTGTGATTCAATCCGGCGGCGATTGGCTGTCCCATGAACGGACGTAGAAGGCGGGAGCGGCTGTGTGCGTGCATGCACCCCTCCCTCCTGTCTCAGGTGTTCGTCTAGCAAGACATTATGTCAGCGTGAGAATCCGTTTCGGCTCCTTTATCTTTCTTTATTTTCGGTCTTTAGTCTGGCTCCTGCTACAAGGAAACGAATAGGAGCTGACCATGCGTTACATATTGAGGACCGAGGGGCTGACCAAGGTCTTCGGCCACGGACAGCGGGCCGTCGACCAAGTGTCCCTGCATGTCCCTGAGGGCGGAGTCTACGGGCTCCTGGGCCCAAACGGGGCCGGCAAGTCCACCACACTGAAGATGGTTACAGGCATGCTGCACCCCACTGGCGGATCCATGATTCTGGACGGGCACCCCTGGTCGCGCCGGGACCTCTACGACATCGGCGCCCTGATCGAGCAGCCGCCCGTCTACCCAAACCTGACGGCCCGCCAGAACCTCAAGGTGCGCACAACCTTGTTTGGTCTACCTGATGAGTGGATTGACCAGGCGCTCTCCATTTCAGGACTGAGCGATACGGGCTCCAAGAAGGCTGGACAGTTCTCACTAGGCATGAAACAGCGCCTGGGGATAGCCAATGCCATCCTGACCAACCCTCGTCTGCTGATCCTGGACGAGCCCACCAACGGGCTGGATCCGCTGGGCATCGAGGAGCTGAGGGGGATGATCCGCAGTTTCCCGCAGCAGGGGATGAGCGTAATCGTCTCCAGCCATATCCTCTCCGAGGTGTCGATCCTGGCGGATCACATCGGCATCATTGCCGACGGCCGCCTGGCCTACGAGAATGAACTGCACGCCGGGGAGGACCTGGAAGGGCTGTTCATGGATGTGCTCAGGAGGTCGCGATGAACGAGAGGAACCTCAACGAACTCATCCAGCAGGATATGGCTACTTCAGACGCCCGAACCGTGACAAAGGCTAGAACACGGGGAGGAGGCATCCCCTTCGGCAGGATCCTGGCAGCGGAGATCATGAAGGGCCGGTCGGCACCACCCAGACGGATGGCCCTGGCTTTCCCCCTGGTGCTCATTGTCATCGTGGCTTGCTTCGCATTCGGACTGCACGCCTGGTTGCCCTCCTGGGTCAACTACTGGTATGTCCTGCTCCTTCCGGCCATGACCGCCCTGATAAGCGTCGCCGTGGCCAACATCGACGGAAAGCAGCGGTGGAGAACGACCCTGTCCCTGCCCGCAGCGCCCGTTCTGGTCTGGTGGGCCAAGATCGTCTACTGTCTGCTTCTAGTCGGCCTCGCTACCTTGCTGGCTCTGGGTCTTTCGGCAGTCATGGTCGCCGTCTCCGGGGTCGAGGGCCCCTCCCTGGTCGATTTTGTAGTCAGCGCCCTGATGCTGGTCCTGGCCTGCTCCTGGATGATACCGGCGGGACTTGCCCTGACCGCCAGGTTCGGCGTTCTGATCGGGTTCGGCCTGCCTTACATGGTGGACCTGCTGGTCTCAATCATCTTCTGGGGAAACCAACGGCTATGGCCCTTCCTGCCGCCCGCCGCCATGATCAACCTGCCGGTGCCCTTCATGAAGGTCATGCCTGATGGTGTGCCCCTGGAGACTGAAGACAACAGTCCCATCAAGGCTGCGCTGTCTGTCTTCGGCGGGCAAAGCCTGACGGCCTTGGTGGCCTGTCTGGTCTGGTTCCTGCTCCTGTCCGTCCTGACGGGCATCTGGTTCTCGCGGAAGGAGACCAACTGACATGGCTGGGATGACAGTCGGCCGGGTCGTGGCCTCGGAAGTCGTGCGTTTGCACGGATCTGTGCTTATCGCCATCCATGTCGTCTGCGGACTGGCGGCCGGCCTCGTCTGTGGCGCCTACTTCGCTGCAGCTCCCTATGATCCTGGTCTGGAGACCGATGCCTTCTTCCAGGTTCTGGGCGCCTTCATGCCCCTGATGGCCGCTATCGTTGTTGCCATAAACATTGAGACTGAGCGGGAGGCCGGCGACATGGCCAATCTTCTGGGGATCCCCAGCCGCCGTCTGGGTCTGGCAGCCAAGGTCCTGGTGCTCTGGTTGCTGGGTCTGCTGGCTCTTGCCTTAGCGGCTTTAGCATACTGCCTATCCGTGGCTTTGGCAGGCGGAGCGGGTGCACCAATCACGGCCGTCGCGCTCGCCACCCTGGGGATGGCCGGTGGTTCCCTCTGCCTCTACCTTTTCTCCATCGCTCTGGCCCTGCGCTTTGGCAGAAACACGACCATCGCCATTGGGGTCCTTGGCACGGGGATATCCATCAGTTCCCTTGGCGGCCTTTTCAATGGTCTATACGGCCGTACTTTATCCGGTGTCGAGAGCACTCCTGGGATCAGCCAGTGGATACCCTTCACCTGGCCTACCAGGTTCGGCTCCCTGGGAATCGAACAGGCTCTGGCCTTGACCATGCCGGGAGGGAAGGGTCTGCGTGCTTCAATTGGCGTGACGGCTGTGGACAATCTGGTCCCCTGCCTGGTCCTCACTCTGACCTTGGGCCTGGCCCTCCTGCTTTGGATCGGCAGGTTCGAGGATCGGCGCAAGGTCAGCGATTAGACTGGATTGCAGGGCATCCGGTCCGTGAGAAATCTGTTCTAGGAATCAGGCTTGCAAGACACCTGGTCCACAGGCGTTCATTCTCGAAAGCGGGTGGGCTGAGTCTGCAAGCGCAGAAAAGGAGCCAATCGTGGCTGACGTGCACGCCGAAGGTTCCCCCGGGAGCAATCGGCATCGGGCATCCATCCTGGTGGTGGACGACGATACAAGGATCACGACCCTGCTGATGGCTGCCCTGTCCAAGGACGGCTATGCCGTGACTGTGGTCAACGAGTCGCGGAAGGTCGTAAGCATGGACCTGTCTTCGGTCGATCTGATCCTTTGCGATGTCATGATGCCACACTTGGACGGCTTTGCCCTTTTAACTTCCATCAGAGACCGGGTATCCTGCCAGATCATCTTCCTGACGGCCAAGACCGATGAGGATAGCGCGGTCCTGGCCTACGGCCTGGGCGCCGACGACTACATACGCAAGCCTTTCGGTATCGCCGAACTCCGAGCCAAGGTCAGAGCGCGGCTGTCCCAGGGCAGTCGGCGCGGGCGTCCCCTCCTGCATTTTGGCTCCTTGGAAATGGACCTTCAGGCGCGGCAGATCAGGGTGGACGGGCGCAACGCCAATCTGACGGATGCGGAATACCGCATATGCGCTTTGCTGGCAGAGCATCCAGGGAGGGCCTACGCGCCCATGCAGATATGGGAGGCCTGCCTGGCTGCAGAGGATGATCCGGCCTCCGATGATACGGACAGCGATGCCACGGCTGCGGTCAGAGTGCATCTGAGCAATGCCCGGCGCAAACTCAAGGTTCTGGGGGTGGACCCCATCAGGACCATCTGGTCGGTGGGTTACCAATGGGTGGCCTGACCGACGGCGTGCCCGAATCGCCGATGGAACAGAGCCTCGACGACGAGGGCCAGCCAAGCCGCAAGGGAATGCCCATCGTTCTGCTGATCATCAGGTACTTTCTCTACGTGCTGCTGATTCTGGCTCTGCTGTTCGCAGGCATTTATATGGTCTGGATAAACCTGGGGGCCAGGGGTGACTTCTTCTGGGCCAACTATGGCGAGCAGCATCTGGAGGAGGTCGGGCAATCCATCGGCCGTTCGACTACTGTAGACGAATCCGTGATTCCCGCCGCCTATTGGTACCGAACCTATGATCATCAGGGGCGTCCTAAAGGGGGAGATATGAGGGGCGGCATGGCCAGCGAGGCCGACCAGCTGGCGACCGACCACTTGGAGCACAGGGCATCTAAGCCATCGGAAGAGCAGACAAAGAAGACGGGACGGCCCCTTGCCACTCGTGAAAAGCCGGATGCGACCTACGTCGTCTATGCCACAGCCGATGGGCGGCCATGCGTCCTGGCCTATCGGGTTCAGCCGCAGTGGGCATCGAGGCAGACCCGGGATCGCTATCCCAATCCTCAGAATCTTCTGCTGGCATCTTACGGGGTTGCTTTGCTGCTCACCCTCTTCTTGGTCGGATTGCGGGCGGCCCATGTCATATCATCCAAGCTCAAGGTCTTCAACCAGGTGGCTGACGATATAGGGCGGCAGGATCTGGATGCCTCACTGCCCCGTAGCAACGTGCTGGAGATCAACCGGGTGCTGGGGTCCTTCGACAGGATGCGCGTCACGTTGAGGGAATCGCTGGAGAAGACCTGGACGGCCCAGGAGTCCCAGCGTCGGCAGGTGGCGGCCCTGGCACATGACCTGAAGACACCGCTGACCATCATGCGAGGCAACGCGGACCTGCTGGGGGAGACTGGACTCAGCCAGGAGCAGCAGTCCTACCTGGACTCCATTGAGGATGCCATCCGCGAGATGGCCGACTATGCCCAAGCCATCAGCCAGGGTTCCGTGGGCACCGCTTCAGAGCGATCCGGGGTTACGACAGTTGCCTTGAGAGATATGGTCGACAACCAGGCCCAGGGGTACCTCAATGCTCGGGGTCTGCGACTCGAGAGGGATGACCGCCTGGGTTCCGATGCCGGACGGGTTTCCGGTAATGATGCTGACCTTGCCAGGGCGATCATGAATATCGTCGCCAACGCGGCTGACTATTCTCCGGACCAAGGCCTGGTGACGCTGACCTGGAGGCTGGAGGATGGCCAGGAGGGCGGGCGCGATTTGGTGGTGGCCGTGCGTGACCAGGGTCCAGGATTCAGCAGCCGGGCTCTAGCCCATGCCACGGAATGGCTCTATCAGGCCGATAGCAGTAGGCACGGCTCCGGCGGCCACCATGGCATCGGCCTGGCTGCAGCGCGGTCGACTGTAGAGAGTGCTGGAGGCCGTCTGACCCTGGCCAATGCAGCAAGTGGCCAGGGCGCAGTAGTCACGGTATCTTTGCCAGTGCAGTGACTGGGGCAGGGTGAATATCGGTTACTACAAACTCCGTGTCCGGTTAAGAATTGCACATTGATAAAGATCCGGAAATAGTGTTGACCATGGGCCGATAATTATAAAAACATCAATTTTTTAGTAATCATTTTAGTAATTGATTACTAAAGTTTGCCTTTCTTTAGTAAATCTGTATGATAGAGATTACAGAGATTATCAATTTGTAGGGGCCTGTATGCAACAATCAGATGACGCTGAACAAAGCGATCTGTCGCTGGAGGAGGTCGTGCGTTCGATTCAGCGCAAGGGTTGTGAAGGCCAATCGATAGAAGTCAAAGCCGCCAGCCAGGGGACTCCAAAGGTGTATGACTCGCTGTCGTCGTTTTCCAACCAAAACGAAGGCGGCATCATCGTATTCGGGCTGGATGAAAGCCTTGGATTCGAGGTTGTCGGCGTCCATGACGCGCAGGAGCTGGAAAAGGCGGTAACGGCACAGGGCAAAGAGATGTATCCCGAGGTCAGACCGGTCTATAGCGAAAGCCTGATTGACGGCAAGTCCGTGGTGTCGGCTTACGTCAACGGCAAACCCATGGGCGAGAGGCCTGTCTACCGTAAGACAGCAGGCATCAGCGCAGGCAGCTACACCCGGATCGGGGATGCCGATGCCCGCATGACGCTTACGCAGCTGTATGAGATCGAGACTTTCAAGGACGGTCGGCGCGACGATGTATCGGTAGACCCTCAGGCCGATTCCGATATGTTGAACCCAGGAAAACGTCATGATTTCATTAGTCGCGCACAGCGGGAACGCCCGCTCCTGGCCAGAAGGAATGAGGACGAGATCCTGGAGCTATCAGGTGTCTGCCGTCGTGGATCTCCCACTCTTGCAGGTCTGATGACCCTTGGCGAATATCCGCAGCAGGTGTATCCGAACCTCTGCATTACCGCTGTGGTTGTGCCGGGAGCCAAGGCCGGAACTGGTCTTGGGGGAGAGCGGTTCCTTGACAATCAGCGCTTTGAAGGGTCCATCGATCGCATGCTTGCGGATGCCATGGCCTTCGTGCGGCGTAACAGCAGAACCAGAACGGTGATCAGGGATGGGGTGCGCACTGATATTCCCGAGTATCCCGAAACCGCAGTCAGGGAAATCCTGACCAACGCATTGATGCATCGTGACTATGGCCCATACTGCAACGGAACGCCGGTCAGATTGACGCTCTTTGCCGATCGTCTTGAATGCTGGAATCCTGGTGGTGTATATGGCGGTCAGAGCATCAACGACTTGGGCTTTGCCAATAGTCAGACCAGGAACCCTACTCTGGTCAGTCTGCTGGAGATTGAGGGGATTGCGGAGAATCGGCACTCAGGGATTCCGGCTATCCGTGAGGAGGCCAAACAGTATGGATATAAGCCTGTAGAGTTTCAGGATCGGCAGGCTTCCTTCACTGTGCGCTTCTACTCTGTGCCGGAGCGTGCTGGTGCGGCGGAAGCAAACGTTCCTTGGTCCGGAACCGCAGTATCAGATCCTGCGAAGAAGAGCATTGGAATACGAGACAGGATTCTCGATTTCTGCAAGGAGCCCCAATCGCTCGAGAGTGTTGCGCATGCGCTGGGGTTAGGCAAGTACTACGTCCGCAGGCGGTACATCGAGCCGCTGCTCGTAGAAAACGCACTCTCCATGACGCTTCCCGATAGACCCCGGAGCAAGTACCAACGATATGTGGCCAATGATTCCTTCTCTGAAGTGTCTTCGGGGAAGCAGCCGTGAATGGCATACCGTAAGGGCAGGCATTGCCGGGCGGCCATGATGAAGCAGGGTCATAACATGGTGAATGTCTTTTCCTCGAGATTATGCCGCCCGGCTTGAATCCCGCTCCACCAGAATCGGTTCAATCAATACAGAGCCGTGTACATGCCGGGAGTTGCTGAACTCGTCCATCAAGAGGGCTGCGGCCTTGCGGCCCATGTCGACGCCGGGCGCAGCGACGACTGACAAGGGGACCTTGGGATAGTTGCCCGTGCGGGCACCTTCGGTGCCGATGATTTTGATGTCGTCGGGTACGCGATATCTGTGCTTCTCCTGCAGGGCATTGATGATTCCCACCCCGAGCACATCGGTGCCGGCAATGATGCCGTCAGGGACTGTCGTAGGCGGGAGCTGGCTGATCTCGCAGCCGACCTCATAGCCGTCTTCTATCATGATTCCGTGTGAGTCGATGATTGACAACTTGGCCTGGGACTGCTCTCGCATGGCCCGCTGAACCCCCGTATAGCGGTCGTATATGGACTGATAGTCGAAGGAGTGGGATACGAAGGCGATGTGTTGGCATCCAGCTTCCAGCAAATGCCTGGTCGCCATCTGCCCTACGGCGAGGTTGTTCTCCAGGACGCTGCAGTTTTTGGTTTTGCTGCTGGGCTCCACATGATCGACCAGCACTACGGGCAGCTTGACCGAGGCCGCCCACTCCAAGTCAGCGGTGCAGTCCACTACGCTGCAGAGAATAACCCCCTTGACGCCCAGTGAGTAGAAGAGCTTGAGCAGGCTGGTCTGGCGTTTCGAATCGGAATAAGCATTGGTACCTATCAGCTGCATGTCCTTGTCTTCGCAGATTTCCTGGGCCCCCTCGAATACGGAGGTGAACAGGGAATGCTCGATGTCGGTCATGATGATGCCGATGGTGGACTGTCCGGTCAGGGCCGCGGCTCCGCGAGCTGGGCGGGGCACATAGCCGAGTTCGTCTATTGCTGCGCTGATGCGTTCTTTCAGAGTCTGCGAGACGCGGTCAGGGTAGTTCAGATAATTGGAGACAGTGCCCAGCGAGACTCCGGCTTTCTGGGCGATGTCTGCAACGCCGACCTTGCCTCTGCCTGCCGGGACGGCTGCGTCTTGTACGGACGACATTGTGTCGGATTCCTTCCTGCTGACCGTGATTATCGCATAAAACCAGCCTAACGCTTACCTGCCGGTAGCGCCGGGCTTTGTTTGGAGGCAAGGATTGAAATTTTCAAAAAGCGAGTTAGTATTAATCCATGACAAGGCATTCTCTCGCCTTATATATGGAATGAAAAATAAAAAATGACCAGTGCTGGGCTTCGATATGCAAGGTCGCGCCCGGCGCTCGCCTCAATGACAGAGGAGAAAAATATGGCAGACAGCACTTCTGTGGTGGACAAGGGGCTGGGAGGCTACGGCTCCCTGGCTGTTGCCGCCGGCATCGGGTCCATGCTGGGATCAGGCATCATTGTGGGCCTCTCATCGACCATCACAGTCTGGCAGCAGGGTTTCGGGCTGAGCAATGGACAGGTGGGGGTCCTGTCGGGTGCCTTGACCTTCGCCATCGCTTTCGGGTCCCTCTTCGGAGGTCGCATCGCTGACGCTGTGGGCAGGGTCCGCTTTTTCAATTGGATCAATCTGCTCTATGCGGTGGGGGCCGCCATCGTCGTATTCTCCGGCTCCTATGCCATGCTTCTGGTCGGAGTGGTCATTGCAGGCGTGGCCTCAGGCGCGGATCTGCCGGTGTCGATGACCGTCGTCTCTCATGATGCTCCCAATGATTCGCTGGCGGCCCGTCTGGTATCCACCACCCAGGTCTACTGGCAGGTTGGCGTGTTCATCTCCTTCATCTGCGCTTTCCTGGTTTCCAGGATGCAGGGGGCTGCAGGAGGCCGTGTGGTTTTTGTCATTCTGGCTGTTTTTGCAGTGATCGCCTGGCTCTGGCGCACATGCTCGCCCACCTTCCGTGCCTTCCATGAGGCTGCTGACCGTCGTGATGCAGCCGAGCCCGGGGTTGAGACCGGGGCAAAGGTTTCGGTGATCAAGGTGATGATGGGCGCGGACAAGAAGATGTATCTGAGCTTCTTCGCTGCAATCCTGATCTTCTATGTGGGCTGGAATCTGCTGGCCAACACCTGGGGTCAGTTCCAGACTTTCATGCTGGTCAATGCCCATGCCTCCCAGACTCTGGCCACCGGTATGGGCATCATCCTCAACTTCGTGACTCTGATCCTCAACATCGTCTTCGCTTCGATCGCCGGGGGTAAATACCGCAACAAGGCCTTCGTAGCAGGCATCATCATCACCTTCATCGCCATGGTCGCCCTTTCCCTTGGCGGCACCAACCTGTGGGTAATCGTCGGCGCCACCGCCTTCATGAATCTGGGTAGCCCTCTGGCCGGTGAAGCCCTCTACAAGGTCTGGACCCAGGAATCCTTCCCCATTGAGATCCGTGCCTCCATCCAGGGCTTCATCAACGGATTCTCCCGTCTGTGCTGTGGCCTCTTCGCCCTGGTTACACCTGCCTTGGTCGTTCCTTCGACCATTCGAACCACCATGTGGGGCTTCGCAGTGGTGGTGATCATCGAGGCCATCGCCGGAACCATCATGATCAGGCTCCAGGCGCGGTATGGCACCGATGAGGAACGCCGGGAACGGTCCAAGCGGTAACGCCCGCATACAAGACAAGGAGGTCAAGTTATATGAAGACGGATCAGGCAATCGTCATCGGCGCCCCTGAGGTGGAGCACTACCACGGTGACGTGCTGGGAATCGGCAGCCACAGACCCAGGCTCTCCTGGACATACTCGGACCAGCCGCCCCAGGGGGCGAAAGTGGTGGTCAAGTTGACCAGGCTGATGCCGGGCGGCGATCCTGTACAGCAGGAGGCCAAGGTCGACGCAGGCGACAATGTTCTCCTGGCCTGGCCATTTGAGCCCCTGCGTTCGCGGGAGCGGGCCCTTGTGGTTCTTGCCATGCTCAGTGCCGACGGGGTCCCTCTCGGAGCACCGTCACCGGAGCGCCGCTTTGATGTCGGGTTGGATGTGACCGACCGCATCGCTGACTTCGTCGGTCCCTCCTGGCCAGAGGCCGAGACGGACCATCGTCATCTGCCCCTGGTGCGAGCGGAGTTCGCGCTGCCTGCAGCGCCCAGGTCCGCCAGGCTTTATCTGTCGGCGCTGGGGCTGGTCCAGGCTGAAATCAACGGCGCTCGGGTCGGATCCGACGAGCTTACGCCGGGCTGGACCGTTTATGGCCGCCGACTGGAGTGCTGGACCTACGACGTGACCGAGCAGCTGTCGCAGGGTGCCAATGCCATGGGCTTCTGGCTGGGCGACGGCTGGTACCGTGGCCGGTTGGGTTTCGACGGCGGCATGGCAAACTTCTATGGCGACAGGATAGGAGTGTTCGCCCAGTTGGAGGTGGAGGGCGAGGACGGCTCGATCACCCACATCTACTCCAACTCCTGGGACCGCACTTGGAAGACCGCTCTGGGACCGATCGTGTGCTCGGACCTCTATGAGGGAGAGACCTATGACGCCAGGTTGGAGGAACCGGGCTGGTCCAGTCCGGGTTTCGATGACTCGGCATGGCGGCCAGTGGCTGAGGTTCCTTATGATCCGGCCAAGATTGAGAATCCGGAGCTCCAGTCCGTACGCATGCAGGGGCGGAACCAGCCGGTGTCCATTACCCGTACAGGAGGGTCGGGGAAGTCCTCCTCCTGGCTGATCGACTTCGGTCAGAACTGCAGTCAGCGGATGCGCTTGCACATGCATGGGTTGGCAGAGGGTGCTCAGATCTCCATCCGCCATGCCGAGGTGCTGGAGAAGGACGGCACCCTGGCCACACGGACCCTGCGCCGAGGGCAGGAGCATGATCAGTACATATCGAATGGCCAGGATGCCTGGTGGGAGCCACGCTTCGCCATGCATGCCTTCCGCTATGCCAGCATTGAGGGCTGGCCCGGAGAGCTGACCACCGAGGACATCGACTGCCGGGTCTACCACTCCACCATGGAGCGGACCGGGTGGTTCGACAGTTCCAACCCCCTTCTGAACCAGCTCCACAGCAACGTCCTATGGTCCATGCGTTCCAATTTCCTCTCCATACCAACCGACTGCCCTCAGCGGGACGAGCGCATGGGGTGGACCGGAGACATCGACCTTTTCGCGCCGACGGCCGCTTACCTGTACGATGTTCAGGCCTTCCTCTCTTCCTGGCTGAAGGATGTGCGCATCGAGCAGGAAGCTCATGGAACCATACCGTTCTTCGTGCCCTTTGTGCCGCTGGGCGTCTGGGCCAAGCCGACGGCTATCGCCATCTGGGGAGATGCGGCCGTAGCGGTCCCTTGGACCCTCTATATGGAGGGCGGGGACCGGCGTGTTCTGGATGAATCCTGGGACTTGGTGCGGGGATGGATAGACGAGGTGCGCGCCTACCTGTCGCCGGACGGAGTCTGGGATCGTCGGCCGGACTATGTGTTGGGTCAACTTGGAGACTGGCTGGATCCCACCGCTCCGCCCGATGATCCTGCCCAGGCTATGACACAGAAGGAGCTGGTGGCCACTGCCTACTTCGCCCGTTCGGTTGACTATGCCTCCCGCATTGCCCAGGCTCTGGGGAAGCAGACGGAAGCAGCGGATTACTGCTCCTTGCATGAGCGGATGGTTGCCGGCTATCGGAACCGGTTTGTGGCCGGCGATGGCCCAGACATGCGCATGACCTCCGATACTCAGTGCGCCTATGCGATTTCGATTGCTTTCGGGTTGTTCGATGCCGAGCCTGGACTCAAGCAGGCTGCCGGCCAACGGCTGGCGGAACTGGTGCGCGAATCAGGCGGCAAGGTCTCCACTGGTTTCGCCGGCACCCCATTCGTCCTGCCAGCTTTGAGCGAGACCGGGCATGATGCTGAGGCATACTCCCTATTGCTGTCGACCGAGTGCCCCTCCTGGCTCTACCAAGTGAAGATGGGAGCGACGACCACTTGGGAGCGCTGGGATTCCATGCAGCCTGACGGGTCCATCAACCCGGGCGGCATGACCTCCTTCAACCACTATGCCCTGGGGTCTGTGGCCGAGTGGATGCACGAGCGAATCGGCGGTTTAAGAGCTCTCGCACCAGGGTGGAGCCTTTTCGAGGTCGATCCTCGAATCGGTGGCGGGTTGACGAAAGCCTCGACACGCCATCTGACGCCACATGGCATGGCTGAATCGTCCTGGCGGCTCGAAGAAGATGGCCGGGTCAGGCTTCGTCTGGTCGTCCCTGCCGGTTCCGTGGCGCGGGTGCTGATTGGTTCCCCTGCAGCCCCTGGCAAGCGATCCAGCAAGGATTACCCTGCAGGAACCTACGATCTGGTGGTTGAACGCTGACTGCTGCTGGGCCGACCAGGTCCTGACTGTTTGGACCTGGTCGGCCCAGAAAGCTATGCATGACGCATTCTGTCGTGGCTGATCCTCGTAGAAGCTGAGCGAAAGGTCACGGCTGCAGGCCTGCGGAAGAGCAAAGAAGCTCGGATTGAGCATGGTGCTCCCCTGTAAAGGATCGGAGTGTATGAAATGGCTGATACGGTTGAGCAAGACCAAAAGACGGCACCCTCGTCGGATGCATTTGCGCCGGATACGGGTCGTCCTCTGACACGAGCGGAGAAAATCCGCTTCGGCGTAGGCTTCTGCCTGTTTTCAGTACTGTGGATGACCGCCGGCACCTCCGGCTCCCAGGTCCTCCTGCCACAGCGGTTCACGGATCTTGGCATCGGCGTTCCCGAGGCCATACTGGGCACGATGAATTCAGTCGGATGCGTATTCGCTCTGGTGTCCAATGTGATCTTCGGCGCCCTGTCGGATATGTCGCACTCGAGGCTGGGCAAGCGCACACCCTGGGTTGTGGCCGGCGGAATTGTCACTGCGCTGGGCTATCTCTATACGGCACAGGCAGTGACTATTCCTACCATCGTGGCCGGCTGGTGCCTGGTGCAGGTGGGCGTCAACATGATGATTGCTCCGGCTGTTGCGGTGCTCTCGGACCGGATACCCGAGTCCACTCGCGGTACTTTCTCTGCCTTCTATGGAGGCGGCAGCATCGTAGGGCAGTCCCTAGGCACCCTGATAGGAGCCCGATTCATTGGTCACATGCAGGTGGGCTTCGTCCTCGGTATCTGCCTGTTTGCGGTCACCGGCATTCTCACCGTCATCATTTGGCCGCGTGAGCATTCCGCTGTTGAAAGTGCCGCAGCAACGGCTGCGCATAATGGAAAGGGTAACCAGAAGCAAGGGCTTTGGCACCGGCTGCGGGTCTCCTTCACTCCGCCGACCAAGGGGAGTCGTGACTTCTACCTGGCTCTCGGTGGCAGGCTCTTTATGATGATAGGTTCGTCGATGGTCGCTACTTATCAGCTTTACATTCTGCAAAAGTATTGCGGGCTTTCAGTGGCGGAGTCGGCCAGTACAATTTCCACGATGTCCGTCATCTCAATGGTAGTCACTTTCTTTGCTTCAATAATCTCCGGTCCCATCTCGGACAAGCTGCGCCGTCGCAAGGCCATTGTGGTGGTCAGCTCCTGCATCCTGGCCCTGGGCATCGCCCTGCCTTGGGTGTTCCCGACAGCAGTGGGCATGATGTGCTACGCGGGCATCGCCGGCCTGGGCAATGGCATCTATACCTCGGTAGACCAGGCCCTCAATGTTGATGTGCTGCCGAACAAGAACGAAGCCGGCAAGGATCTAGGCATCCTGAACCTGGCCAATACCCTGGGACAGATCATCGCCCCGGTACTGGTCTCGGTCCTAGTGATCCGTGCAGGGTATATGTTCATATTTCCCGTTGCTATTGTCATGGTGCTGGTCGGGGCTGCGGTCATCATGCTGATCCGTTCGGTCAGGTAGGTTCGTCTGTCTTAGGGCGTATGGGCATGGAAAGTCGGCTGATACGCCCTGAAGCAAAGGACTTGACGAGCATAGCCTGATTTATGTATATTCTTGGTTCAACTTGGTAAACATCCACGCAGCGTTTTGGTTTGGCCGCCTCTGATTTCTTTCAACAGGCCCTCGAAGCGTTGACTACTCCGTGGCATAAGCAGGAGAGTGGCATGACTGGGTTGACCAGCGACTCCAAGCATGAACAATCAACAGATACCGGCGTGATTCCGGCCGCGGGGCAGAGCTCTGAGCAGAGGCTTGCTGCGAATGACCCCGTCCTCAAGGACCCTTCTACAGTAGATGTCGATCAGGTTGCCTTTGCCCTGAACGTGGATCCCAACCAGGGTCTGGCCGAGGCCGAAGCAGCTCGCCGACTGAAACTATTCGGCCCCAACGAGCTTGCTGGGGCGCCTCCCGTTCCCGCGTGGAGGAAGTTCCTCCAACAATTCAAGGATCCCCTGGTCTATCTGCTCTTGGTAGCCACAGCCATTTCGTTGGTGGCATGGGTGGTGGAGCGCTCGCACCCGGCATCGGGAGGTGGCGAACTTCTGCCCTTCGATGCCATCGTCATTATGATCATCCTCATTCTTAACGCTGCACTGGGATATGCCCAGGAGGCCAAGGCCGAGCGGGCGGTTGACGCTCTGGCGAGCATGACGGCCCCGCGTGCCTCGGTTCTGCGCGACGGTCAGGTGGTCAGCCTGGAGACCAGCAGGATCGTCCCCGGCGATGTAGTGGTCCTGGCTGAGGGCGATTCGGTCGGCGCTGACGGAAGACTGTTCCAGGCTGCGGGCCTGCGTGTGGCCGAGGCATCGCTGACCGGCGAATCATTGCCGGTGGGCAAGCGGCCGGGTCGGCTTGACCGGCCCGAGGCTTTGGGCGACAGGGCCAACATGGTCTTCAACGGCACTGCGGTGACCCAGGGCACCGGTCGCATGATCGTCACCTCCACCGGCATGGATACCCAGGTAGGGAAAATCGCCGGCATGCTGGCTGACACCCAGGAGGAGCCTACGCCTCTGCAAAAGGAGATGGCCAGGGTCTCCAAGCTTCTCGGCCTGGCTGTCTGTCTGATTGCGGTCCTGGTTCTGGCTGCTCTGGCCATGATGGAGGGCTTTCACACAACCCAGGACCTGATTGATTCCCTGCTTATGGCTGTCTCCCTGGCCGTGGCCGCCGTACCGGAGGGGCTGACGGCCATCCTGACCGTGGTTCTCGCCCTGGGTGTGCAGCGCATGGCCAAGCATCATGCCATCGTCAAGAAGCTCAGCTCGGTTGAGACGCTGGGCTCGGCATCGGTCATCTGCTCCGACAAGACGGGGACACTGACCCGCAATGAGATGACCGTTGAGCGGGTGGTCGTCCCCTCGGGACAGGTCCGGATCACTGGCACCGGGTACGCCCCGGAGGGAACCATGCAGCAGATCGAGGCCGGAGGTTCCGACGACCAGCTGGACACCATAGATTCGTCATTGGCCAGTGCGGTTGCAGAGACCCTGATGGTCGGGACTATTGCCAACGACGGAGACCTTCATTGGCAGGTGGACGAGGCCGAACCTGATTCCCAGGCCCGGTCCGGATCCGGGCAGGGTCACTGGCAGATCGTCGGCGATCCCACGGAGGTTTCGCTGATTGTTGCCGCTTGTAAAGTCGGCGCCGATGCCAAGGCTGATGGTTATCGTCGTCTGGCTGAGATTCCCTTCACATCCGAGCGCAAGCTCATGTCGGTCTTGGCCGCCCCGAATGATGGCGGCGAAGGGCGGTCGCGGCTCTTCTGCAAGGGCGCTCCCGACGTGCTGCTTGGCCGGTGCGACCGGATTCTCGAGAGCGGCAAGGTCAGGTCTATGACCAGCGCCGATCGGGAGAGGATTCTTGCCCGGGTCGGCAGTCTCTCGGCGGATGCCTATAGAACTCTGGGACAGGCTTTCCGGCCTCTATCCGATCAGGAGCTGTCGTCCCTGGCTGAACCCGACGAGGGGGAGGAGCCGTCAAGCACGGTGGGGACGGATCAGACGGACCGGTTGTCTCAGAGGTCTCAGCATGCTCCTGCAATCCGCCTGTCTGCCGACAAGGTGATCCAGGAAAGCCCCCAACTGGAGAGCAATCTGATCTGGACGGGCATGGTCGGCATCATCGACCCGCCCCGCACTGAGGTCCGTCATGCGGTGGATCAGGCTCACAAGGCCGGCATCAGAACGATCATGATCACCGGCGACCATCCGCTCACCGCGGCCAGAATCGCGGGGGACCTGGGCATCATCAAGCCTGGCCAGCCCGCCTGCACCGGCGAGCAGCTGGATGCCATGGACTCGGACCAGCTTCGGGAGACCACCTCCAAGGTCTCCGTCTACGCCCGCGTGGCACCCGAGCACAAGCTGAAGATCGTCGAATCGCTCCAGGACCAGGGCAAGGTCGTGGCCATGACCGGCGACGGCGTCAACGATGCCCCTGCTGTCAAGACCGCAGACATCGGCGTGGCCATGGGCATCACCGGGACCGAGGTCACCAAGGAATCGGCCAAGATGATCCTGGCTGACGACAATTTCGCCACCATCGTCCAGGCCGTGCGAGAGGGCCGGGGCATCTTCGACAACATCCGCAAGTTCCTGCGCTACCTGCTCAGCTCCAACATGGGCGAGGTCTTCACGGTCTTCGGCGGCGTGGTCTTTGCGGGGCTTCTGGGCATATCGCAGCCCGGCATGGCGGGCGTGACCGTGCCGCTGCTGGCCACCCAGCTGCTCTGGATCAACCTGCTGACCGATGCGGCCCCCGCGCTGGCGATGGGTGTGGACCCGCAGACCGACGATCTGATGGATCGCCCGCCCCGTTCCGTCAACGACCGGGTGATCGACCGGGACATGTGGGTTGACATCATCTACATTGGCCTGGTCATGGCTGCGGTGACCCTGATCGGCATGGATATGCACCTAAGCGGCGGCCTCTTCACCGACAGGTCCGTCCAGGCGATCGGCCACGAGGCACAGATCAGGGAGGCGCGGACCATGGGCTTCACCATCCTGGTATTCGCCCAGCTCTTCAACGCCCTGGCCTCCCGCTCCTCCCGCAAGTCGGCCTTCCAGGGGCTCTTCAGCAATCCCTGGCTCTGGGGCGCCATAGGCGTCTCCATAATGCTGCAGCTCCTGGTGATCTACGTGCCCTTCCTGGGCGAGGCCTTCGGCACCGTCCCCCTCCAACCCCAAGCATGGCTGGAGTGCATCGCCCTGGCCTCCCTGGTCCTCGTCGCCTCGGAACTACGCAAACTGTTCAACTGGGCAGTCAGGCGGATACGGGCATGATCGTTTCTTCCTGATGCGGTGATTGGTCTGGACGTTGCCGCATCGGGATTGTCTCCCATGGTCTCAGTTGAGGCTTGAGCCTGT
The DNA here is from genome assembly GCF_016101165.1 of Bifidobacterium sp. W8114. Classification (NCBI taxonomy): domain Bacteria; kingdom Bacillati; phylum Actinomycetota; class Actinomycetes; order Bifidobacteriales; family Bifidobacteriaceae; genus Bifidobacterium; species Bifidobacterium sp. W8114. The sequence continues at coordinate 385,340 of NZ_JACFRA010000002.1, read as the reverse complement.
GCCTGCATCTGTCCCCGCTTATCCGCATACTGGCAAATATGGGGAACGATGAGCAACAGCATGCAATGGATGTTTTGTCATATTGGTGCGCAGTTGAACTGTTCTCGCCACAAAATTGGAGGGATAACCAGCTCATTGCTTTATCCTCCTCCCACAATGGCAGCAACGGAGTAAGCGTTTCTGAACAGGAGCGACTTCCATGGGATGGCATTCATGCTGATCTTCTCATCGGGCCGGTTGACAATGAGCGTCGTTCGTATACAAACCTCTATAACGACCTGCAGAGCAGGAAAATATACCGGCTGCAGACAGACATGAACGCCCGGCTGACCAAACCCTTCTCATTCGCAGAGGATACCGAGAGCTGGTTACGATCCCAGGCGTTCAAATCGGGACTCGACGAACAGGCTATAACTGGTCTTCTTGAAGAAACAAATCAGCTATGGCGTGCAATAGTGGATCAGCCCGACCCTCTGCCGGTAGGTAGCAAGCTGACGGATTCCATGGTTTTGTGTCTTCTGAGGGTAGTGAGAGAGCTGGCAATAAAAGTCCGGTGGCACGGCGTAGCCTGCGCTGTTTACTGTAAGGACTATGACCCCCGGTTTGTCTCTTCCCCTGTCCTGCGGGCGGTGAAGCTGAAACGGAACCGGAAAACATTAGAGACGTATATAGATTGCCCGTGGCTTCATCATGAACGTTTCCGAATAGCTGTCGGACTCCGCCAGAATGTGGTCACGAATGCGTTAATGACTGCAGCTAGGCTTGTCCGAAATCTGTCATCTGTAGAAGAGATAGCTCAAAACGAGACAATGCTGGAACTTGCTCATCGCCAGTACAAGCGCGGAGGCGGTCTTGGTGTCATGGCTTCTCTTATGGAGTTTTGCATAGGGGATGACGGCAGATTGGTCTTAGGGTCCTTCGCTATCTCTCAATATGCTAAAGCTGTTTCTTGTTTGTTCAATCATCGAGGTTGGCCTGATTGCCCGACTGGGTGGCCTGATATTACTGAACTCGATGGGGCAGAGAACGAAATCGAATCGTATTTCAACACTTCGGTGTGCAAGGAACTCAAAGATGTACAGGGGCAGATAACGCACGAGAAACGCCCAGTTACCAAAGATGACATAAGAGAGCTTATTCGTGGGACGACAAACTTGATGAGGCTTGACGACCATAGTATAAGTTGTTCGCCTCTTTTCTCCCCGCAAGACGGATCGCCTCTGATGCGCAATTATGTCAATTGCCATTTGGAAGCTAATTCAGAATATCTCAATGGCGGGTTAATCGACTCCTTCTTCTTAGACGATTTGGAAAAGCTCCACAACGACGGACCAAACAATTTTTCTCGTCCAGTCAGGAGTTATCTGTCGATGAGCCATCCTCGACGATTCAATTTAGGTGAGGATTCAAAGGGTCTTCTCGTTGATGGTGCTGTGAAACCTTCCAGTATGCCGATTGGAAGATGGCCTAGTGCTTCCAATCAGTTCCAGTCCGTTGGACAGCAGTTTGCCATTAATCAAATACGTGCAGTTGCAGAAGGAATTTGTGGCTCACCGCTATTGGGTGTCAATGGGCCCCCCGGTACTGGTAAGACTACCCTTTTGAAGGATGTAGTAGCCGAGATTATCGTTGCACGAGCTAAACGATTGGAGAAATTACAGCAGCCTGACGATATTTTCAAACAGCAACGTTATGCCACGAATATTTTCGATCGGCGCAAGAGTTATGAATATTGGACGCTTGATCCGTCGGTGACTGGTTTTGAGATTGTTGTGGCTTCGAGCAACAACAAGGCTGTTGAGAATGTCAGCCAAGATCTGCCTAGAGCCGATGCTATAGACAGTGAGTGGGAATCCTATATCGAGAACATGTGGAAACAGGCACCTCGTGGGTTCGACTTCCGGGACACTGCTACATTAATCCTCAATAGTCAGGATAAGCATAATGGGAGTAAACTCTCCAATGCCCACTCAACCTGGGCTCTGATATCTGCAGTTTTGGGTAATAGGCGCAATAAAAAGCGCTTCTTGGGCTCTTTCAAGGATGAGTTTGTATATAATTTTTTGAAGAATTTATCTACAACGACAAGTGTAATTGACGGATGGGAAGAAGCCAAAAGAGGATTCAATGATGCTCTGAAGAAAGAAGAGTGCATTCGTGCTCAAAAAGTACACGAGTATAACCTAATTCGTTCTTATTCAGACCTGTGTGATCAACGCTCCGCTCTTTCGGCCAAGCTTGATGAATTAAAGATAATGCGGCACGACTTGAAAGTCGAACAGATGCAGTACGAGAGACAGATCATAGCCGTAAAAGAGCGGCTGTCAAAAGCCAAGCAAGCTGCCGATGTTGCATGCGCTGCCCAGGAGCAAGCTGAAACTGCCTATGAGGACCATCTATCATCTTGTCGGACACATCCTTTGAAATATCTTTTCCAAAAAACGAAAGAACAACAACAGGATGAGCGCAAGAAACGCACTACTCTGGAAAAGGCGTGGAAGAAAAGGGGTTATTGCGACGCCGAAGTTGATGCTGCCAGTCAGGAGTTATCTTTTTTGCAAGATAGCCTTGATGATGCGAGACAAGATTCAGAGAATTGCGAAAAACAAGCTACAGACCTGTTCAATCAGCTAACTACGGTAGAAAGGCAAATTGCTGAGGCCAAGCAGATTCAGTGGCCCAGGCCCGATATTGGCGATGACCATGTTGCGTGGATGGATCAGGAATGGAGCAAGGCGCGGACGGAGGTCTACATCAAGGCGCTGGCTCTTCATCAGCAAGCCGTCATCGGTGCTGCCCACCAGTTCATGTGCAATCTTTCCCTGGCTTGCGCTGTGATGCAGTCGAATGGTTTTACGGATGACGAGAGGCTGGTGGCTTGGCAGACTTTCTTCCTGGTGATCCCGGTCGTCTCCTCGTCCTTTGCATCAATATCCAGAATGTTTTCGGGGATAGGCAAGGAGGCGCTCGGCTGGGCGATTGTTGATGAGGCTGGACAGGCCCTGCCCCAGGCCGCTGCTGGTCTATTGCAGCGCGTGAAACATGTGGTTGCAGTTGGAGACCCTATGCAGCTCCAACCCGTGGATACCATGCCCAAGCCGATGCGAGAACTCCTGGCGAGCACCCATCATCTCAAGCGTCTGGGACTGGAGTCCGAAAATATGCAGGCCTTGGTTGATTACCAGACGCCTTGTGGCCTTTTGGACGAGACGGATGACCACTGGCTGGGGATGCCTTTGGTGGTCCATCGGCGCTGCGATGAGCCTATGTTCTCCATATGCAACGATATGGCCTACTCCGGCAGGATGGTTCGTGTAGGGCCGGAGCATCAGCCCTGTGCATATCCGTCCGGACCCCATGCGGGCGATGAGCTGCCGGCCTCCTGCTGGTACGATGTGCCGCCGCGATTCGGCGAAGCCGGGAGAGCGCAATGGAGGCCGCAGGAGAGCTACGAACTCCATAAGCGTCTGTGTGGGCTCTTCCAGGGCGGAATCGACCCCACCAATATTCTGGTCATCGCCCCGTTCAGGGCTGTGGCCAACCAGGTGCGTGACACCTTTGCGGATGCCTTGCGGCAATGCACTGGTTGCAACAGCAACGAAGCGAGCCGGCTGGCGTCAAGCCAGGCTGGAACCGTCCACACCTCCCAGGGGCGGGAAGCCGATGTGGTCTTCATCGTTCTTGGCAGCAGAGCCGGCAAGCGTGGAGAAGGCTCTCGTTCATGGGTTAACGGTTCGCCCAACCTGCTCAACGTCGCTGTGTCGCGAGCCAAGCGCCGTGTCTACGTGGTCGGCAGTCTGACTGATTGGAAGAATGGAACCTATACGTCCAGGATCGCCAAGGATCTGCCGGTGGAGGCGAGCATAGAAAACTGAGTGGAGCGGGAAAGGTGCGCTTATGCTTTAACGAACCTTTCTTTTCCTCAGGTTCCTCGTGCAGATACGTCTAGTCCGATTGTCTTGAGAAGGTGAGTAGATATATTATAATAAGGAGTGATGGCATTCGTGATTATACCTATTGCATTGTTAAGCCATCCATCCGTTAATGGCAACTATTCATCTTAACAAATATTTGTAGTAGGCAGAATCTATAGTTTTCTCTTCTCAAGTTTTCTCTTCTCAATTCGGCTCTAAAGAGTCTGGTATAATGCATAACAAAATCATAAAATTTGGTTGGTTTTATCGAAAAACTAAGCCCTGTTTATCTTGACTTCCACAGAGGCCTTTGATTTATGCTATGAGCTGGTGAATACTAAATAAGCTATAAAGTATATTATCTTTGTTTCTTGCAATCCAGCTAATGCTTATCAAGCTAGTTATTGCTGATGCCACGGTGATATATGCGCTTATCATAATTTCATTCACTAAAATTTAAATCTCGCAAGCTCTTTCTGCGGTTATTTTTTAATTTAAACGATAGATTATTTATGTTTATATGCGAACAGCCAACTCGCTATTGATTTGAGTTATAAACAGTATCATCGTAGTTTCCTATATTGTCGTTCATCGCCCGTGGCGCAAGTTACAAGTGAAACAACTTACCCCATTGGTGATTGGTCTAGAAAACCAGTGTAAAAGGTGCTGTGTCAATTCACACTTGTTGATGTAGGGGCGCTATCTGATTTGTATCGACGGCTCCCAGCTTGAATCTGTGGGCGATCAGCTACTAGTTGGAAGGTTAGGCCAGTAGCATGGGCTGTGATATCAAACCCAATATTTCTTTTCGCCAACGAGAAGTAGGCGTACCTTACCAGCTGCGATAGCTCAAGGCGATGCCATGGAGGTGGATTTTGAACGAGACTCAAAGAAAGTAGAACGTCACAGGTGTCATTGTTCAGACCTATGGCGTTTGTTTGGGCCAGTTGACATGTGGGATGTGTGGTCTGGCTGATCCAAAATCGAACTGTAGTTCTGACATATTCGTGCGTGCCAAACTCGCGCGAGAGTCTCGAGACAGTGTCACTGGATTTATAGCATATCTCATTCAAGCTTATGTTGAACAGTGGGCACAGCAACTAGTCTGTGCCCACTGTTCAACATAAGCCAAGGAATAAGGTCATAAGGACAAATAGCCCCAGAACGAACCATGCCAGCCTATTGTGTCTTGTGCTTCCTCGGTGGTTAATTTCCATTGGGAGTTAAGTCACTAAGAGGCCTGATAGGGTGGTCGGGGTTGGCCGGTTGAAGCGTACCCCTTAGAAAGACGGATTCGTTTCCTGGCAACTGCAATCCTATCGTTGGCTTGCTTTGGGGCACCCAGGAGCTTGGATGACTCGGAGTCTGTTTTCCAAAAGAAGTTTGTGCATAAGATTGCGACCGTGATCTTTGTTGTCCAGAGTCTGCCCGTATGTCGTTATTAGACGATTGACTTTTTCGAACATGTCCTCCTGTGCGCTCTCGGCAAGATCATTGCTACTCTCTTCATTTTCGTCTTTTTCGTTCGTACGGTTCTGATTGTAATAGAAGATCAAGTGTGTGTTGCTTTCGTACAGGTCCACTTCATCAAAAATTGCTTGGAAGTATGAGTAGTCGGGGTCTCCTAAGGAGTGGCCAAAAAACTTAATGATAGAGGTTTCGCTGCCTGGCTGCCCAGGAAGATGTGGGCGAACCAAGTTAACCTTGGGACCTTTGCTCAATGCCATGAGTCTGAAAGTCTTAGTGAACTTAACGAGTTCACTGTAATTTTCAATGCTATTGTCAACGTTATTCCCATCGATACCGAAGATGATGTCTTCGCCATACATATCCCCATGAATATTGATGAGGTCGGGAGTGCTTCCGAATTCGTAAACTGGATTGGTGAAATTGAAGTCAAGAATCCTTGCGCTATCAGTAGGGCCGTTTATGGCGAAGGAATCCACGGGTTTATTAAAAAATTTATTTAGATTGTCGGCACCGTCTGAATTGGTCAACTGATCATTCAAGAGTTCTACCAACAAATCATTGGCAAACTTATAATATTGTTTATTGTTTTTCATTATGGAATTCAGGTAGTTGGAAAATTCCATTTCTAGACGGTGGAGTTCCCTCATCATTACTCTTATGATTGAAGCTTCATCGGTTTTGTCACTATACCAATTTATTATTAGCATAGCGACTTGCTCGTCCACAGGCATATTCACAAACACTTCAGAAGGTTGTGCTGCAATTTTAAGTTGCATTGTACCAGTTCGCTTAGGTCTGCGCTGTTCTAGATCTTGTTGAAGATTAGAGAACTTATAGCTTTGGATATAGCTTTTAACTGTCTTAAGTTGATTTTCTTCTCTGAGCTGATCTTTTCGAGGACGGTTCAGAAGCCAGTCTCTGATGCAGGCTTCAACGTCATACCAGGTTCGTACACGTTCATCTTCGATAAGCACTAGATCCCAGACAGTAATATGCTTATCCCAAAGGTCGGCAGGTAAGGATGCTCCGCACTGTCCTTGATTACCATTAGGGTAAGTAATAACTTCAGTTTTTTCTTCTAGCGTATCTGCGTTATTTCCGCTCGCAAAATAGGTTTTTAAAAGCTCGTCTATCGTCTTTTTGCGAGGCTCCTCAAAGTCTTTGAATGAGGAAGCTAACCCGCATTGAAGGTCAAAACCGTTCCCAAGAACTAGCAATTGATCGGACAATGACATTGCACGTGCTCCTTTGCTTAAGTAGTCATCTATGCACTTAAATAGTAACGATACTCCTCTGAGTGGATTGAATAGAACGAGATTGAAATATGTCAGTATGCACTGTATGTGCAGTTAACGATTGCTGATAATAATGTAGATGCCGGTCACCGGTGTTGTGTTGAACAGCGAATTAAGGCACTAAGTGTTCTTATGCTTGAGCTGTATCTTGTTCCGGTGCTGTCTAGATCAGCATTATAGTAGACACTAACTCGTGCTTGTACGGTATCGATTCGATAATTCCAACCAGAAAGGGGCTAAAAAGTCAGTTTTACGCTTTAAAAGCTTGAGCCCATTGTCTTCTTCATTCTTTGAAACAAGTGCCGGATTAATTTTGACGGTTGAGGTGATGCTGTACGAATTGAGAAATTCCCCTCTTTCCCGGTACTTCTCGTTACTGTAAAAAAATCATTCTTTTAATATTAATATATACTCTGGATGGGTTACTTGTCAGAATAACAAAAAAAGTTATTATTAAAGGCCTATAGACCAATGCTCTCCATCATTATTGTATCTCTTCAACCCGTGGTACTTGCACGATTTACAAAGTGAGTTGGGTTATTTTGAAGAGAATGCTCAGTATGAAGTTAATTTTCCAACAACTATACAGGTATAAATGCCGTATTACAGCTTTTGATTGCGTGGTACAGGCTTATAAGGCCACTGTCATAATTGAGTTGTCAGAAGTACGAAAGTATGAAGTACTCAGTGAAAAGATATACTGTATATCTGTGTATGATTCTTACAGTCAATCAGGTAAAAGGAACGGCGAATTGGCCGTTTCGCCACTATGACTGTTGCGGATAATCATACCGAGCGATTTGAATTTATGGAAATACAAATAGGAAAATAGGCAGGAGCGAATTTCGCAATCATTTGAAAGTGCCACTGCCCCATGCAAAGAGTTCCTAGCAACTAAATCCTAGTGCCGAGAGCAGGTGCTTGTGTTGATGGATTTGGGGTGCAGCTTATCGACTTCCATTATAAAGAGGAGCAAGGAGTCCCTCTTTCAAGAGCTTCGAAAATAGATTGACTGCGTACATATGTACTATTAAGTGCTATAGGAAAGTTGTCAAATCAATCTTGAAGATATACTAGCAATTACATGATGTGGCGTATCCATGCCATTAGATACGTGCAAACCCTCCGAAGTATGGGTTAGATTACTGGCGTTGCTGGATCCGCAAGGAGGGGGGTCGCCGAATTAGACATGCCCTTAACGCGCTGGAGGTGATGCGCCTTATTCGTCGTGATAGTAAGGGCAGAGGTATCTCATCCATCATCACTCTCTTAAATTCTGACGGTTCAGGAAACACATATATGCTGCCTCGGCAACAATAAAGGGAAAATGAGATGCCATATTACAAAATTCCAGCATAACTGCGGACTCTAGGCATTATTTAACAGTTGAAGAGTCTTGCTCAATTGATGCTCCTTAATCTTATTAGCCGAATCATCTGATAAGCGAAATAGCTGCATATTTGCTGGCGATGTATACACACAATGATATGCCGTATTAGTCTCTACGCGCACTCGATGTAACAATATGTTGTTGAAAACTAGTGTGAAAGGCTATTTCGCGTACCACCTCACTGCTGAGTGAGAATCTGTCAAATCTACTGAGAGCTACAAGTTCTACATAATCTGGAGCAGAAAACGCTAGAAGTTGGTCATCCAGTAGATGACAAGGTAATAGGTCATGGGTAGTGATCACTGCTGAGGTGCTTTTTTGAAGTCCTCACACTGGTGCCTGAGGGTTATGAAAGGCGGTTTACGCGTTCAATAAAATCAGGGAAAATATGACTACTTTTGAGAATTCAATTGTTTTACGCCGAAAGGAGGAAATTGCCAAAACGGCTTCAGACATTTTGGAGAGTTGATCGGCACAGTTATAGTGGGAAGAATATAACTTCTCGTAAGTTCTTTGAAACGAGTGTGTATTCCATCTCTCTAATCAGCTCTAAGAGGTTCTAGACATTACAACCTCAAAGTCATCTATGCGCTAGCAATGACGGATGGAGATGACATACGCTCTTTTCTTATCAGTATAGTAACTTTAGACATTCTAAATTCTAAAGTTTTATACAGATTTGCAAGTCTAAGAACTATAGGCGGCCGTCTACGGTAGATGTTGTTTGTTCTAGGTAGATGCCGAAGAAGTCTTTATTTATTCGGTCTGATAGCCATTAAAAACGTTCGCCTTGCCTCAGTAGAGGCTATGAGCGTAAGGGGCACGGTTAGGGAATCAAAAAAGATTGATCGTATATATATATTCGGCTGAAACAGGTCAATGATCAGCAACCGCTTATCTTTATTGTTATAGTTTTCTTGAGCTGCATTCGGTACATACAACTCATGGACCGTGTTTTTCTTGATGAGGTCGAATTGATCTTCAAAGTTGAACAACATGTTACCAGTCACTGAATGAGCATAATACTGGCACCCGCTAAATCGCTTCTTACGAAAATTGTGGGTTCGACATATTTGTCTTATAGGTGTCAATGGAGCCTAATCTCCCTTCTTCTTGCTGCCTCATACTTGCATCTGCTGTGGAGGCCGCCGTAACTTTTCTCTTTGTGACCGAAAACAGCGGTGATGAGGGAATTCTAGACAGCGCATTTGATTTAATTGGGGAATAGATGCATGTAACTATTACAGCTTGTGTGTAGTGACATAATTAATACGCACGACTAATATCAGCACTATTGGAATGCTGGTCCAAGTGCCCCCCGTGGGACTCGAACCCACAACCCACGACTTAAAAGGACGCTGCTCTAACCATTGAGCCAGAGGGGCAACATCTCAACACTACATGTTTGTTTTGGATTTTTCCAGTTCGCGGCAAGCCGGTTCTCAGGGGAAGCATCACTGAAAACCTGTACAGCTCGATGAAGAATCTCAGCATGAAACGTTATCCTTCCGCCCACTTAGGAAGGTTGTTGATATGCGTGGAGGGCGGGTGGTGGCAGGCACTGAACTTGTGCGACGGAATCCGTGCCGGGACAATAAACGAACCTGTATGCCAAAGCTTCTGCCAAGGCTGTAGAGAGGCATTCCTTCCCGTTAGGCGTTGGCCGGTCTTTGTTTTGCCATCTGCAGATGGCAAACTGGCGGCCGATGTTGATTCCCCGTACTCGGATTGAAAGAATCATCCCTGCGAGGCGATCTCTTGCCCTCGCAACTGCGCTGAGGGAGGGAGCTCCGATGAAACAACCGGCTCAATACGCATCGCTGCACGTACAGAGCATTACAGGCTCATACTGGCATTCACCCGTTTGCAAGCACTGGATACTGCCATGAAGCATACTGTCGATCCTTCCGGCCAGGGCGAGCCCTTCCCCATCCATGCATCTGGTCTGTGCAAGCAGGTTTCACCCAGGAAAGCGGAGACCATAACTCTCTTAAACAATGTGGAATTCACTGCATCTTGGAGAGCCATGACCGGGATTGTAGGGCCATCGGGTAGCGGCAAATCAACCCTGCTCTACTGCCTGGCCGGTCTCGAACCAGTCAGCTCGGGCCAGGTGGAAGTCCTGGGTCGGCGCATCTCTGCCATGGGGCCTGCGGCATCGGCACGGTTCCGCCGTGCGCACCTGGGTTTCGTTTTCCAGTCCTATAATTTGGTGCCTTCGATGAGTGTGGAAGACAACCTCAAGCTGCCTTTCATTCTGCGCAAGACCCGCTGGTCGGAGGATCAGGCGGTCGAGCTGCTGTCCAGGCTCGGCATCAGGGGACTGCTCAAGGCCAATGTGACCCTCCTGTCAGGGGGCGAGCAGCAGCGTGTGGCTCTGGCCCGTGCGCTGATTTCGGAACCCGATATCATCTTCGCCGATGAGCCTACTGGCGCTCTTGACCAGGAGACCGGCAACGCGGTCGTCAATGAGCTCGCCGCCTTCGCAGAGCGACCGGGCCACGCAGTGATTATGGTCACCCATAGTCCGGAAGTCGCCTCCCGTTGCAACACTCTGGTGCATCTGTGCGACGGTCGCATAGTCACAGCCGACAAGGTTCCTGTGCCGAAAGCGGGCATCTGATGCGACTTCTTCTGCGAGATTTCAAGGATGCCCCCTTGGCCTGGTCTGGTGTCGCCCTCGTGCTGATCGCCTCGCAAACTATGGTCGGCCTGCTTGCCATGATGCTCTCTTCAGCCAAGGCCCTGGGCGACCTTCCCGGCATGGCCGAGCAAGGTCGTACCGCCTACCAAAACTTGATGATCCCCTTTGTCGCACTGCTCGTTGCCGCAGTATTGATCGTTCTGCAGGTCGTTTCGTCGGTGATCAACCAGCGCAGACGCAACCTTGCCCTGTTAGCCATGCAAGGCGCCACACCTTGGCAACTGACCTCGCTGACCTGTGTGCGCGTATTCATCTTGGCGCTCGCGGCCAGTGGAGTCTCGCTGGCGGCCTCTTTTCTGCTGGCCCGTCCCCTCTATGCCTGGCAGACCTCACAGTTCCTGATCGGCAGGCAGCCTTTTATTGCCAGCCACCAGCTGGCTTCCTGGATGGTAGGAACCTCATGCGGAGTATTGGTGGCTTTGATCGGCACGCTGCTGACCATCCGGACCATCAGCAGGATCAGTCCGGTGGAATCCCTGCGGGCCGCAATCATCCCCCCAAAAACAGCGGGCTTGGCTCGTCGTATCGCCGCTGTCTTGTGTTTGCTGGAGGCATCAACAGCCATGCTGATGCCGATTATGCAAGCGCGGACCATTCCTGGTGAGCAACTGGTCCGTTTGCACACCGCGGCGCCCATCCTGCCTATCGCCATGGGAAGCACTTTCGGCTTCATGCTCCTGCTGGCCGCAATCTGTTTGGCGGGTCCCTCCCTGCTGGGTGCGGTCACCAGCGGCTGGACCAGGCTCGTCGCTCTTCACAGCCCCTCATGGCTGATCGCTTGCCGGCAAGCCAGCGCCCGCATGCGTAGTCTCAGCTCCACGGTCCTACCGCTGGTCGTGGGGGTTTCATTGCTGATGATGACCGATTCCTTCTACCAGACCAGCGCCGATTCCAGTCATCTGCTGCCTCCCAACCTGGATGTCAGCAGCTCTGATTTCTCCATGCTCATTACGCTCCTGGGCCCCGCACTGGTCGTCACGCTGGCTGGAGTATGCGCAGGATACCTGATCTCAGCCCATGGTCGAAGCCTGGATCTGTCCCTCATCTCGATCGCTGGCGCAGACCCGAATCAACTTGAAATCATGTCCGCCCTTGAAGGGTTCATCATGGCAACCACCGCCGTACTGATATCCTTCACCTCCAGCCTCCTGCCGGTCATGGCCTACGCTGCCGGATTTCGCAAGGTCTTCGGCGCTGCCAGCATCGGTATACCTTGGGCTCACTGGGTGCAGGTCTACCTGCTTCTGTCTTCGGCGGCATCGTTGGCTTCATGGGTCACGGTGCGCAAATCAGCAAGTCGCTCCCCTGCCGGTGTGATAGCACAGTACACTGGCGAATGAACCTGGGCATCCTCGGCATGCGGCGTGAGGGGGCGCGATGAAGGGCATGGCAACCTACCTATTCGAGCTGTTGAGCAATCAACGCTTGACCAGATTTGCCGCGCCTCTGCTGAGCCTGGTGTATACGATTCTCTATGTCAGTGCCCCTACGTTTCCTCCAGCCTGGGCCGAGAACATTCCTTTGCCCGTTTGGAAGACGGCCATCGGTCTGATCGGATTCCTGTGCTCCTGCCTGCTGTACTGGAGCAGGCAGCTTCCCCTGCTCATCACGACCATGGAGACTCTGACGTACGTCGGTCTGTCATTTGCCACCTCGGACGATAGCTTCCTGATACCCTTGGTAGGCGCTCTTTATTTCTGCGTCTGCCTATCACCGGTACCCAAGAGTGCGGCAGGCGTGGGTGAGGCAGTCGCGGCCGTCAGTCCGGTCACCTTCAGCATGCATGCCGGGCACATGCTCTTTCTGGAATGGTCGGCCAGGATGGCTGTCATCATGGCTGTCGTAGCCGCTGCCGTAGCCGTCAGATCCTACCGGATTCGACGCGAGACGCAGCAGCGTGAGGAGCGGGAGCGCATCCGCTCTGAGATGCTTGCCAGGCAAAGGGATCAGGCTGTATCACGTGCCCAGGTGGCAGGGGAGTTGCACGATAGCGTGGGCCATGATCTCACCACAATCATTGCCCTGACCCAGGGATTCGCTGACTCGGTTGAAGTAGAGGAGCTGCAAGAGGTGCTTAAGGACATCAATCAGGTGGCCAGGGATGGGTTGGCCGACACCCGACAAGCCGTCCGTACCCTTGTCCAAGAGCATGAGGCGCTACCTGAAGAGTCCGATGATGATGGGCGCAGCTATGGTTCCAGGCTGCACACGCTCGATGAACTCGACACCGTGATCGCCCATGCCCGCGCGGCTGGTCTGGCTGTCGTGTCTACCGAAACAGGGCATCGGCGGCAGGATCGCAGACAGGACAACCTCTGCTTCATCATCAGCAGGGAGGCAATCACCAACACGCTCCGGCACGCTTTAGACCCGAGCGCCATCGTCATCTCCCGCGACTATGAGCAGGGCGGCACCCTCCGAATCAGCATCCGCGACGATGGGCATGGGAATGCACATCGACAAGCCTCGGGCGATTGGAAACCGGCCATTCATGACCATCCAGGAGTGGGCCTAAAGCAGATTGGCGAGCAATGCCGACTGATGGGAGGGAGTCTGAGTTGCGGGCCGAGCGAGAACGGGGGGTGGACTGTAGAAGCCATTCTGCCTGGCGCCAGCGAGAAAGAGGGCAATGCCCATGATTGACCTGATGCTGGTCGACGACCTTGCGCTCCTCCGCAAGGGGTTGGTGCGCATGATCGAGGCCGACCACGATTTACAGGTCGTCAGACAAGCCTCCAACGGTCAGGAGGCAGTGACCATGCTTCGAGAGATGAAAGCAGCCGCGCAGCCACTTCCTCGGGTGATCCTCATGGACGTTCGCATGCCGGTGATGGACGGCATCAGTGCCACTGCGGTCATTGCCAAGGAGTTCCCCGACATTCGCACGCTGATCCTGACCACCTATGACGAAGACGATTACGCCTTCACCGGTCTGCACGCAGGAGCTTATGGATTTCTTCTCAAGGACGTATCCACCAGAGACCTGCATCGAGCCATTCGCGCAGTGGCTGATGGTGACGCAGTGCTCACCCCCCGTATCACAGCAGAGCTCATCAACCGTGACAGAGCATATGCGCGGCATAAGGTCAGTGACCCGCAGGCCCGGCAGCAGCTGGATAAGTTGACCCCCAGGGAGTACGAGATAGCCGGGCTCATCGCTCAGGGGCTGTCCAATCAGGAAATAGCCCAGCGTCTCACTCTCGAAATCACCTCCATCCGGCGCTACGTAAGTCGCATACTCGACAAGACCGGCCTGCGAGACCGTACACAAATCGTCATCACATGGTTTCAGGCCGGAATGTCTGACTGACGATCCCTGATCAGTTGTTCAGGGCATCGCGAGGAGAAAAGCAGAAAGAACAATAGATTCCAGAGCTACGCTTTCGTTGACCTGATGAAGCTGAAGCTGGGAACTGAAGAACAGAACTTAAGTTTGGAAGAACCTTGTTGAACATTGTGATTCTTGCTGTATTGAGTTCCGACTACTCACCCATGTGCGCGATGTTCCTGTGGCGCTTGTCTTCTTTGGAAACTCGAGTTCCGTTGAATGCTGCTCAGGTAAGCTGAAGCACAAAGGGGTGGCCAAGTACTCGGCAGAAGAGGTGGACCATGGGAATCCGTCTGGTGAGGCTGGACCGGCCGGGAGCAGTGGGTGCCGAAGCGGTTTGGGAATATCTGCAGGTCTGTCGTGCTCGAACTGAGGATGAAGCGGCTGGGCTCGGCCCTTTGGAGAACTGTCACAGCCTGGATGAGGTTCGTCGGTCAGGCCTGCCTGAGGTGGCTCATCAGGCGCGCGGCGATGATCTGCCGCCGGGGTTTGTGCCCGCCCTGCAGTTCGCCGCCATGGACCCCAGCGGCAAACTGGTGGGGATGATTCAGCTGAGGTTGCAGCTTACGCAGGCGCTTCTGCGCACTGGCGGCAACATCGGCTATTCGGTCCGCCCGGATTGTCGCCGGCTGGGCTATGCCGGGCTGATGCTGGATGAATGTCTTCGACAAGCTGCCACTCTGGGCATGAGTAGGGTCCTGATTACTTGTTCCCCGTCGAATCTGGCCAGCCGCCGGACCATCCTTTCGCGTGGCGGGCAACTGGAGAATGTGCTCCCCAGCAGATCTGGTCAGCCAGTAGAACGGTATTGGATTGATTTGTCTTCGAAACGAACAGATCGGTAAACGCAATCTTGGATGCAAAAGCAGCTTTCATGTAATTGCTTCCTGGCTAGGCTCTCTGCAATGATTTTCTCCGGCTATGACGTATATGCGCATCCAGAACGCGAACTTATTTTAAGCTTATTTTGAGCGAATGCCGGTTAGTGTATATTTTGTTTTTATGCACATTCCGTGCATTATATACGACGGCAAAGGAACCGCCATGAGACAAACAGCTTCGACACAGAAACCATCCGATAAGCCGCAAGTCATTGCTGTCAGGTTTTTTGCCCTGGCATTAATTCTCGCCCATGTTATATCGTTTGCCACCGGTTCACAGTTCTGGGGTTCATGCACATACCCAGCAGTTTGGCTAATGATGATTGTCTTCATGAAGGTAAGAGACTGGCGGCGAAACGGTGAAGGCCAGCATCATTCGAGATAGCCAATACGCGAAAAGGGCGAAATAGTGGGTTCCGTTGATAACTTGCAGAGTTTCGCATCATCGCCGTCGCTGTTCGTTCGCGCGGTCTACTGTTGTCGGCGGTCAACCTCCCCACTGGTGAGCATGAGCCGGGGGAACAAGCATCGCACTTTTCTCAATATCCGCTTTTGCTGATACTGGTATGGCTTCTCTTACCAAAGTGCCGATTGGGAACAAAGTAGATGTACCCGTCCGCCCCTTGGCGGCCCGCTTGATAAATGGGAATATGCTGTTCCAGCTGCAGGTAAACCAGTAGTGGAATCAGTGTTTGCCAGTACGTGCTCTTGGATGCCATAATTTGTGGGACGGTGGCGGTTTTATGTCTGATCCAGCTTGTATTTTATTAGAAAATGCCTGAAATTCTGGGCTCATGGGTGAGGAAAGAATATGGATTAATAAGCTATCGTAGTTGAAGCAGATGGTCTCATGGAAAAGACCATCGGAGCCAAAATCACCATACTATGCTGGGCCGGAATTTGGACTGATTCTTTCCTCCACCTGCGCAGACTCAGCAAATTGAAATAGTCATGAATAGACAAGCAGCAATAGACGACACAACCCGCGCTTTACCACATCAGTATTGACGCTGAAAGGCTCTGGAATGGGCAATATCGAAGTAAGCGTATCGAACCTTACTGTTCGAATAAAGAACAAAACGATTCTCTCTCATCTTTCATTGGAGGTTGAAGAAGGGGCCTTCCATGGGGTCATCGGGCCAAATGGCGCTGGAAAGACAACCTTGTTCACCGTCTTGGAAGGACTGCAAAAACCGGTTGAGGGAACGGTCTCTGTTCTGGGCAAGACGCCCTATCCACGCAACCCGGCCCTGCTGCGCCAAATAGGCATCCAGCCTCAAAAGTCGTCCTTCTTCCCCAAAACGACGCTCCTTGAGCACCTTACTGCAGTGGCCGATATCTACCAGGTGCCCCGGTCGCGTGTGGACGATCTTATTGATGCATTGAAACTGGATCATGTGGCATCCAACAAGGTTGAATCATTGTCCGGCGGCGAACAGCAGAGACTGGCCATCGCCACGGCTGTCGTCCACCATCCTCGGCTGCTCTTTTTGGACGAACCCACTGCTGCCCTCGATCCTGAGTCACGCCATGACCTTGTGAGCCTGCTCAAATCCAGTCAGCAATTGGCCGCCACGGTTCTTTATACAACGCACCATCTGGACGAGGCGGAGCGGTTGTGCAACGTGGTCTCGATCTTGGCGGATAAGCATATTCTCGTAACAGCCAGTCCCAGCAAGCTTATTGCACAAGCAGAGATGGAATCGACCATTCTTCTTCCAAATGCCTTGGATCACGCTGATCAAGTAGCCCATCTCGTGGGGGACGACTATGTAAAGGTCACGCCCGATGGTCTAACAGTACGCACCCGGGATACCGGAGTTACTTTCGCAAAATTGGTTGATTCAGGGATCAATACAAGCCAGGCGCAAGTCAAGGATGGGCGTCTGGAGGATGTCTACCTTCGCCTTCTCGAAAAGGAGAACGTCAAATGAGCAGCTTCAAAACTCTATTCAAATTGATGTTCCACTACGATATTCGTGACTGGTCCACCCTGGTTTTTACCTTTCTCTTTCCGATAGCTCTGTTATTGGCGCTGGTCCTGTCTTTTAAGAGCTACGTTCCTGGAGTTGATATTGCCAGTCAAATCAGCGCCAATGTCATTGCATTTGGCGCGGCCTATGTGGGTATTTTTGCAGGTGCTTCGCACCTTGCTCTCTGGCGTGAGAATGGCATGCTTCAGACGGTTCGCAATTTTCCTCTATCCTGGAATGTGATTATCCTCTCCCAGGCTGTTGTGGGTATCGTCGTCCTCCTGGCGCAGGCTGTAGTGCTTGTCATCTTGGGAATGATCATGGGAATGAGGCTGAAACCGACATTTTTGTCGGGATTGCTTCCCCTCGTTCTTGGCTATCTTTTGTTCTTTTTCCTGGGTGTCATTATCGCCGTGATAATTTACTCCATCGCAGGGGTATCCATCCTTGCGAACATCATTATTCTGCCCCTTGGCTTCATCGGCGGAGCTATGATGCCGCTCAATATGCTACCGTCCTGGGTGCAGACCATTGCCCCGTATACGCCCCTATATCACATGCGGGAGGCCTTATCGATGATGCTGATCGGATCGGGCACCTGGCCTCATGCCTGGCTCGGGATCCTCTACCTGACCGTGGGCTGCATTGCCTCAGGGCTTGTTTCCATCTACGGATTTCGCTGGAAATGATACTTTTGATGGCTATGCATCTTTTGTCGCCATTGCAGGAGATTTCTCGAATGGTAGTTGCGGACCTTGCTGAGCGTAATTCCTGCAATAGTCTTCCTACTTGCCTGCGACTGCCTTGGGTGTAAGAGGGGTCCTGAGCATCTGCTGACCTGCCAGTGTGAAAGAGACCGATAGATTCCTCGTGTCTTAGCGCGTCTGAGGGGTTCTTCTGAGAGAATGGCAGGTATGGTCTGGCTGATTGTCCTGGTATGGGTGCTGGTGGTTGCGGCATTCATCGTATTTGTCATGCGCTTGGCGCTTGGTGAGTCCCAGGACCGTGCCTTCTCCCAGTCTCTGGATGAGCGTGTACGTCGGGCCGCCCGCCGTCAGCAGGAACGAGAGAATAAACTGCCACGTATAGCAGGAGGGCACCTGTCTTTCGCCCCTGGTTCGGGCGAGGATGCGCCAACCGCTGAAGACCGCGCACATCCCTATCCGGTCTATGTCAATGCATCCTCCGTGGTGGAGGTTCGGGGTATGCTGGCCTCCGATTCCACAGACGAGATCAATGTGCCTCCGCCACCAAGCAGCGATTCTTCATCATCGGTCAATCCGAGACAGAAGAATAATGCCATGCAGTCGGCTTCCGCGGCCTCTGGGCCTCCAACCCCCAGGAACTCCACCCTGCGATCATCCAGCCCTGAGCCTTCGCGTCCGCAGCGGTGGGAGCCTCAGCCCACCACCTCCGACATCATGCCTGCAGTCAAGAACGGTTCACAGATGGGAAAGAGTCATCCGAGCGGAAAGTGACCGCTCTTGATGACCGTTCGTGTCCCTTTTCGCCTTTAGGCTGGTACCTATGACAACACAGCAGATCCTTATTCTTATCGCGGTGTTGATCGTCCTGGTGCTGGCGGTGGTCGGCATCCTGGTGGCGGTCCGCAAACGCCGGTTCCAGGGGGATTCCGCGCGCTCTGGCAGGGCGGAAGAGCCTGGTGACGGTAGATCCTCTTTGTCCCCGAAATCGGCGGCTTCTGCGGCAAAGAGTCAAGCTGAAAGCCGACCTGGCGCTTCCCGAAAATCTTCGTCGGATGGCCAGGCAATCCAATCTGCCTCGTCTGCATCGGATGCATCCTCCAATCCGGGCGCGCCTAAAGGTTCAGCAGGCTCAGTCGCTTCAGAGGCATCCAGTCAATCGTCCTCGGCCGACCAGGAAGCACTGTCGGCACAGGAGGAGCTGGCTCACCCGGAGGCATCCGCATCCCGTATGACCAGGCTCAAGGCCAGACTGGCCAAGAGTCCCAACCCCTTCGGCAAGGCCCTCTTTGCCATTCTGACCAAGGATCATCTGAGCGAGTCCGACTGGGAGGATGTGGAAGACACCCTGCTCATGGCGGATGTGGGTGCCGAGGCCAGCGAACAGCTGGTGAAGCAATTGCGTGACGATGCCCGGATTACCGGGCAGAAGGACCCCGCAGCAGTGCGTCGTGGCCTTCGTCAGCGCCTGATCGATCTGGTCGATCCCAATATGGACCGAACTCTTGTGGCTGCCCGACCCCAGGCCAACAGGCCGTCGGTCATTATTATGGTGGGCGTCAACGGCACCGGCAAGACCACCACGGCGGGCAAGCTGGCCAGGCTTTTCGTGGCCGATGGCAAGTCAGTGGTCATGGGTGCCGCCGATACCTTCCGCGCCGCCGCCGCTGACCAGCTGGAAACCTGGGGCGGCAAGGTGGGTGTGCCCGTGGTCCGCAGCGACCGTGACGGTGCTGACCCTGCCTCCGTGGCCTTCGAAGCCGCCGAACGAGCCAAAAATGATCAGGCAGATGTTCTCATTGTGGATACGGCCGGCCGTCTACAGAACAAGGCCAATCTGATGGACCAACTGGGCAAGATCCGGCGGGTGATCGAGAAGAACCTGCCCGTGGACGAGGTCCTGCTGGTTTTGGATGCCACCACCGGGCAGAACGGGATGATCCAGGCCCAGGTCTTCGCCCAGGCCATCGGGGTCACGGGCATTGTCCTGACCAAACTGGACGGCTCGGCCAAGGGTGGCATTGTCATATCTGTCCAGCGGGAGCTGGGTGTGCCAGTCAAGCTGGTCGGGCTGGGTGAGGGCCCTGACGATCTGGCCGTTTTCGACCCCGAGTCCTTTGTCGACGGCATTCTGGGAGACGAGTAGTCCGGTCCGTTGGTCATAAGGTGGTCATCCAATAGTCACCCGGAGGTAATGCGACGGTGACCTGACCGTCATCCTCTTCCTGTTTGATGAATCGGGAAGTGGAAGAGAATCTGACGTAGGCTGTCCGGAGGGGAGCCCCCTTTATCGGGGATTGCTCGCCCGGATGGGGAAAAGAGAGGTGTAGGCATGGATTCTGGAAATGCTGCCTGGATGCTGATAGCGGCATCCTTGGTTTTCCTGATGACTCCAGCAGTGGCTTTCTTCTATGGGGGTATGGTCCGAGCCAAGGCTGTGCTCAACATGATGATGATGTCCACGCTGGCCATTGCTGTGACCGGGTTCATTTGGACCCTCTGGGGATGGTCGATTTCCTTTGCAGGCAAGGATATCGGAGGTGTCTTCGGCGACCCTATCACCGGTTTCCTGCTCAAGGATACGGTCACGGCCAAGGATGGGGTCTTCACCTCGCTTGATTCTGCAAACGCTGCCTACCCGCATACGATAGACATCGCCTTCCAGGCCGCCTTCGCCATGATCTGCGTGGCTCTGATCTCGGGAGCCCTGGCAGAGCGAGTCAAGATCAGCACCTGGATGATCTTCGTGGCCCTCTGGATCACCTTGGATTACGCGCCCATGGCCCACATGGTCTGGAATCACGGGCTTTTGGCTGCCGATGGACCCATCTCCAACGCCATCGGAGCTCAGGCGCACGACTTCGCAGGCGGTACGGTCATTCACATCAACGCTGCAGTGGCAGCCCTGGTCATTGTGCTCATCATCGGCAGGCGAATCGGCTTCCCCAAGGAGTCAATACGCCCCCACAATGTGCCCATGGTCATGCTGGGTGCCTTCCTGCTCTGGTTCGGCTGGTTCGGCTTCAATGCCGGGTCTGCCTTCGCCGCCAACGGCACGGCTGGATATGCCTGGGTTTCCACGACCATAGCTGCCAGCGGCGCCACCTTGGGCTGGCTCTTTACTGAACGGATTCGCAGCGGGCACTACACCGCCATGGGTGCCGCATCCGGCATGGTCGCCGGTCTGGTGGCCATCACTCCGGCAGCTGACGTGGTTTCCCCGCTCTGGGCCATGGTCATCGGCCTCTTGGCTGGTTTCGTCTGCTGCCTGGCCTGCGGGCTCAAGTTCCGTTTCGCCTATGACGACTCCTTGGATGTGGTAGGCATCCACGGTGTGGGTGGTTTCTTGGGCACTGTGCTGATAGGCTTCTTTGGTACCGGCACGGGCTTCCTGGCCGGCGGCAATTTCCGGCAGCTGCTGGTTCAGTTCCTGGTCGCGGTGATTGCGATCATCTACGCAGCGGTAGTCACTGGTGTAATCGCCTTTGCACTGGAGAAGACCATTGGTTGGCGGGTCAGCAAGGATCAGGAGGTCATCGGCGTCGATCAGAGCGATCAGGGTGAGAGCGCCTACGACTTCGGGTCCATTCTGAACTGATCAGAAAGGAAGGCAGCATGAAACTCATTACCGCCATCATTCAGCCTGGGCGGCTGGATCAGATTAAACAGGCCCTGAGTGAGGTCGGCGTGCACGGCATGACCGTCTCGTCAGCCCAGGGCTATGGTCGGCAAGGCGGCCATAAGGAGGTCTACCGGGGCAGCACTGTCAAGGTGGATCTGGTTCCCAAGGTGCGCCTGGAGGTGCTGACCGAGGATCAACGGGTCGACGAGTTGGTCGACACCATCGTCCAGGCCGCTGCCACCAACACCGTGGGTGACGGCAAGGTCTGGGTGCAGACCCTGGACTCGGTTATCAGGGTTCGTACTGGGGAGACAGGCGTAGACGCCATCTGAGGCAGCCGCATGTTGCCGTCCCTATGGTCGTCTTCCTACTGACCAGTTTCGCAGGATCCCGCCGCTGTGGCTTATTTCATGGTCCGGCGGTGGGGTTCTGCTTTTTCTATGGCTCTTCAGGCTTGGCTGGTCTGGTCGATTGTCCCCATCCAGACATCGGTGCGTGTTCTCAAGCCATTGCAGATGGCTCTGACGCCGATGAAGAGGACATTGAGGACGGCCCAGAGCATGGCTATCCGCCAGGTGGGTGTCCAGTTCATGGCCAGAGTCGTCATGCCCAGCAGTCCGATCACATAGATCACAGCCGTCAGGGAGCAGGTGGCTGCCAGGTAGCGATAGTCCCCGGCCCCGATCAGAATCCCGTCCAGTGCCCACATCCATCCGGCGACGGGCATGAAGACCCCTTGGACGATCATCCCTACGGTGATCAGCGACCTGATGGCTGGCGTTGGACTAAACAGTGGAGCGGCGAAGAGGCCCAGAGCGATCATGACCAGTCCGACCAGCACTCCCATGGCCATGCCGGCCTTGGCTGACAGATCGGTCATGACCCGTGCCCGTGACCGCTGTCCGGCACCTAGCTCGGTGGCTACCAGTGACTGACCGGCGATGCCCACGGCATCCAACATGTTCAGTCCGAAGTTCCAGGCCGAGTTGACCCCCTGGTAGGCAGCCAATACCTGCTCGCCCAGGTGGGCTGCAGCCACCACGGTCATGAAGAGGCAGACCCGCAGGGCCAGGGTCCGCAGGAAGAGCGGGAAACCGTCGCCCATGCTGGCCGCCATGCCTGAGAGCCGAGGCCGCAGTTGGGCGCCTTCCCGACGGGCCCAGACCAGGGCGGGGATGGTCAGGAAGAGCCCCATGGCCCACTCGGCGATCAGGGTGGCCAGGCCGGAGCCCAGAATGTCCATGTGCAGGCCGAAGACCAGAAGGACCTCCAAGGCGGTGTTGAGGATGGCGCCTGATACAGCGGCCACCAGGGTGATCTTTACCTTTTGCAGTCCCCGGAAGATGCCGTTGGCCGCATAGACCATAAGCATGGCCGGAAGACCGAAGACCAGGGCATTCAGGTAGGTCTGCGCTGCCTGCAGGACCGGCCCGCGGGCTCCCATCAGGCTGCAGATGGGCCGGCTCAGAGCCAGGAGCAGGGCGCAGACGACCAGGCCGATGACGAAGGCCAGCCACATGCCGTCCACGCCGGCCTGCATGCCCTCCCTACGGCGGCCTGCACCCATGAGTCGGGCCACCTGGGAGGTGGTCCCGTAGGCCAGGAAGATGCAGAGCCCCACGGTGGTCAGCACCACAGTGGATCCGATGGAGAGCCCGGCCAGGGCCGAGTCGCTGATGTGGCCCACGATGGCGGTGTCGATCATGACGAAGAGCGGGGAGGCGATCAGCTGGCCGAAGGTGGGTATGGCCAGTCCAGCGATGGTCCGGTAGGTCGCCCGCCGTTCTTCCGGCGTGATTGATCCGGTCTTGGTTTCGGGGATGTTCCTGTGGCTGCGCATGGACGCCATGCTAATGCTCTGGACTGAAGACACAATCCAGGAAAGCCAGTCCGTGGACGCCCTGTCGTGGATGCCGTATCACCAAACAGCCTTGAGTGCAAGCCGGATTGATGATGTGGCAGGCTGTCCCCAAGTTTTGCACAGAGTTATACCCATGAGGTGGATAAGTTGCACACATGTCCTCTAGGACACGCCTTGAATGTGGATAACTTATTTTTCTGTACACATGCATGAGCAGCCTTGTACCCCGTCCAGTACGGTCGGCGCGTCCTAGTGAATGCCTTGGGTGAAATCCGTTTCTCAGGGCTTTCAAGGATGGTCCTCTTCGTAGAATCGTGGCTATGGCTTCCGACGACTATACCGACTACACCCATCCCGAACAGCGTCCCACCGATCATGTCCAGACCGGCCGCGACATGCTTTTCGACCGGGTGCCCCCGCATGACGACGATGCGGAGATGGCCGTGCTGGGCGGCATGCTCATGAGCAAGGATGCCATCGGCGAGGTCAGCCAGATGATCGAGATATCCGACTTCTACCAGCCCAAGCACCAGACCATCTACGAGGCCATCGTCACCCTCTTTTCGGCCTCCCAGCCGGTGGACGCGGTCCTGGTGGCCAACGAGCTGCTCAAGTCCGGCGACCTGGAGAAGGTGGGGGGCACCGACTATCTGCACTCCCTGGTGGCCTCGGTTCCGACTGCCGCCAACGCCACCTACTATGCCGAAATCGTCCACCAGCGGGCCATCCTGCGCAATGTGATTGCGGCCGGCACCAAGATCGCCCAGCTGGGCTATTCGGCCGAGGGCTCCCAGGCCGAGGACATCGTCAACCTGGCCCAGGCCGAGGTCTACGAGATGAGCGTGGGCAGGGTCCGCCAGGATTACGAGGCCATCGGTCCAGTCGTCCATGACACCCTGGATCAGCTGGACAAGCTGCAGAACGGCGACATGGAGCGGGGCGTGCCCACCGGCTTCAAGAGCATCGACGACGTGACTCAGGGCCTGCAGCCCGGGCAGATGATTGTGGTGGCAGGCCGCCCGGCCATGGGCAAGTCCACCCTGGGCATCGACTTCGCCCGCGCCGCAGCCCTCCACAACAACATGACCACAGTGGTCTTCTCCCTGGAGATGAGCAAGACCGAGCTGGCCCAGCGCATCATCTCGGCCGAGACCGACATTCCTCTGGTGGCCCTGCGCCGGGCGGACGACATCACCCCTGAGCGCTGGAACACCCTGAACACCTTCTGGAGCAGACTCCAGGACGCCCCGCTCTTCCTGGACGATTCGCCCAACATGAGCCTGATGGAGATCCGCGCCAAGTGCCGCCGGCTCAAGCAGACCAACGATCTGAAGCTGGTGGTCATCGACTACCTGCAGCTGATGACCTCGGGCAAGCGGGTCGAATCCCGCCAGCAGGAGGTCTCCGACTTCTCGCGCGCACTGAAGCTGTTGGCCAAGGAGCTGGAGGTTCCGGTGGTGGCGCTGAGCCAGCTCAACCGTGGTCCTGAGATGCGCAACGACAAGAAGCCCATGCTCTCCGACCTGCGCGAGTCCGGTTCCATCGAGCAGGATGCCGACGTGGTCTTCCTGGTCCACCGACCGGACTTCTACGACAAGGAGGACCGTCCGGGCGAGGCCGACATCATCCTGGCCAAGCACCGCAACGGCCCCACCGACACCTTTAAGCTGGCCTTCCTGGGCGAGAAGTCCAAGTTCAAGGACATGCCCCAGGACTACCAGCAGGGAGGGGTCTGATCATGCGGTCCACGACTTCCAAGGCGCAGCCTGCCGATCAGCCTGATCGTCCCCGTCGGCCTTGGCGTTCGCTCCTGGCCCTTCTGGTCGGTAAGGCGGTGCGCTTCGTTTCGCGGCTATCCCATCATGGCGGTTCGGCCCTGCCTGGCAAGGTGGTGGAGCGGATCGACCCGGGCTTCCTGGCCAGGACCCTGTCGGGGCTGCCCCGTGGTGTGGTTCTGGTCTCGGGGACCAATGGCAAGACCACCACCACCAGGATGGTGGCCTCCATGTTGGAGTCCCTGGGCCTCAAGGTCTTCACCAATCCGACCGGATCCAACTTCACCCGGGGCGTGGTCTCGGCCTTGGTCTCTACACTGGGGCTCTCCGGGCGTCTGCATGCCGACATTGCCGTGCTGGAGCTGGACGAGGCCTATGCGGTCCACTTTGTGCGACAGGTCAAGCCCCGCTATGCCCTCCTGCTCAATGTCATGCGTGACCAGCTGGACCGGTTTGGGGAAATCGACACTACAGCCCGGCTGCTGGGTCAGGTGGCCCAGGCCACCACGGGCACGGTGGTCCTCAACCGGGAGGATCCGCGCGTCGCAAGCCTGGCCGCCCAGACGCCGGCCCAGACCGGTGTGGCCTACTTCGGTCTGTCGGACGATCTGCTGAGGTATTTCCCCACCGATGACGATATGCATGCCTCGGATCGGGATGCTGATGGAGCCCGTGCGGACAGCGCTCCCCGTCCGGTCCGCCATGGTCACCGGCTGCCAGCCGAGGTGACCCTGGAACGGGTCATGGATCATAGGGCTGCCTTTCGCCTGGACGGTCGGATCCTGGAGACCGACCTGCGTCTTGAAGGTGTCTATAACCTCTACAATGCGGCTGCTGCTTTGGCGCTGGTGAGAGTCGTTCTGGAGGACAGGGAACCTGATAATGCAGCGCTCATGGATGCCCTGTCCAAGGTGACGCCCGCCTTCGGCCGCGGGGAGGTCATCACTTATCAGGGCGCGCCGGTTGAGCTGGTCCTTGTCAAGAACCCCATGGGCTTCCGACTGGCACTGTCCTCCTTCGACCCTGCCGGCCAGGACACCATGATCGCCATCCGGGACGAGTATGCGGACGGGCGTGACATGAGCTGGCTCTGGGATGTGGACTTCACCTCGCTCAGGGATACCGGCGTGGCCATGGTTTCCGGCACCCGGGCCTATGACATGGCCCTGCGTCTGGCCTATGACCAGGTGCCCACGGATGCGATCGAGAGCGACCTGGATCGGGCGCTGACGGCCTTCCTTGAGGTGCACCCAGGGCGGCCCAAGCGAATCTACTGCACTTACACCTCCATGCTCCGGCTTCGGTCAGCCCTCGGCAGGATCACTAGCGTTGACGATGCCGGGGTGGGCGCATGAGCGAGCGAACCGGAAGGAGCGCAGGAATGCCGCAGACTCAGGATAGGGCCAAGGTCGAGGCCCTGGGAGACCATCCGCCGCTGCAAATCCTCTCCCTCTACCATCGTGACATGAACATCTATGGGGATTCGGGCAACATTCTCAGCGTGACCCGCAGGGCTGAGCTGTATGGGTTCCGCCCCATGGTCCGCTATTACGATCCCGGCGATGCCTGGCCGGAGCGGATCGATATGATTTTGGGCGGCGGCGGTCAGGACCATGGCCAGGAACGAATCATCGACGACCTGCGTGGGCGGGGCGGGCTTCTGCGCGATCTGGCCGACCAGGATGTGCCGATGCTGATGATCTGCGGACTCTATCAGCTTTTCGGCCATTATTTTGAGACCTCAGACCATGAGCGCCTGGAGGGGGTCGGCATCCTTGACGTGCATACCATTGCCAAGTCCGAGCGGATGATTGGCAACCTGGTGGAGCAGGCAGAGGACTTCGGCAGGGTGGTCGGGTATGAGAACCACTCTGGTCTGACCTACCTGGGGGAGGGGGCCCATCCACTGGGCATGGTGACCGAGGAAGGCCGCGGCAACAACGGCAGGGACCACACCGAGGGTGCCCGATGGAAGAAGGTCATCGGCACCTACATGCATGGGTCGCTGCTGCCGAAGAACCCGGCCATTACGGATTTCCTCATCGAGGGTGCAGCCGACAGACGGTACGGCCAGGGCACCTTCGCCCAGATGAAGACTGCCATGGACGAGAAGAGCCGGAGCGAACTGGAGCGTCTGGATTCCCTGGCTGATCAGGCCAGCAGTATCGCTGCCTCCAGGCCCAGATGAAGAGGAACCTGCGGTTCCGTCTGCGGGTCCTGCACAGATTTTGATGAGCGCTCGTAGGGTAATGCCAGGGGAAAGGCGTTGCGGTTCCTCTTGCCACGGTGTCGAATCGGATTGGTCAATGATAACCAGCTAGACTGTAAAGAGAGACGGCCGCTCGTCTCTTGGCGGTCTAAAGGGCCCGGTACTTCAAGGGCGTATGAATGCTGGGAGGCATATCATGTCGGATTTGCATATCGGTGATGGATTGCACAAGGTACTTCTGGCTGGCATCGGAGCGCTGGCCACAGGCGTGGAGAAGGGCCAGGAGGTCATTGACAACCTGGTCAAGAAGGGCGAGCTGACGGTCGAGCAGGGGAAGATTCTCAATACTGAGCTCAAGCGCAACAAGCAAAACCGTCCCGCTCCAGCACCTGCACCTGCTCCTGCTGACAGTACACCTGCTGCTCCGGCCCCAGCTGCCGGAGCGCCCAGGCCTGCGACTCATGTTGCTCCTGCTCCCCGCCGTCCCGACCATGAGCCCCTGGCGCCAATGCCGAATCGTCGGTCCGGGTCCATCCCCATCACTTCCAATGATCCCATCGCAGGTCAGCAGGGCTGAAAGCAGTCGATTACTGTCAGCGTCGGTCGTCTGCGTCGGAATGTCTGCCGCTGGTCGGTCATGCGGATAAAGGACGCAGGTGAGTGGTGAGTATGGATGCCATGAACGGACATGATGCCCCGGTACAGACCATTGGCCTCTTCGGGGTCGGCACGGGAGAGCAGCAGGGGGCAGCGGGAAGGATTCGTCACAGGCGTGGCAGGGCTCGCCGACTGGCCGAGATGATCCGCATCGCCAACCGGTTCGACATCATCCACGGCCTGACCCCGGTCACCATGCGCCGCATGTTCGAGGCGCTCGGGCCCACTTTCGTCAAGGTGGGCCAGATTCTCTCCATGCGTTCGGAAATCCTGCCGGAGGCCTTCTGCCGTGAGCTCTCCAAGCTGCGCGCCGACGCGGATCCCATCCCTTATTCGGTGGTGACCGGAACCCTGGCCGCCGAGTATGGCCGTCCACTCGACCAGATCTTCTCCTCCATAGACCCTGTTCCGCTGGGGTCGGCTTCCCTGGCACAGGTACACCGGGCCCGCCTGGTCAGCGGTGAGGACGTGGCCGTCAAGGTTCAGCGTCCAGGGATTCAAGAGACCATGGCCCAGGACATTGACATTATGCGCAGCATTGTCAAGTGGGCATCCCGGTTCATCCGCAGCACCCAGGTGATTGACATTCGCGGGGTGGTCGAGGAGCTCTGGGAGACCTTCCAATCCGAAGTCGATTTCCAGCAGGAGGCTGAGAATCTGGCGGAGTTCAAGGATTTCTGTGCCTCATACGCCTACATCGACTGCCCGAAGCCCTATCCCGAACTGTGCACCAGGCATGTGGTGGTGATGGAGTACATCGACGGGATATCCCTCTCACGGCCTGCCCAGCTGGTGGCCCAGGGCTATGACCTGAAGGAGATCGGCACCAAGCTGGTCGACAACTATGCCACCCAGATCATGGATCGGGGCTTCTTTCACGCCGATCCTCACCCCGGCAACATCATCATCCGCGATGGCTGCATAGTCCTGATCGACCTGGGGATGGTCGGTCGCCTGGACAAGGTGACCAAATCTGCCCTTAAGGACATGATTTTTGCAGTAGGCCGTGAGGATTCACCAGCCCTGGCCCAGGGGCTGCTCCGCTTCGCCGGCACGGGAGAGGCCCGGGCCGAGGATTACCCCTATCTCCTGGCCGACCTGGATGCAGTCGTCCAGCGGTTCGGCAAGCTGGACCTGGCCGATCTGGACATCGCCGAATACGTCAATGCCGTGATGAAGCTGGCCGCCCGGCATGGCATCAAGGTGCCGGGGTCGGTGACCATGGTGGCGCGGTGCCTGGTCACCCTTGAAGGACTCTTGGATGAGTTCCTGCCCGAGGCAAATATCGTGCAGATCATCACCGATCATGTCGTCTATAGCATGGGCACGGGATCCATCCTCAAGGAGGAGGCCCGGAAGCTTGGCATCCAGAGTGACCTGGCCCTGCATGGCCTTTTGGGCGCCCTGGCTGAGTCCCAGACCGCAACCAAGATGCTGACACGGGGGCAGCTTCGGGCCAATGTACAGCTGGTAGGCTCCGAGGAGCCCTTGCAGCAGCTGTCCGACATGGTCAACAGGCTGACCATGGCCCTGATCGTCGTCGGCCTCTATGTGGGCTCTTCAATCGTCTACTTCGCCCGCATCAAGCCGGTGGTCTTCGGTATCCCGGTGGTCAGCATGCTGGGCTATGTGGTGGCTTTCATTCTTTCGGTCTGGATAGTCCTGGACATCCTGATCAAGCACCGGGCCCTCAAGCGTCGGCGACGCAACGGCGAAGCCTAGACTGAGAGCCCGTCCATCCTGCACAGATATGGATATAGAACTGTCTGATGCTGAATCAGCCGGCGAAGTCCTCCACGGTTTCAGGTGATTCGTGGTTCATGAAGGCGGATTTGCCGGTGTCCATGGCCCGCAGCCGGTCCATCTCCTGGTCGCTGAGCTGGAAGTCCCAGATATCGAGGTTCTCGCGCATGCGCTCTCGGTGGGTGGTCTTGGGGATGACGATGACCCCGTCCTGAACCAGGAAGCGCAGGGCCACCTGGGCTGCGGTCCGGCCGTGCGCCTGCCCGATCTCGGTCAGGGTCGGGTTGGTGAACATCCCCTGGCGGCCTTCGGCGAAGGGTCCCCAGGATTCGATCCGGGTGCCGTACTTATCCATGTAGGCGCGCTCCCGGGGACGCTGGTGGAAGACGTGGGTCTCCAGCTGGTTGACAGCCGGGACGATTCTATTGAACTTGACCAGGTCCACATAGCGGTCGGCATAGAAGTTCGAGACGCCGATGGCCCGCAGGACCCCCTGGTCATAGAGGTCTTCAAGGGCGTGCCAGGCTGCGTAGTAGTCGTTGAAGGGCTGGTGGAGGAGGACCAGGTCCAGGTGGTCAGTGCCCAGCTTCTTCAAGGACTCCTCGACCGAGGCCTTGGTCTTGTCGTACCCGTAGTTCGTGATCCAGACCTTGGTGGTCAGGAAGACCTGGTTGCGGTCGAGGCCGCTCTGGGCCAGGGCATCTCCGACGGCCTGCTCGTTTCCATAGGCCTGGGCCGTATCGATGGCCCGGTACCCGGTCTCCAGGGCATCCAGGACTGAGCGGCGGCATTCGTCCAGGTCGGCGATTTGGTAGACGCCGAAGCCCTCCATGGGCATGAGGACGCCGTTGTTGAGTTTGACGGATGGGACCGACGTGGATGAATCATTCTGCATGGTGTTTGCTTCTTTCTTGGCAGATGGCTTGACGGAGCTGGCTGAAAGGCAGGGCGTGCCTCTATGATCTGCTTGTTCAAGGATAAGGCCTTGAAGCAGCTTGAAGTCAAGCCGGCAAAGCGCGTCCAGCCTCCTGCGATGCTAGCGTGGATAGTGAAGTAGCTGATGGCTGGAGGCGATGATGGGGTCCAAAGCACGATTGGCCGGCAAGGTCGCACTGGGTCTGGGATTCGGTGTTTTGGGAGGCTGGTGCTGGGCCCTGGCCCCTGGTCTTTCAGTGGTTGCGGGCCGGAGAAAGCCCGTCGGTCTGTCCTTGCATCCCTACGCCCATAGGGGCCTGCACGACGCTGGCTCGGGGATGGAGACGACCAATCCCAACCCTGGACAGACCGCCTACCTGCATCGTATCCATGACTGCCTGAAGGTTGAATCCGATCGTCCCTCAGGCAGGCACGCCTCGGCCCAAGCCAAGTCCCCTCGGGTAGTGGCGCCTGAAAATTCTCTGGCTGCCTTCGAAGCGGCCTGCAGGGCCGGCTACGGGATCGAGTTGGACGTCCATCTCAGCCGGGACGGCCAGGTGGTGGTCATCCACGATGGAGACCTGCGGCGGGTGGCTGGCGTCAACCGGGCAGTGGCGGACCTGACCTATGAGCAGCTGCAGAGGATTCCCCTGTGCCCAAGCCCTGCCCAGGCTCTTGAGTCCGGGGAAGGAATTCCTGGCTCTGCCGACCACGATGGCGGTCCCGAAACGGAGGGCGGGGACGGGGGCCTCAACGATCCCGAGGTGCAGCATGTGCCTCTTCTGTCCGAGGTGCTCGCTCTGGTGGATGGCCGGGTGCCCTTGGTCGTCGAGATCAAGATGGACAGGGGCTTGGATCGGGAGCTCATGCGTCGGACCGATGCCCTCCTGTCCAGGTACCAGGGCCCCTATGTAATTGAGTCCTTCAACGTCCTGGCCCTTGCCTGGTATCGGGTTCACCACCCAGGCGTCACCAGGGGGCAACTGGTCGCCCCCTACCATGGCCGGGTAGATTCGCGCTCGTCAGCCCTGCGCTGGATGGCCGGGTCCCTCCTCTTCAACTGGCTGGGGCGGCCGGACTTCGTGGCCTGCGAGTGGCAAAGCGGGCACTCACTGCCCATGCGTCTCTATCGGTTCCTAGGTGGAACGCCCATCGCCTGGACCGTCCGCTCCGAGCATGCGCAGGAGGAGGCCAGTCCGGACTTTGATGGGATTATCTTCGAGTCGTATCTGCCCGAGAGCTGAACCAGCTATACAGGCCTGAGGCCGCAACGGCCAGGCCTATGGCCCAGAGGGCCATGATCAGGAAGTAGCCGTAGGGGAGAGGCACGACGCTCATGTCTATCTGGCCGGACAACTGATGGAAGATGACGGCCAGCACCCC
Source organism: Bifidobacterium sp. W8114 (assembly GCF_016101165.1). Lineage (NCBI taxonomy): Bacteria > Bacillati > Actinomycetota > Actinomycetes > Bifidobacteriales > Bifidobacteriaceae > Bifidobacterium > Bifidobacterium sp. W8114. The sequence continues at coordinate 353,516 of NZ_JACFRA010000002.1, read as the reverse complement.
CGCCATGGCCAGGGCTGAAAGCAGGGTGGCCGAAAGAGCATCGATTACTGACTCCCAAATCGAGGAGCAGACCAATGTTCCACGTGAAACACCGGCAGCCTGCATCCTTCGGTTCTCCTGGCGGCGCTCATTGACTGCGATGGCGCATGCTTGAATCAGGAAGATGGCCGTCAGGACGATGGCCCCGTTGACCATCTGGGGCATGGCCCGCTGCACCTCCTGGGACCTTTGGATTTCGGAACGAATGTACTCCTTCTTGGTGCAGGCCTTGATGCCTTTCCTGTCCCATGAAGCATTGAGCTTATTGATCAGATCGTCTGTGCGAATTTCAGGGGCGGTCCTGGCCAGGGTGGTCGATCCGCTGTTGTCTGGCGCCAGCTGCAACAGGTCTGCATCCGTCATCAGGTATTGGCCCATCTGCCCTGTCGGGGTCATATCGACTACGGCGGTGATGGTCAGCGTATGGCCTTTGTCGTACCTGTCGATCAGAGTCAGCTTGCGTCCGATGGGGTTTTTCTCCTGAGCGCGGCCACTGGCAATAACGGCGATCTTGCCCGGCCCCAGATCCGCAGCGGAGCCCTCGATGAAGATTGGGCTAATGGTATTGACGCTCTTGCCTGCTTTGTTGACATGCATAGCCATGACGGAGGGTTCGCCATTGCCGCCGGTATCTTCCTTGTCTGCAGTTTTCCAGGATCCCTCGCTATAGGTGACGGCGGATTCGACGTCTGCAGTGGACCGAAGCTGGCGATCCAGGTCTCTTGGATCATTGCTCTCTGCAGTGATCATGGTTTCGGCAGCGACCGGCTTATACCGGCTTATGGCTTCTTGCGCCCAGCTGGACCGTACTAGGGCTATTATTCCGGTCACGATGACCAGCATCAGTATGATCGGCACTGCGACGGCGGTAGAGCTCCGGTTTTCCTTCCGCGCCCTTTGCCGTGCCAGAAGACCGGCACCTCGGAAGGCCAGTTGGAAGGGGATGCCGATCAGGTTGGCGCAGGCCGGAACCAGGACAGGAGCCAGGGCGCCGATGATGACGAGCAGGCAGCCGGTCGAGGCCAGGATCTGGATTTCAATGTCCATGCCCTTGAAGCGGTGATAGACCATGGCCAGTCCTCCAGCCAGGCCGGCCAGGGCGATTATCAGGCGAAGAGGGCCGATTGACTTGGTCCCTGATCTGTTCTCGGAGTCCTGCAGGGCCTCGATGGGAGAGATGGCGGTAATCCTCCTGGCGGCGAACCAGGTTCCGAAGAGGCCTGCCAGGAGTATCCCCGCGAAAGCGAAGATAATTCCCATGGGGTGGGGATGCGCGGTCATTTCCAGTGCTTCAAGACCTGAGTTGATCAGGGACTTGGCGAATGCGGGCACCAGCAGGCATCCCGCCGAACTGCCCAGGAGGGCGGCCAAACCTACCGGAATCATGAATTCCAGCAGAGAGATGAATCTCACGGTCCTGGGAGAGGCGCCGGAAAGCCGCATCATGGCATACTCGCGACGACGGCGCTCGATTAGGAACCCCACGGAGGTGATGACCAGGAAGATGGAGACGAACCCGCATATGCAGGCGTACGTTATGGATATCAGTGCAGCGCCGTCTTGTAAGGACAGGGTCATAGCGCGGTCGTAGGAATTCATTGCGCGTGTATCTGGCATCCCGTCGCCCTTCCGAGCGGCAATGGCTACCTGGGCCCAGGCGCTGGTAAGGACTGAAGCGGCCATGACTGCCAGAACCATGACCGTGTAGGAGGACCGATGCTCATGCAGAAAGGACTGCACCAGGGAGCCCAGGCCAGGAGTGCGTGCCTTGGTTCGACCTGCGGTTTGCGAGCCGCCCCCGCCCATCGGTCCTGAGGCTCCGGTTCCTGTGATTGATCCACCTAGGGAAAGGGACTTGCCCTCCATGGTGTGCTCCTTTCTCGCCCTTGAATGCCGCTGTTCTTATTGCAACACCAGGCAAGGCCCACTCAGGGTGTTTTCAGGGTCAGACCAGGGGAAGAACCAGGGTGGCGATCAGCGATTAGGCACTCTCGTGCGAGAGGTGGGCAAGAGGACAGAGGGCGAGAGGGTGGAAGTCGAGGGATAGACGGTTGGGAGAATAGAGGTCGGGAGGATTACAGACATGATGACTGGTTCGCTAAGCTCCATGGCATTGCAGAGCCGGCAGTTTCTATAGCGACGACTTCATAGCGAACCTATCCTCACTGACGGGGTAGGGGAGGGAAGCCTAGTCCATTTTGCACAGCATCCGCCGGGACGGCCATCGAACACCGTTGAAAAAAGGACCCGAATCGTGCAGATTCGGGTCCTTGTCAGGTATGGGGTTCGTGCCCCGTCAGTTCGTTGGATCAGTCGATGACGCCGTAAAGGCGGTCGCCGGCATCGCCCAGGCCAGGCACGATGTAGGCGTGCTCGTTCAGCTTCTGATCGACTGCGCAGACCACCACCTTGAGGTTGATGGAGGGGTCCATCTCCTCCTTGAGGCGGTTCAGGCCCTCGGGAGCGGCCAGAATGTTGATGGAGGTCACGTCCTTGGCGCCGCGCTCGGCAAGGTATTTGGTGGCGGCGATCAGGGTGCCGCCGGTGGCCAGCATGGGATCCAGCAGGAAACACTGACGCCCGGAGAGGTCCTCCGGCAGGCGGTTGGCGTAGGTGATGATGTCCAGAGTGTTCTCGTCGCGCTTGAGACCAAGGAATCCGACCTCGGCGGTTGGCAGCAGCCGGGTCATGCCATCAAGCATGCCCAGTCCGGCGCGCAGAATGGGGACCACCATGGGGCGTGGGGAGCAGAGCTTCTTGCCCACCATGGGAGCGACAGGGGTCTCGATGGGGTGGTCTTCGATGTCCAGATTGCGGGTGGCCTCGTAGGCCTCAAGCATGACCAGTTCGCTGATCAGCTCGCGGAAGGTGTTGGAAGGGGTGTTTTTGTCCCGCAGTACGGTCAGCTTGTGCTCAATCAGCGGGTGTTCCAGTACGTGAAGTTCCATACCTCTCAGCGTAGCTCAGCGGGTCGGCTTCTGGTAGCGACCGGCAAGCCATGCTGCCTTTGATTTGGGAATGGAAATGAAAACGCCGAACCATGCAAGCGCCTGTCGGCGCAAACGCCGCTCGCAGCGGCAACAAACGGAGCCCGGGGCTTAACCATGGTCCGACGCAGTCCCCATTGTAGGGCATGCCGGGGTCTGATCTGTGTTCACGGCGCGCTTACGCTTCCGGCTTGAAAGGGTGGCGGATCCTACTCCAGCCGTCCCCGCCGCCAGAGTGATGCGCCCCTCATGAAGTCACGTGCCGTCTGATTGAGGGAGTTGACGGTGCGCTGTGCCGCGTCGACCTCCTTGGTATCCTGACCGTCCAGCTGCCGGCTCTGGGCGTCCCGGATGGTGGTCTTGATTCCGCGGGCGATCACGTCGCAGAAGGCTCCGGCGCGTTCCAGGGCTATGGCGAAGTCGCCCGTGAAAGCTCCGGAGAGGATGGAGTCGGCGGTTCGGATGATGTCGTCGGCCTCCGGGGCCTGATCCACGCCGGCGATGGCTGATGCAGCGCTGTCAGTGGGTTCGCCCAGCCGCCACAGGCGGCTGATTCCATCAGCGTCCTTACGCATCCAGCTGCGAAGCATGTAGAGCCGCCAAAGAATGCCAGGCAGAGAGTCGGGGTCACTGTCGCTCCAGAGCTCGGCCACTATATCCACGCCCTCGCGGTCGACCAGGGTCAGGACTCGTTTGACGATGGCCGGGTCGGCGCTGTGGTGGACCCGGTCCAGCAGGGAGGCTGCTGACACATGGCTCATCTCGCTGATCTGCTGTGGATCCATGCCTCCGGAGAGCTGGTCGGCGATGGCCGGATCCAGCTGACCAGGGCGTGAAGGACGCGATGCTCCGGTGCCGGAGGCTACGAATCCCGTGCGGGAGGAGCGGATTGAGGATGAACCGATTCTGGAGTTGCTGTCAGTAGACAATGGGAGTCACCTTCTGTATGTCGATGATGGTCGGATGATTGGGGTCGCCGGTCAGACTGAGGACGACGGCGTTGCCGGTGGGCATGAAGGGGGAGTCATCGGGCAGCCGTTTGGACAGCGATCCGCTGGAGCATAGCCCGCGCAGCTTCTCGAAGACTCCTCCCAGGACAGGGCGATGCATGCAGATCATGATGGTTCTGTTACCTGTCAGCAGGTCGGCCATCTGCCCGTCCAGCCAGGTGTGGGCCTGGTCTGGGCGTCGGTGGTAGGAGGACTCCGTCAGACAGGTCACCATCTCTATGGGCAGGCCTACCTCGTCGGCGTAGGGTCGCAATGTCTGCACACAGCGGATCCAGGGGGAGGACAGGAGGTTGTCGGGCGCGAAGCAGGCCAGCTCACGAGCCAGGGCATAGGAGGTGCCGGCACCCCTGGGGGTCAGGGGACGATTCGCGTCCTTGCCTGTCCACTCCTTCCGGGCCACAGCCTTGCCGTGGCGGACGATGATCAACTGACGAGCCCGGATGCCTCCCTGCTCCACCTGATCCACGAAGGCGTCCAGTATGGTTCTGTCGCTGGGGTGGGTCAATAGTTTGCGGGCTTCTGAGGCTCCAACCCATCGTATCTGGTCGATTTCCCTGGAATCAGGCCGGTGGATGGGTCCCAGCAGTGCACTTTGACCGGCGGCGTGCTCCGAGTCGGTCGGCGTGGCCATCCAGTAGCAGATGTGTTTGAGCCTGCCACCTTTGCCGCCCCGACTCCTGCCCTCGTTGTTCAGCGGATATTCGGCATCTCCCAGGTATGGCCCCAGCCGGACAAGACAGCCGGTCTCCTCGCCCACCTCGCGCACGGCCGCCCGCATGTGGGTCTCACGATTCTCCAGCTTGCCCTTGGGCCAGCTCCAGTCGTCGTACTTGGGACGATGGACCAGGCAGAGCTCCAGCTGATCGAGGTCGGAGCGTGGGCTGGCTCCTGGGGCTGCTCGGCCGTCGTCGCTGAATTTCATCCATCCCTGGAAGCTTGTGCGCCACCGGTAGAGGATGGCTCCGGCTGCCTCGACCGTCCTGCTCATGGCCGGGCGCCATCCCAATCGTCCGCCTTGGCGGCGGACCGGCCGGTCGGGAGGCGCATCATCATCTCCTGGCCCTGGGGGTTCGGGTGTGACGGTCGATCAGGTACTCCTGGGAGTCGACCAGAGGCCGGCCCTGATCATCGCGGCTGTGCCGCACATAGGTGCCGTCGGGCTGCATGTGCCAGGAGCTGGTGGTGTCGGCCATCTGCAGATCCACGTAGTCGATCAGTCCCTGCACCTGCTCGGGCGCAGTGATGCGGACAAGCGCCTCCACGCGGCGGTCCAGGTTGCGATGCATCAGGTCGGCGGAGCCTATCCAGACCTCTGGCCCGGCCAGAGGACCCTCGCCGATTTGGGGGCCCTGGGAGTTGGCGAAGGCGAAGATGCGGCTGTGCTCCAGGAACCGGCCCAGGATGGAGTGGACTCGGATGTTCTCGCTCAGTCCGGGCACGCCAGGTTTCAGGGAGCAGATGCCACGCTCCACGATGTCGATGCGGACCCCCGCCTGGCTGGCCCGGTAGAGGGCGTCGATGATCTTTTCATCCACCAGGGAGTTGACCTTGATTCGTATCCATGCAGGCTTGCCGTTCAGGGCGGTCTCTTCCTCGCGGGCGATCCGCTGCAGCAGCCCGGAGCGGACTGTGCGTGGGGCTACCAGCAGTCGGTGGAAGGAGGACTTGGGTGCATAGCCTGACAGCTGGTTGAAGAGCCTGGTCAGGTCCTGTCCCACCACTGGGTCACAGGTCAGCAGACCAAGGTCGGTATACTGGCGGGCGGTCTTGGGGTTGTAGTTGCCGGTGCCTACGTGGCAGTAACGACGCAGGCCGTCCTGCTCCTGACGGACCACCAGGGAGAGCTTGCAGTGGGTTTTCAGGCCCACGATCCCGTAGACAACGTGGACACCGGCCCGTTCCAGCTGACGAGCCCAGGCGATGTTGGCCTCCTCATCGAACCGGGCCTTGATCTCGACCAGGGCCAGGACCTGCTTGCCGGCGTGCGCGGCATCCACCAGGGCATTGATGATGGGCGAGTTGCCCGAGGTCCGGTAGAGGGTCTGCTTGATGGCCAGCACTCGCGGATCGGCTGCTGCCTGCTCCAGGAAGGCCTGAACTGAAGTGGAGAAGGAGTCATAGGGGTGGTGAAGGAGGATGTCATGCTCGCGGATGGCGGCGAAGATGTCCTGGGCCTGGCTGGATTCCACCTCGGCTATCTGCCGGTTGGTGGTGGGAATGAATGGGCGAAACTTGAGGTCGGCCCGATCGATGGACTGCAGTTCGAACAGGACGGTGCAATCCAAGGGGGCGGGTAGCCGATAGACCTCCTCCTGATTGACTCTAAGCTTGCTGGCCAGCAGCTGGGAGAGGAAGGGAGAGGCGGAGTCGGAAATCTCCAGGCGGATGGGCGGTCCGAACCGCCGTTGCAGCAGCTCCTTCTCCATGGCGTTGAGCAGGTTTTCGGCGTCGTCCTCCTCGACGTCAATATCCTCGTTGCGGGTGACGCGGAAGGAGCGGGCCTCCTTGATGATCATGCCTGGGAAGAGGTATTCCAAATGGGCGATGATCAGGTTCTCCATGGTGATGAACCCGTAGCGCTCCTCCCGACCCTCTTCGTCGGTCAGGTCGTCCACAGGAACCAGGCGGGAGAGATTGTCGGGAATCTTGACGCGGGCGAAGTGGGTCTTGCCCGAGGTGGGGTTCTCCACCAGGACCGCCAGGTTCAGGGAGTTGCCTGAGATATAGGGGAAGGGGTGGGCCGGGTCGACGGCCAGCGGGGTCAGGACCGGAAAGACCTGGTTGCGGAAGAAGTTGGTGAGCCGTTCCTGTTCCTGACTGCTCAGCTGTGTCCAGCTCAGAAGGATGATGCTTTCGGCCGCGAGATCAGGCAGGATGTGGTCGATGACGTAGTGGGCATGCTCGTCCTGAAGCTTGTGCGCCTGCTCGGAAATGGCTCTCAGTTGCTGACGAGGGCTCATTCCGCTGGCTGCAGTCACAGCGATGCCGGTGTCTACGCGACGCTTCAGACCAGCCACGCGAACCATGAAGAACTCATCAAGATTGCTGGCGAAGATGGCGGCGAAGTTGGCGCGCTCCAACAGGGGCACGCTCTCATCTTCGGCCAGTTCAAGCACGCGTTTGTTGAACTTGAGCCAGCTCAGCTCCCGGTCGAAATAGCGATCCTCAGGCAAGGGCGAGACCGGGTGATCCGAGTGCCTGGATACGTGCCGTGCCTGGCCGTCGGTCTCGGCAATATGCTCCGCGATCTGGCTGCGTAGCAAGGCCTTGGAGGGTGCGTCAAATTTCTGAACCATACCATAGCACTTTATTCGCAGGTGCCGTCCTCTGCAATCGTTGATAAAGCCTGTGGATAAATAGGGACGGCCCCCCGCAGGAGGCCGTCCCTACAAGGTCGGTCCAGATGGAATCTCTGCACAACATCATCGTTGCAACGGTCAAGTCTTATATACCCGTCCAACGTATCGGTCCTGGTGGCCATACACTTTGTGGGCTTCCGTGCTCTTGAACCGTCCTTGTATATGCCATTATGCCAGTTTTGTGGCCGATGGCAAGATATTCATGGGGTTAGAGCCGAGAAGGTTGCTGGCTTGAACTTTTGTGCGGTTGCGTGCATTGAGCTAGGTAGAAAGTGCCGGTTTTGGAGGAATCTGTCGCTTCCCTGTGAGCATCTGTGGCATTCCATGGACATGGGCTTAAAAATGCTGCAATTTCGGGCGTGTCGTGGGTTTGACGCATGTGTTCACACAGAGGGTGAAGCGATGTGGAGGCATAGGGTCATTCGACCACATCGGTTCCGGGTACTGGTGCTGACGTCAAAAGGTGGATGTACTGGTAGCCATGACTGGAATGAGTGCAGGCAGACCGCCGACGATGATAAAAGGCGGCATAAAAGGGCGGGAACCCGAATGGACTCCTCACTCCTTTGATTCGTTCGGGTTGTCTTCGGAACGTCGGCCAGGGAGGGTGACTGGCGAAGATACAGGCATCGGGCAAGGTGGCTCAGAAGTCAAATACGGGTCCGCTGTGACGGGGCTGGTCTTTCTCTCGGCTTCTGGAGGAATTGGGCTGACAACCATGACGGCCCTGATGGCCAAACAGCTTCGGAACATGGCCCTGTCATGCGCTCTGGTGGATTTGGACCTGGATGGAGGAGGGATGGATGTCCTGGTCGGCATCGAGGGGGCGCCTGGCATGCGATTGGGGCGGATTCGTGCTCCCCTGGGCCGGGTGGATCCTCAGGCCCTTCGTGAAGAGCTGCCGGTCTGGGATGGCATCCCGCTGCTCAGCAACGATCCCTGGAGTGCTCCGCCACAGGGCTGGTGGGACATGGACGCAGCTGTCAGCGCGATGGCAGGATTTGCCGATTTCCTGCTGATTGATGCCGGTCGGGGCCAGGGTCTGGGTAATTTGCGCTCGCTGAAGGGACTGCCTTCGCTGTTGATGGTGGACATGACCGTGCTGGGCCTTGCACGGGCGAAGGCACTTCTCCATGCCCTGAATGCCCACAGGGATGCTGATGATCGAACTCAAGACAGCCCATTGATTTCGTGTAGGCCTCCTATGGCTCTGATTGGGATGATGCCCACTCGGCACCGGGTCAGTCATGGTGTCGACCCGGAGCAGGCGGAGGAGTTTCTGGGCCGATCGGTGGACGTGGTTCTCAAGCCACAACCGAGACTGTCGGCATCCGTCCTGGACGGGCGCGGCCTGGAACGGGTGCCGCGCACTTACGCCCGGGCCCTTCATCCCCTGGCAGAGCGGATCGCGGGGATGGTCGTCGTCGGCGCAAAAAAGGAAGAGCGGGTCTCTTCTGGCGGATTGGCTCGGTCCGAGGCTATCAAATGATCACGGGGAACGGGAAAAGCCTTGAAGGTTCATTCCCTGACGACTATTCGTCTCAACCGCCCACTTTCGGCTACCTGGATGGGCTGGTGAGTGATCCTGCGGTGACTGACATCGCGGTGACCGGGCAGGGCGATGTATGGATCGACCGGGGCGCGGGGATGGAGGAGGTTCTGCTTCGGCCCGGGTTCACCGGACCTCGGGCAGTAAGGGACTTTGCTGTGCAGTTATGCGCTCAACTGGGGCGTCGCCTGGACGATGCCCGGCCCATGGCTGATGCTTCCAGCAGGGAGGGGATCAGAGTCCACGCCGTGCTTGCCCCGCTCGTGCCCGAGGGCGCAGCCATTTCCATCAGACTGCCCAACAGACACCCGCCAGGGCTGGAGGAGCTGGCTGCTGCTGGGTTGTGTCCTGCCAGCTGGCTCTTCATCCTTCGGGCGCTGGTGGTCAATCGGGCCAGCATTCTGGTGACTGGCGGCACGGGTGCCGGCAAGACCACACTTCTGCGGGCCCTGCTGCGCATGTGTCCACAGGAGCAACGGCTGGTCGTCGTGGAGGAAGTCCGTGAGCTTGGTCGTATCGACGGTCACAGGAATATGGTTTCCCTGGCTGTCAGAGAGTCCAACATTGAAGGGGCAGGGGGTGTGGGGTTGGTCGATCTGGTCAAGGCCACACTGCGTATGCGGCCCGATCGGATCATCCTGGGCGAGTGCCGGGGTGAGGAGATAGCTGATCTGTTGCGGGCTTTCAATTCCGGTCATCGGGGCGGGATGGCCACGCTGCATGCCGACAACGTGGAACGAGTTCCAGCCAGACTGGCGACTCTGGGGTTGCTGGCGGGGCTGCAGCCGAGGGCACTGGCGGCTCTGGCCCAGGGGGCGTTTGACGCTGTTGTCCATCTGGAACGTTCAGGCGGTCATAGACATATCGCTCAGATTGGTCGACTGACGACGGCCGCTGACGGCCGGCTTTTGGGGGAGGCTGTCTGTACTTGGCCGGGCCGAGGGACCGCTACGTATGGAACAGCTTGGTCGAAGTTTGCCAGGCGGTGGGGCATTGTGACCAGCGCCCCGGCGGGCGTTCCGTAGTTCGAGGTGGATTATGAATGACGAGACTGCAGCCTGGTTGGCTGCGATGATGACGGCTTTTGCCTGTCTGGCCCTGCTTCCGTTGAGAGGCGACACGGCCGCAAGGCTGAAGGCCATGTCGGTCAAGCCCTCCGCACAGTCGGATCGGCCCGGACTGGCGGTGCTGATCGCTTCCCTGCTTGCTTATGTCGACAATGGAGGCGGTCTGGTAGAGGCTTTCGAAGAGGCATCCGGACGGCGATTCGCCACCCGTGAGGTCACGCGGGAACGTGTCATGGTCATGTTGGAGAACCGGTGCTTGCCCCAGGAACAAGGGCCGACTCTGACGATTATGGCACAGGCTCTGATGGCCTGTTATGGGCTCAGCGCCATCCTGGGGTGCCGGGCTTCGGATGGACTGCGCACCGTGGCAGCCATGCAGACGCGGCGGGCGGCTCTGGATGAGGCCCGGGAAAAAGCTTTTGCTGTGCCCAAGGCCACGATTCGCCTCCTGTCGACCCTGCCAGCGTTGACAATCATCATGGGGGAGTTCATGGGAGCGCGACCGTTGGCTTTCCTGTGTCGCTCAGGACCGGGAACCATCTGTCTGATCCTGGGAGTGGCCTTCTATGTTCTTGGTCTGGTTTGGATGCATCTGCTGATGAATGATCTGGGCAGGGAGAATCCATGGATCTGAAACCACTGATTGCCGCTCTGTCGACCATAATGGCCTTTCTGCTTATGAAATTTGACGGCTCGGATGAGCGATTGGCTGATGAGCAGGTCTCCACGCCGCCCTTGAGTCTGGTATTGGCTTTGCTGGGAGTCGCTGTTCGTCAGGGAGCTTCACTGCCCAGGGCTTTGAGCGTGGTTGGCGGGCTGCTGCCAGGCCCTTATGGGCTTCGGATGGTTCGCGTGGCTCACCTGCTCAGACGTGGTAATGGATGGGATCTGTCCTGGTCGGGAGCAATCGGTGATCCTGGTTACGGACGGTCCATGCAGGTCCTGGCTGACTGTCTGGAGCCGTCCTGGCGTTTGGGATCATCGCCTCTGACGCGTATCGGGACGACCATGCGCCAGCTGGATCACCATGCCCGCAGCATGCTGGCCCGGGCCACAGCGACGATAACCGTCAGGCTGTTGGTGCCGACAGGACTGTGCATTCTGCCGGCCTTCGTCCTGATTGGAGTCATCCCCTGCATTGCGGCTTTTGCGGGTGGGATGTCCTGAGGATATGGAGCTCTTACGGGCACAGTTTTCCACAGGTCGACGATTTGGCTCCACTCGTCCACATGTATCTGACAAGGCGACCGAGACGGACTGGAACGGGCACAGTGAAAGGTACCGGATGCCGGATTCCTCAGGAACGGTCATTCGCCGGGACGGGGAAGACAAGGAAAGGCAAAGGTGAGAACGATGACATACTCACAGCAGATTGCGACGGTTTTCCATCTGCGGACCAGGCAGGCAGGAGGCCAATTGGTGCCGGTTACGACACGGTCTGCTGCAGGTGTCGGTTCCGGGTGGTTGCAAAGAATAAGACAGCGTTCCAACCGGTTCATGACAGCTTTGTACGTTCGAATCAGTCAGGCTATGGATTCTGGAGTGCGTGCCCTGCATGCGCGGCTGAGTGTGGTGCTGGCTAGGCCTGAATCAGGGGCCATCACTGCAGAATATGCCGTGATCATGGTGGCGGCCGCCACGCTGGCCGGCGTACTGCTGGCCATTGTCAAATCCTCTTCCACACGCACTTTGCTGATGGGGCTGGTGAAGAAGGCGCTCAGTGCTGTCGGCTGAAAGGCGGTCCGGGTGTGGAAGACGGTGGCGATCCGATAAGGGCACGATAACGGCCGAGTTCGCCATCGTGCTTCCCGCAGTCATGACCCTGGCTCTCATACTGCTGACGCTGACCCAGACAATCAGGATTGGCATGGTCTGTCAGGATGCGGCCAACGCGGCAGCAAGAGACCTGATCGTCACCCGGGGCAAGGGCGATTCCCAAAAACTGGTGCACCGGATGGCCGGGCCGCATGCCCAAGCGAGGTTGAGTCCATCAGCAGGACAGACGGCAGTCAGGGTGTCGTGCCCAGTGGTTTCCAGCCCAATGGGTGTGCTGCCTGCACAGGTCCATGGCGATGCTGTAGCCATATTGGAGGAATGAGTCATGCCCGGACATGCCAGGAGGACGCACGTGGAGCGTACCGGTTCATGGATAAGGGGTTCGGATACGGGCTCCGGCACGGTTCTGGGCATCATGCTGATGACTCTGGTTGGCCTGGGTCTGGTTCTGGCGGCATTGCTGGGCAATCTCATGATCTGCCGGACCCGTGCACGCACCGGCGCCGATGTTTCGGCGCTGGCTGCAGCTTCTGCCCTGGACGAAGGACCGGCGCAGCCCTGTACTCTGGCCTCCCGGGTCGCCCGTCTAAACCGTGGCGTCCTGACGGACTGCCAGGTGGATGAAGGCGACGTAAAGGTCTCGGTGGGGGTAGACACCGGAGTCCCGATGATGCCCCGCCTGGTCCAGTCTGCCCGGGCAGGCCCCGAACCCTGTGGATGAGAGGAGAAAGCGGGGCAAAAGCCTTAGGAAGGAAAGCGGACGTGTCTAAAGAAATGGATAGCCTTGAACCATGGCACTAGCACTCTATCGGCGGTATCGGCCTGACACTTTTGACGGCATCATCGGTCAGAAGCAGGTCACGGTGCCCCTTACCCGAGCTCTGGATGAGAATCGGCTGACCCATGCCTATCTCTTCTCCGGTCCTAGGGGATGTGGAAAGACCAGCAGTGCCAGGATTTTCGCCCGCTGTATTAACTGTGCCAAGGGACCGACCAGCCATCCCTGCGGCGAATGCGACAGCTGCAGGGATCTGGCCACCGGAGGCCCCGGTTCCATTGATGTGGTGGAGATTGACGCCGCCAGCCATAATGGCGTTGACGATGCGAGGGAACTCAGGGAGCGAGCAGGTTTCGCCCCCGTGCGCGACCGGTACAAGATCTTTATTTTGGATGAGGCTCATATGGTCACCCAGCAAGGTTTCAATGCCCTGCTGAAGATCGTCGAGGAGCCGCCGGAACACGTCATGTTCATCTTCGCCACCACAGAGCCGGAGAAGGTGATCGGCACCATCCGCTCCCGCACCCACCATTACCCCTTCCGTCTGGTGCCCCAGGAAGTCATGGGGCCTTACTTGGAGGATATTTGCGAAAAGGAGGGCATCAAGGCCGAACCTGGTGTGCTCAAGCTGGCCATGCGGGCTGGAGGCGGTTCTGTGCGTGACACCCTTTCCGTGCTGGACCAGCTCATGGTAGGCGCCGACGAGCACACCATCACCTATGATGCGGCTGTAGCTCTGCTGGGGTTCACTCCTGCCACACTGATCACCGACGCCGTGGATGCGCTGATCGCCCACGATGGAGCTGACCTCTACGGGGTCATTCAAAAGGTTGTCGTCGGCGGGTTCGAGCCCCAGCGCTTCGTCGAGGATCTGCTAGCCCATGTCCGCGACCTGCTGGTTCTCAAACTGGCGGGAGACCGGGCTGAAAGCGTGCTTAGCGAGGATGCCGACGACGACCAGGTGGCCGATCTGCATCGGCAGGCGGATGCATTGGACCTGCAGGTCCTGACCAGAATGGCTGACATCATCAATGATGCGCTGGCGGGAATGAATGGAGCCACCTCGCCCAGGATGCGCTTGGAGCTGCTGGCTGCCAGGCTGCTGGCAATTGGTTGCGAGCATATGGAGCAGGTACCCGCCGCAGGGGCAACTTCCACCGTTGGTCCGACCCCAGCGCCAGCCCGCAGCGGGTTCATCGGCGCTGACAGGTCTCAGCAGAACGGTCGACCGTCCAGAGCATCTCAGTCTGGTAGTGCTGACAGCGTTGATCGCCCTGAACAACCTGGCAGAGCAGGATCGTCGTCTGCAGCAGCGCCCGCTTCCTTTGCCGGACCACAGAACATAGCAGGTTCCCATTCCGATTCCCCAGCCGGCGGAAAGCGAGAGGGCGAAGGACGGCGCACCCATTCAGGCTCAGGCTCTATCCAACCCGAGCACAAGCAAGCCCCCTCCTCGCCGACTGGGCAGACGGCGGGGCAGGTCGGATCATCCAATCCTTCCGGACCCGCCCGGTCTCCGGAACCGCTTCGGTCTGTACAACCGCAGGCTATGCGAGGACAGGAAGCAGAGATTCCAACTGGTACGGAACTGGATAAGCGCTGGGATGCCCTGGTGGCTGCCCTGCCGGATGAGGTCCGCCAATATGTGGTGCGGGACCGTGTGCCTACTGTGGCCATGAAAGCAGATCCCTCAGGCCGCAAGCGACTGTCCATGACCTTCGACCGTCCGCTCAGCCAGCATGCTTTCGCCATGGCCGTGGCTGCGCAGTCGGTTGACGGGGAGACCAAAGTTCCGCGTATTGTCATGGTCCGCGCTCGCCAGGAGTTTGGACAGGCCACCATGATCGCCCCATCAGGGACGGCTGCCAACGGCGAAACGGTAGAGTCTGTCAACAAGATGTCTCCTCAGCGTCGAGCAGAGGTCAAGAAGGAAGTGGCTCTGGCACGGGCCGGCTTGGCCACCATGAACCTTGGAGCGGCGGTCATGCCTCATGCAGCCACGGAACAGGGGCATGCCCCTAGGGAGATGACAGCCTCGGCTGGTCATGAGGGTGAGACTGGAGCATCGGCACCTGAGGGGAGGTCCACCCCTGGAGAAGCTTCAGGTGATGGGAACTCCGACGACGCCCACCACCCGGTCGGCGGTCCGGTCCAGTCGTCTTCGGAACCCCTGCCGGCGGCGGGCTTTGGCTCAACTGCTTCTACGGTATTGCCGGACGATGATCCCTGGGCACATCCCATGCCAGCGACGCATACGCCGCAAAGGGTCTGGCGGTCCGGTGAGGGTAGCGACGGATCCGATGGTCAGAAAGACCATGAGTCCAAAAAGGTAGCTCTGCCCGACATGAGCGATGACACGGATCCTTGGGCCGTGCCCGATTCCGGGGCCAGTGCCGCAGCCCCTGCAGAGTCCTCTGGCAGTCAAGGCCATGAGACTACGAATCAGAGGCTTGAAGTTTCGAAGTCGGTTGATTCATCTGGTCAGGGAAGCGTCTCGAGTGCAACCTCGGCTCCGACATTGGAGACCGGATCGGTTTCCGATGAAGGGGCCATGGCGACTGGCATATCAACCTCGTCGGACGTGCAGAGCGACGATCACGGTTCTGATGCCGCCGGCGGCTTGGTTGGCATCCAGGCAGCGGCAAAGGTCCCTGGAGCTGAGGACAGGAGAATGCCCGCAGGCTTCGCTGGTCCGGCTTCCGGTGGCCCCAGTCAGGATGGAGCCTCGTCTGCTGCTGTTTCCTCCCAGGCTCCAAGGCCGTCCGTGGATCCCGAGGACGACGTCTATTCCATGGACGATGCCAGGCTTGGGGCGGACAATGCCATGAACCAGGATGAACTGACCAAAATGTTCGACGTGACCAAGGTAGAGGATTTTGCTGCTGACGACCCCCAGAATCCGATCAACGTCCAAAAGCGCCGGCAGGAACAGGCGCAGCGACAGGGAGGTGAATGATGGCTGCTACCTATGATGGGGCCATTCAAGAGCTGATCGATGCCTTTGCCCAGCTGCCTGGCATCGGTCCCAAGGGTGCACAGCGCATCGCCTTTTACATTCTGGGGGCCGATCGGCGCAGCGCTCAGGATCTGGCCGATGCCATTGTCGCCGCCAAGGAGAAGGTTCGGTTTTGCGAGATCTGTGGCAATGTCTGCGAGACCAGCCCATGCCCCATCTGTCAGGATCCGCGTCGTGACCGCAGCATCATCTGCGTAGTCGAGGAGCCCAAGGACGTGATGAGCATCGAACGTACCGGAGAATACCGGGGTCTATATCATGTGCTGGGTGGGGCCATCGACCCCATGTCCAACGTCGGGCCAGGCGATCTGCGCATTCCCGAGCTCTTGAAACGGTTGGGCACGGATCAGGTCAAGGAGGTCATGCTGGCACTGGATCCCAACATCGAAGGCGAAGCCACCACCACCTACCTGGGACGGTTGCTGGGTCCTCTGGATCTGCGGGTCACCAGGCTGGCCAGCGGCCTGCCCGTCGGCAGCGATTTGGAATATGCTGACGAGATCACCCTTGGCCGTGCAATATCCGGTCGCCGCGATCTGTAAGGTCCGCGCTCATTGTTTCGCATGTTGGTGGAGGGGGTCTGATAGAACGGTGTCGTTCGTATAATCCGTGTAATCAATATGTTGCAGATGATGGTCTAGTGGCTTAACCGTCGCGGGATGGAACAGCAGTGGCACTTATCGTTCAGAAGTATGGCGGGTCCTCGGTGGCGGACTCGGACTCCATCAAGCGTGTGGCCAAGCGTATCATTGATACCAAGCGCGCCGGCAATGACATCGCAGTGGTGGTTTCCGCCATGGGGGACACCACTGATGACCTGATCGATCAGGCCATGGATGTGGATTCCAATCCTCCTGCCCGTGAGATGGACATGCTCATGACGGCGGGGGAGCGTATCTCCATGAGCCTGCTGGCCATGAGTATCCATGCGCAAGGCGAGCACGCCCACTCCTTCACAGGTTCGCAGGCTGGATTCATGACTGATGCACGCTACGGCGCAGCCCACATCCGTCATGTCCGACCCCAGCGAGTCATGAAGGCCTTGGACCGAGGCGAAGTGGGAATCGTAGCAGGCTTCCAGGGGGTCAACGCCGACGGCGATGCCACCACTCTGGGCCGAGGCGGCTCTGACACCTCGGCTGTGGCTCTGGCTGTGGCGCTCAATGCGGATGTCTGCGAGATTTATACCGACGTGGACGGCGTATTTACAGCCGATCCGCGCATTGTGCCCACCGCTCGAAGAATTGCCCGCATCTCATACGAGGAGATGCTGGAGATGGCCGCCGCCGGATCCAAGGTGCTGGCCCTGCGCTGCGTGGAGTATGCGCAGCGCTTCCGCATGCCCATCCATGTGCGCAGTTCCTTTTCCCACCGTCCGGGCACGCTGATCATGCCCGACGATGTCGATGTCGACAAGATTCCCAATCTGGAGACCGGCCAGTTGCCGGATCGCCCCGCTGCACATACCGACAGGCAACGGGATATGACGGAAGGAAGGTCATGACCAACGGCGAATCCATGGGCGACTTGTTCCCAGACCTGAACGGCCCCGAGTCACCCATCATCTCAGGGGTTGCCCACGACCGCAGCGAGACCCAGGTCAGCCTGCGGGCAGTGCCTGACCGACCTGGCGTAGCCGCACAGCTCTTCACCATACTTGCCGAGGGCGGCATCAACATCGATATGATCGTCCAGGCTGGGGCGGCCACCGGAACCGTGGACATTTCCTTCACTCTGCCGTCCGCTCAGGCTGACCAGGTGGTCCCCATGCTGGATGACTCCCGCGAGCAATTGGGGTTCCGCTCGGTCGACATCAATCCCGAGGTGGGTAAGGTGACCCTGGTAGGGGTGGGCATGAAGACCCATTCGGGTATCACGGCCACCTTCTTCCGCGCCTTGAGCGACCGGCATATCAACGTGCTTATGATTTCGACCTCCGAGATTCGCATCTCTGCCCTGGTGCCTATCCAGGATCTGGATGAGGCGGTGCGGGCCATCCATACGGCCTTCCATTTGGATGCCGACCAGGTCGAGGCGGTCGTTTATGGCGGCACGGGTCGCTGAGCGGAGAGGAGAGAGCAATGACGGATAAGGCTGATTTAGCGAACAACGGTCGCCGTGGCATCAATGTAGCCGTTCTGGGCGCCACCGGCCAGGTAGGCATGGTCATGCGCCGCATGCTGGACGAACGGGACTTCCCTGTAGCTGACCTGCGCTTCATGGCCTCATCCCGGTCTGCCGGCGAACAGTTGCGCTGGCGCGACAGGACCATCACGGTTGAGGATGTGGAGCAGGCCGACCTGAGCGGAATCGATCTGGCCATCTTCTCCGCCGGCGGTTCGACCTCAGGAACCTGGGCCCCACGCTTCGCCGAGGCCGGAGCCTACGTGGTCGACAACTCCTCCCATTGGCGGATGGATCCCGATGTCCCCTTGGTGGTGTCTGAGGTCAACCCCGAAGACCTGGATCTTATACCACGACGAATCGTAGCCAATCCCAATTGCACCACCATGGCCTGCATGCCGGTGTTGAGCCCCTTGGCCAAGGCATATGGTCTGCGCCGACTGATCGTCTCCTCCTACCAGGCTGTGTCGGGGGCTGGTCGTGCCGGCGTCCTCCAGCTACGCGACGAGGCCAAAACAGCCGTGGAGCAGGGTGCTGATCGTTTGGTCTTCGATGGATCGGCCATTGAGTTCCCCCCACCCACCAAGGTCGTGCGCACCATCGCCTTCAACGCTGTTCCTTTTATAGGCGACTTGGTCGATGACGGCAGCGGGGAGACCGATGAGGAGCAGAAGCTGCGCAATGAGAGTCGCAAGATTCTCCACCTGCCTGATCTGGCCGCCTCCTGCACCTGTGTGCGTGTAGGAGTCTTCACTGCCCACGGCATGAGCATCAATGCCGAGTTCGAGCACGATGTCACTCCTGATCAGGCCCGCGACCTGCTGTCCAAAGCCCCCGGAGTAAGTCTGGCGGAAATACCCACTCCTCTGGACGCAGCCGGCAAGGACCCCAGCTTCGTGGGCCGCATCCGCCAGGACCAGGCTGTGGAAGGCAAGAAGGGATTGTCCATGTTCGTGGCCAATGACAATCTGCGCAAGGGAGCCGCCCTCAACGCCGTGCAGATCGCCGAGCTGATCGCCCGCAAGCACTTCGCCGACAGGATCTGAGATGATCGGTTCGCCTGCGGGGCACCGGTTAGACTGGAGACCATGACCAGATCTTCCCAAGAAGTGCAGCGGCAACTTGATCGGATCGTGGCCCTGGGCTATCCGGATGTGGCGGACATCAGCGCCGCCGCTTTCAGAGCCTTGGCCCAGCCCCTGATCTCCGCGCTGGAGTCCACTGAGCTGGGTGAGCAGATTCTGCTCATCCCTACCAGGGAGCTGGTCTCGCCCGAGTCGCTGATCGCCCGGACCAGCATCAATCGCATGGCCGGTTTTACCACTATGCCGCCGCGCGACATCGCCAGCTTCCTGCCTCAGAACGGATTCGAGCCGCCTGAGGGACCTTTTTACATCGTCCTGGATCCGCATACCGGCACCTGCTACACCAACCGCGAGCCGGACGTGGCCCGCAAGCTGATCGACTCCGACGACAGGCTCCCTCTGACCTTGGAGGAGGGCCTGGCCATCGCCACCCAGCATCCCGACTGGTTGGCGGTCAAGAACGGTTTCAACCTCCTGGGTTCCCACAGCGCCGATGGGCGTGTGCCCAGCATCTGGATGAGCCAGAACGCCCCCCGTCTGGGCTCGGTCTGGCCTAACTCGCGCCATACCTGGCTGGGCAACGCCTACTGCGAGGGCCGTCGCGGTGTCTCACTCTTCCAGTGAATCCCTTCAACTGAATCTTATGCGGTGAGCACTCTGTAAGTGCTTGCACGGTCTGGAGCTTGCAACTTGGATAACCTTGCGAATCATGCCAGACCCTGTTCCCTCGCCTTCCCCTGCGTCGTAATGCGGACCCGGACCGCATGTCCCGGCTCTCCTCCGGTAAAATAATGGCACCCCCGGTACGGTTTCGGCCTGCCCGAACACCCATGGCCGGGTGATATTGCGGTTTCCGACGAACGAAAGAAGGAGGAGAGATGGATCAGGATCGTGCATCCGTGTTTGATCTTGCGGCCCAGGCCGCGGCGTCCAATGGAGGGAACAACGACCTGCTGCTGCCTCCCCCCAGGTTTGTGGGTTCGCCGCAAAAGCCGAGCGCCATGCCCTACAACAAATATGTGGCCTACAACAAGCAGGTGCCATTTGACTATCCACAGCGCACCTGGCCGGGCAAGACCCTGAAGCGGGCGCCCCGCTGGTGCTCAGTCGATCTTCGCGACGGCAATCAGGCCCTGGTCGACCCCATGGATTCCGAGCGCAAGCTGAGATTCTGGAATCTGCTGATTTCCATGGGCTTCAAGGAGATTGAGGTGGGCTTCCCCTCGGCATCCGAGACCGATTACGACTTCATCCGCCTCCTGATCGAGCGCGAGCTGATTCCCGACGATGTGACCATCGTGGTCCTGACCCAGGCTCGCGAGCACCTGATTCGCCGTACCTACGAGGCCCTGCGTGGAGCCAAGCGGGCCGTGGTTCACTTCTACAATTCGGTTTCGGTCCTGCAGCGGGAGGTGGTCTTCCACAAGGACAAGGCCGGGATCAAGAAGCTGGCCACCGACGCCGCCGAACTCTGCCGCTCCTTGGAGGCTGATGCCGGGGGCACTGATCTTTCCTATGAGTATTCGCCCGAGTCCTTCTCCGGCGCGGAACCCGAGTATTCCCTGGAGGTCTGCAACGCGGTCATCGACGTGATCCGGCCTACGCCGGAGCATCCCATGATCATCAACCTGCCCAACACCGTGGAGATGACCACCCCCAACGTCTTCGCTGACGAGGTGGAGTACATATCCACCAACCTCAAGGACCGGGATGCGGTGGTGCTCTCTCTGCATCCTCACAACGACGAGGGCATGGCCGTAGCCGCCACTGAACTCAGCCTGCTGGCTGGGGCTGACCGGGTGGAGGGCTGCCTGCTGGGCAATGGCGAGCGCACAGGCAATGTCGATATTTGCACGGTGGGGCTGAATCTGCTGGTCCAGGGAATCGATCCCCAGCTGGACTTCTCCGACATGCCCGGTATCCGTCGGACGGTGGAATACTGCAATCAGATCGCCGTCTCCGAGCGGCATCCCTACGTCGGCAACTTCGTCTTCACGGCCTTCTCCGGCTCCCATCAGGATGCCATCAAGAAGGGATTGGACGCCCGGCAGCAGGCGGCTCTGCGCGCCAACGCCAATCCTGACGACTTCCTCTGGCTGGTGCCCTACCTGCCCATCGATCCCAAGGATGTGGGCGGCAACTACGAGGCCATCATCCGGGTCAACTCCCAGTCGGGCAAGGGCGGCATGGCCTACCTGCTCAAGGCAAACCATCATCTGGACCTGCCTAAGCGCCTCCAGGTTGAGTTTGAACGGCTGGTACAGGGCTATGCCGACAGGACCAAGCGCGAGGTCAAGGATGCCGACATCTGGCGCCTCTTCAAGGATGAGTACCTGCCCGTGGAGGCTGGTGGAAGCGTGGTCGGCGGCGAGTCCATGGCCGATCAGTGCGACGAGACTCTGCGCCAGTGGGGTCGTTTCAAGCTGCTGAATGTGGCAGTCACCTCCGGTGAGGACGGCTCCAACACCGCCCTGGATGCCACCCTGCTGGACCGGGGGCTTGCCCCAGGCGACCCTGAGGAGCGTCGTCGTGTCCAGGGGCATGGGAACGGGCCTATTGCGGCCTTCCTGGATGCGCTCAAGTCCTTGGACCAGACCGTCTCGGTCCTGGATTACGCCGAGCACGCCATGACCGCCGGCACGGATGCTCTGGCAGCTTCCTATGTGGAATGCCGGGTGGGCGAACCGGCCAGGTCTCGGGTCATCTGGGGCGTGGGCATCGACTCGTCCATCTCTACCAGCTCTCTCAAGGCCATCATCTCGGCCCTCAACCGTTTCCAGCGCGGCTAGAAATCATAGAGAGGCAGCAGCTACCGTCAGCCTCACCGCCTGATCCGAACGCAGCGGATTGGTTCGGATCAGGCCAGGTTGTCCACACTGGTTTACTGCTGGGATGACTCTGACTCGGAGTTGCCCCCAGTGGTTCCGCTCTTGCTGTCCTCGGTACCACCTCCATTGCCTGAACCGCCTCCATTGCCTGAACCTGAACCGTTGCCGGCTCCTGACTCCTGCTGGGGAGCTGTGTGCTGTTGGCTGCGTTGCTGAGGCACATATCCATAGTTGTAGCTGCGCTTGGGCGTATAGGAGTAGCTCTGCCTATATCCGGTGCCCCAGCTGCCATCCGGCCCGCCGATCTTGCCATGGTCTTCGGCCGCAGGGAAGCGCTCCACTGGGCTGTTGCCCAAGGCCGACTTCATGTACTGGGTGAACAGCGGGACCGGTAGAAACTCATTCTGATAGACGGCGGGCACCCTGAGTGCGCTGCCGTCCTGCCCTTGGTTCCAGACAGCGAAGGTGGTCAGAACCGAGGGGGTGAATCCGACGAAGGATATGGCTGTCTGGTCGTTGGCCGTGCCTGTCTTGCCGGCGATGGGCCTGCCCAGGGAACGCGCATAGGTGGCGGTGCCGTACTGAACTGTGGTGCTCATGGCTTTCTGCAGCAGGGCCACCTGGTCGGCGTTGAAGACCTGATCCGACTGGATCGCGGCCGTGTAGAGCTCCTGATCCTTGGCATCCTTGACCTGGGCCACCAGATGCAGCTGTGGCCGCTTGCCGCCATTGGCCAGAGTGGCATACCCCTGTGTCACGTCATAGACCGAGAGGGCATCCAGGCCCAGGGTGTCGAAGGTGGTCGTGTCGTCGATTTTGCCGGTGATGCCAGCTGTGTGGGCCACCTGGGCGATTTTTTGTGAGGTCACGTGTTCCCCCAGATCCATGAAGACCGTGTTGACCGATCTGGCGAAGGCCGAATAGAGATTGATGTATCCGTAGCTGACGTTTCCGTCGTTGGCGACGGACTTGCCCACGCTGGAGAAGGTGCGCGGTGAATTGCCGTTGAAGACAGTGTTCAGGTTGACTCCATCCTGGATGGCGGCCAGGAGCGTGTAGGCCTTCATGGTCGAACCCACCTGGTAGGTCGCCTGATCCACGTTGTTGAGCGGGTGGGTCAGGTAGTCGTCACCGGCATACAGGGAGATGATGGCCCCGGTCCTGGGATCGACCGAGAGCCCACCGGTCTGCAGGGTGGGTGGCTGACGCTTGTTGCCTGTGGACGGGCTTGCCACCTGGAACATCAGATCCTGCTTGTCCTTTTGGATGGTGGTGATGATTCGGTAGCCGCCAGTATCCAGATCGTCCGCGGTAAAGGGGGCCTTTTTGCCGGAGGCCAGCTCGTTGCGGACCATACGCAGCAGATAGCCGTTGGGCCCCTGATAGACGTTCTGCGGCGAGTACTTGATGGTCTGGGGCATCTGGGCGCCGACCCGGTCCTGGCGGCTGATGTAGTGGTCCTCCTCCATTATGCCCAGCACCCTGTGGAAGCGCGATTCGGCCTGCTTGGGGTTGATCGCCGGATCCCAGGAGGCCGGGGCGGGGATGATGCCGGCCAGCATGGCCGACTCGGGCATGGTCAGGTCCTTGGCGTCCTTGCCGAAGTAATTCTGGGCGGCGGCCTGGATCCCGTAGGCGCCGCGGCCGAAGTAGATGGTGTTCATGTAGTTGCACAGGACCGCGTCCTTGCTCTCGGTCCTGGAAATCTTCAAAGAGAGGATGGCCTCGCGCAGCTTGCCCTTGTAGGAGGTGGTCTCGCCCAGATAGTAGCGCTCAGCGTACTGCTGGGTGATGGTGGATCCACCCTGCCGGGTGCCCTTGGTCACGTTGTTGAGCAGGGCACGACCGATGCCCTTGAGGTCGATGCCGTTGTCCTTATAGAAGGAGCGGTTCTCCGAGGCGACGACCGCATTGCCCACATACTTGGGCAGGACAGCGCAGTCTATGATTTCCCGGTTCTGATCGGCGTAGGTTCCGATGGGTGTTGTGCCGTCCGCATAGTAGACCGTGGTTTTTTGTGCCAGGGCCTGCTTCTCCGGTGGGATGATTTCAGTGGTCAGATACAGGTATGCGAAAGCCGCCGCCCCGGCGACCAGCACCAGTCCCAGCAGGGCCAGGGTCCACTTAAGCACACGATGTGACTTCTTGTGAGGCCGCCTGCGACGAGGTCCGCCGCCCCGGGGATTCCGGTCGGCATGCCGCGAGGTGAGCCTGTCGGCGCGATTCCTGCCCCCACTCGCTCCGGACTGGATCCTGCGTGTGGGCGAGGTCGAACTGACTGAACGAGTCTGATTGGCCATGCCAACCACGCTATCCGGCAGGGCTGAAAACTGTTCGACCTAGGGCTGAACGTTCATCATTTTCGTACGTTTGCACCATCCTTTGGGGTCTATACTGCCAGCGGGCGCGCATATGAAGCCCGATTCCACCATGCCATCCATCGGGAGAAGGTATGCTTAGGTTGGAATAACTCAGTAAATCAGAGGAGTTTGTATGAGCATCCGTGTAGCTATAGCGGGCGTGGGCAACTGCGCTTCCTCGCTGGTACAGGGAGTCGAATATTACAAGGACGCCAAGGATGATGACAAGATCCCGGGCATCATGCACGCCAATTTCGGCGGCTACCGCATTCGTGACGTGGAGTTCGTGACCGCCTTCGATGTGGATTCACTCAAGGTCGGCAAGGACCTGAGCGAGGCCATCTTCGCCTCGCAAAACAACACCTACAAGTTCTGCGACGTTCCCAACAAGGGCGTGGAGGTCCTGCGCGGGCCGACCGGCGACGGGCTGGGCGAGTACTACAAGAAGATGATCACCGAGTCGGATGCCGAGCCCGTGGATGTGGCCCAGGTTCTGCGCGACAAGAAGGTCGATGTGCTGGTCTCCTACCTGCCCGTCGGCTCTGAGCAGGCCGACAAGGCCTACGCCACCGCCGCCATCGAGGCCGGTTGTGCCTTCGTCAACTGTCTGCCCGTCTTCATCGCCTCCGACCCCGAGTGGGCTCAGAAGTTCCGCGATGCCGGGCTGCCCATCGTGGGTGACGACATCAAGAGCCAGGTGGGTGCCACCATTACGCACAGGGTCATGGCCCGTCTCTTCGAGGATCGCGGTGTGCGCCTGGACCGCACCTATCAGCTGAACGTGGGCGGCAACATGGACTTCATGAACATGCTGCAGCGTACCCGTCTGGAGTCCAAGAAGGTTTCCAAGACCCGTGCGGTCACATCCATTGTTCCTCACGACATGGATCCCCACAACGTCCACATCGGTCCCTCGGACTATGTGGCCTGGCTGGATGACCGCAAGTTCGCCTTCGTGCGTCTGGAGGGCACCACCTTTGGAGATGTCCCGCTGAATCTGGAGTACAAGCTGGAAGTCTGGGATTCACCCAACTCGGCCGGTATCGTCATCGATGCCCTGCGCGCCGCCAAGATCGCCCTGGACCGCCACCTGGCCGGTCCGGTGCTGGCGCCCAGCTCCTACTTCATGAAGTCGCCCGCTGTCCAGCATGAGGACAACGAGGCCCGCCAGCTGGTCGAGGATTACATCACCGGCAAGGTGGAGGGCGACGAGAGCGCCCTGGATGCCGATGTCAAGGCCGCCAAGGAGAACGGCAAGGACGTCTGGCACGCCTGAGTAGAGTCAGTCGGGCGCTGTCAGGCGCCTGATAAAGCATGTGGCCGACCTCTTTCGGGGGTCGGCCACATGCTGTTTTATATGTTTGAACGGCGGATTGCGGGCATGGTGCCCAACCTGCCGGTTGATGCTTTCCGCTGTCAGACCATGGCCAGGTCGAGCACATTCACTGAGGCCGGATCCAGGCGGACCGTAATTTCACGTCCTTCGGGGATGTCCGAGACATCGACCCGGCGAGCCCTGACCTGGTTCGGGTCCGATCGGGTATTGCAGGCATGTGGATCCTGCGTTGAAAGGCTTTGCATGCCTACAGGACGCACAGGCTCAGGCAGGGTCAGCCTCGCTTCGGTGGCGGAGGCCATGTCGGTGTTGACCAGGTCCACCATGATGTGTCCGTTCTTGACCGAGGCAAAGACCTTCAGGGACGGGTTGTCGGCTTCCGGCAGGCTTTGGATTGCGCGGGCCCCCTGGTGGCACCGGTACATCATGAAGACGTCGTAGTTGGGGGTCAGGATGGTGGCTTCGTCCTCGGTCAGGATCAGCGAGTTGAGGACGTTCAGGGTCTGTGCGTTGCAGGCCATGGAGACCTTGTCGCACCTGGATTGAAGGATATCCAGCGTCAGGGCCGAGGTGACCGCGTCGCGCATGGTCACCTGCTGCCGGAGCGCCGGACGTGCAGTGAAGGCATCGCCATGCCAGTTGCCCCATTCACCCATGACCAGATCGACCTTTGTCAGCCTGGAATCCATGGTGCTCTCAGGGTGGGGCATGGCGGCCAGGCAGGCCTGCATCAGATTCCACTGCTGG
Organism: Bifidobacterium sp. W8114; assembly: GCF_016101165.1. Classification (NCBI taxonomy): domain Bacteria; kingdom Bacillati; phylum Actinomycetota; class Actinomycetes; order Bifidobacteriales; family Bifidobacteriaceae; genus Bifidobacterium; species Bifidobacterium sp. W8114. Next base: position 327,455 of record NZ_JACFRA010000002.1, on the reverse strand, counting down.
TCGATGACCTCACCGAGCTCGAGGGCGCCTCGAATCACACGATCCCAGCCATCCTGATCGAATCGGGTGGAAGTGTCGTCGGGGTGGTCGATGTTCCAGTTGTAGAAGTGCAGGTCGTAGGCGGCGATGGGCGGCTGGCGGTACTGGGCCAAAGCCTGGAAGAAGTCCCTGGTCCAGCGCACTCGTTCCATAGGCTTGTTTCCGTCTGGACCGCAGGCGATGGGCCGGATCATCGGGGGCTGGTCCGCGTTCTCGGCGAAGGAGGGCATGGCCGAGGCGAACATCCGATAGCGGTCCGCGTACATGGACGGGGTCATCGTCCCCCCGCCGGCCCAAGGCTCGTTCCCCAGACCCCAGAACTTCACGCCGTATGGGGAGGGGTGGCCGTTGGCGGCACGCATGGCTGACATGGCCGTGCCCGATGGACGGTTGCAGTACTCCATCCAGTCGCGCATCTCGGCCACGGATCCACTCATCATGTTCACGTTGATCCAGGGTTCGGCCCCAATGGCCTGGCACAGGCGGAGGAATTCGTCAGTGCCGAAACCGTGTCTGTCAGGTTGGTAGGTGCCGAAGTTCTCGTTGTATCCCACCGGACGCTGATTGCGGGGCCCGACTCCCTGACGCCAGTGGTAGGTGTCGGCATAGCAGCCGCCGGGCCAGCGCAGCAGGGGAGGCTTCAGTGCTTTCAAGGCCTTGAGGGCGTCCGTGCGGATGCCATTGGTGTTGGGGATGGATGAATCCGTGCCCACCCATAGTCCCTGATCTATGCACTCGCCGAGGAATTCAATGAACTGGCCGTGCAGGTAGGGGCTGATGGTGCCGGTGGTCAGGCGCGGGTCGATGTGGATGCTCAATGTCTGGACTCCTTACTTGATGGTGCGGATTCGGCTGATGAAGATGCAGGCCAGCAGCACCAGGACGATGGCGGTGGGGAAGACCAGCTGGTAGGACTTGGTCACCGAGACGATCAGCGAGGTCACCATGGGCCCCACCATCTGACCCAGGGTGGTGGCGATGTTGAGGATGCCCAGATCCTTGCCGGCCTCCTCGGCATTGGGCAGAACGTCCACGTTGAGTGCCTGGTCGACCGACCCATACATTCCGTAGCCGAAGCCGCCGATGGCGGTGAACAGGATCATGCCCACGGGGCTATGGATGATCCAGGGCATGGCGTAGCCCAGGGCCAGAAGCAGGCTGGCAATGACCACGGGCATCTTCCTGCGGCCGATTCTGTCGGAGATCGGCCCTGCTCCCAGGGCCGCAATCATGGAGACCACAATCAGCACCAGGGACATGGTCGACATGGTGGCCGCCGAGTCCTTGACGGACTGGCCCATGTAGTCCTGGAGGATGAAGAGCTGGTAGTTGAGAATCATGTAGTAGCTGAACAGGAGCAGGGAACGCCCCGCAAAGGCCAGCCAGAAGTCGGGCGCGTGGCGAGGCGGGCGGAAGGATTCCAGGATGGAGCGCAGGCTGCTGCTCAGAGCGGGCATGTCCTTGGAAGAGGGTTCCTTGGGCCAAATGACCACTGTGACAAGGCCGGCCACGCCCATGACCAGGCCGGACATGATCCAGCCGGGGATTTGCATAGTGATGAACCGGGCGCCGACCAAGGTGCCCAGGGAGTTGCCCACCAGATTGCCCGCCGATATAAATGCCGACATGGTGGCCCGTTGTGATTCGGGAACACGGTCGGACAGGGAGGCGACTACTGGCGAGATCATCATGTTCAGGCCGACCATGGCCAGGCAGTAGAAGATGCCGATGATCCAGACGTTGGCAATGATACCCATGAGGAAGAGCGAGATGCCGGCTATAAGGCCACCGGAAACGACCCAGGGGGTTCTGCGGCCGAAGATGGAACGGGTCCTGTCGGACAGGTTGCCCACGATCAGGTTGGATACCAGGGAGGTCAGAGCCGTGGTGGCGTTGAAGACCCCGGATATGGCAACCTTGGACCCCGGAGCGATGTCGGTCAGGCGTTGGGGCAGCAAGACCGAGGCGACGATGGACAGGGCCATCATCCAGAACAGATTGAAAATGAAGAAGGCAATGCAGTATCGGCTTTTGGCTGCGGTGCCGAGCTCCTGCCCGCCTGCTGAATCGGCTTGTGTCATTATCCGACTCCCTTTCTTTTGGTGCGTCTGTGCACAGTGGGGAAGCGCCGTGCTTCCCATATTGTTTTATATCTTAAATATATAAAACAAGCAAGAGAGCAGGTACGCATGGGCGGTTCCCATTTTGGGAACGGGGTAGAGAAAGGGGCTATGCGCGGCCGAGGACGGTCTGTCGGCCAACGGTATGATGATTCTGATGAGTGATGCGAACAGGAAGACCAGCAACAGGGCGGGCGGCGATCAGGTCGGACGCCTTCCAGGGCGCCCGATCGGGGCTCGTCGGCGGATGCCCCCTGATGAACGTCGCAGACAGATAGCCCGGGTCGCCGCCCAGATGATCGCCTACTACGGTACCTACGGCGTCTCCATGCAGGCCATTGCGGATGCAGTGGGTCTGACCTTGCCGGGATTGCGTCATTATGCCCGCACGCGCGAGGAACTGCTCTCTTTGGTTATCCAAGTCTACTACGATCAGGGTTCTTTCACTTTTGGATCAAAGCCCGGCGAGCGCGATGAACTTGCCATTGGTCGAGACCAGGAGGGGCACTCCCTCTATTCGTTGCCTGGTTACCTGCGTCGTCTGGTCAAGGAGAACGCCGAGCGTATGGTCCTGGTCATGCTCTTCATGCATTTGGCTGTGGAGGCTCACGATCCTGCTCATCCCGCACACGAGTACTACCGTGATCGCCATGCCCGGATGATCGACTTCATGGACGGGATCCGCTGGAAGTTGCCTGAGCCCTATCGGGATCGGTCGGCCTTCCACCGGTTGATCAGAACCGTTTATTGTACCATGGATGGGGTGCAGATTCAGGCGCTGACCAATCCTGACGACGACATGATCGCCCTGTGGGCGAAGGCGGAACCCATTCTCTTCCCGTCACCCCAGTGGGATGATTGCCGCTAAAGTGTCGGCACGAATCGGGTTCGGTCTCAGTCCTTGGCGGGGCCTACCAGTGGAGCGATCCGCTTCTCCCAGGCATCCAGGGCCGAGTTGATGACCTGGTGCATGTCGTAGTAAGCGTAGGTGCCCAGGCGGCCGCCGAAGACCACCTTCGGCTGCTGGGCGGCCAGTTGTTTGTACTGGGTATAGAGGGCCCGGTCGTCGCTTGTGTTGATGGGGTAGTAGGGTTCGTCGCCCTTGCCGGCGAATCGGCTGTATTCCTCCCAGACCACGGTCCGCTCATGGTTCTGCCGGTCGTAGCGTTCGGGGTTGAAGTTCTTGAACTCAATGGCGCGGGTGTAGGGCACATCAGGATCGGAGAAGTTCATGACCGGGCAGCCAAAGTGGTCGTCCTCGTCGTAGCGGCGCTCCTTGAAGTCCACGGTCCGCCACTTGAGCTCGCCCAGGCGGTAGTCGAAGTAGCGGTCGACCGGGCCGGTGTAGACCACGGGGACCTGGCCCACCAGAGCATCCCGGTTCCAGGGCTGTGAGTTGTCGAAGAAGTCGGTTTTCAGGCTCACCTGGATGCGCGGATCGTCGATCATCCTCTCGAACCAGGCTGTGTAGCCGTCCTTGGGCAGGCCCTCCCAGGTGTCTTTGAAGTAGTGGTTGTCGTAGTTGAACCGCACAGGCAGCCGCTTGATGATTGAGGCGGGTAGCTGTGAAGGGTCGGTCTGCCATTGCTTGGCCGTGTAGTTCTTGATGAAGGCCTCGTACAGGGGTCGGCCGATCAGAGAGATACCTTGGTCATTCAGGTTGCCCGGGTCGGTCCCGGCCAGCTCGCCGGCCTGCTCCCGGATCAGTTCCCGGGCCTGTTGGGGGGTGTAGTGGGCGTGGAAGAACTGGTTGATGGTGCCTAGATTGATGGGCAGGGGGTAGACCTCGCCCTTGTGGGTGGTGTAGACCCGGTGGGTGTAGTCGGTGAATTCGGTGAAGCGATTGACATACTCCCAGACCTTGCGGTTGGAGGTGTGGAAGAGGTGGGCCCCGTACTTGTGGATTTCGGCCCCAGTCTCCTCGTCCATGTAGGAGTAAGCATTGCCGCCGATGTGGTCGCGCACGTCGATGATCCGCACCCGGGCCCCGCTGTGCTCGACCGCCTGCTGGGCCACGGTCAAACCGAACAGGCCAGCGCCCACAATCACCAAATCAGCATCCATATCAGCCATTCGTCTTCAGCCATCCATCCCTTGTCGCTATGATGCCGGGTCGTCTGCTGTCTATTGCCAGGGTCCGGCATGATTCCGTGATCAACCGCTGGAGTACGGCGATCCTGTTGTCTACATGCTAGCGGACAGGTCTGGTCAGGGAAGCAGCGGGCGGCAATATCGACCGAATAGGCACCTGGCATGGATGGGTTGGCGCTTTCCAATGGACAAGTGGAGCCTGTCTGCTATCATGGTGACTTGCTCTCACGTGGCGTTATGTCACCCAATCCCCCCAGGGCAGGAATGCAGCAAGGGTAAGTGGCCTCTGGCGGGTGCGTGGGAGTTTTCCATATTTGCACAGCCTGGGCTGGCTGAAGTCGTGAAAACAAAGCGTTCGTCGGACAGGGTGTCGGCTGTCGACCCAGGGGTTGGATAGAGTCTTGAGGTATGACCAACAAGCGCAAGCAGGGCGAAGCACAGCAGACCTGGTACCGGAGTCCGAATGAGCAGACCGAGGCGGACGGCAGCCATGTCGACCAGGATTCCCTGACGTCTCGCCCCCGGATTTCAGCCCTGGTTCTGTGCCTGGTCGTCGGCCTGGCCTGCCTGGGTCTGGCGGCTTTGGTCTGGTGGGCGGCCGTCTGGACTGTTCCCGGGCAGACCTATGACGACATGGCCCTGACCAACTTCCGAGGATTTCTTGACCAGGCGCCCCTGGTCAAGGCTTATCTGGGGCTGTTCACCATTCCCTATGTGACTGTGGTGATCTGCGTGGTGCTGGGTCTTGCGGCCCTGGTGGTTGTTCTGGCTCGGCACCGGTGGTGGCTGCTCGGCCAGGTTGCGGTTTATGCTCTGGTGGTCTACGTGGCGGCGCGCATTCTCAAACGCATCCTGCCCCGCCCTGTGCTGATCCATGCTCAGGCCTCCACAGCCAACTCAGCCCCCTCGGGACACACCATCTTGGCTCTTGCGGTGGTACTGGCCCTGCTCTGTGTGGTGCCCCGCATTTGGAGGGCCCCGGTCGCCTTGGTGGGGTTTGCCTTTGACCTGTCCGTGGGCTGCTCGCTGGTGCAGGGTGGCTGGCACCGCCCCTCGGACGTGGTCATGGGCATTCTTATTCCGGCCGGTCTCTGTCTTATTGCTCTGGCCGCCACTCGGGGAAGCGGGATGGATGTCCCTGGGACCAGAATGTCCTCGGCTTCTATTCAGATTGTCTCCACCCTGATGTTGGTAGCGGGGTTTCTGGGGGTTCTCTACGCTTGCTATGTCATCTGGCAGATCAGCCCTGGTCTGGAGATCGGCGCCCGGTGGACGGCCTACGGGGTTCACTGCTCGGCTGTCATAATGATGGCCTCTGTTCTGTCGCTGACCCTGGGGCTGGTTCTGGCGATGAGGCAGATCACGGCCTCGCCTCTGACCAGGATGGGACTTGTAGGTCGGCCTCCGGCTCCGCCCCAAAATGACTGAAGTCGATCTCTGGACGTACTGAACATCTCTGATTCATACCCCCACCTGACCCAGGGATTCACATCCATGCACATGGCCCCTTGATTTGCATGGTGACGGAACCTCGTGAGTAAGATGGCGTGCGAAAGACCACAATATAAGGAGAGGCCATGGCATCCGGCAATAAGCTCGTCATTGTTGAGTCGCCAACCAAGGCAAAGAAGATTGGCGGGTACCTGGGCAAGGGCTACACGGTCATGGCCTCGGTGGGCCATATCCGCGACCTGGCCCAGCCATCGCAGATCCCGGCCTCCCAGAAGAAGGCCTATGGCAAGTTCGGCGTAGACGTGAACGATGGCTTCAAGCCCTACTACATCGTGGACGATAAGAAGAAGCATACGGTGTCCGAGCTCAAGAAGGCACTGAAGAACGCCGACGAGCTCTACCTGGCCACTGATGAGGATCGGGAGGGGGAGGCCATCGCCTGGCATCTGGTCCAGACCCTCAAACCGAAAGTGCCGGTAAAGCGCATGGTCTTTCATGAGATCACCCCCGAGGCCATCAAGAATTCGCTCAAGCACACCAGGGACGTGGATGCCCACATGGTCGATGCCCAGGAGACCCGCAGGGTTTTGGATCGTCTCTATGGCTACGAGCTTTCACCGGTACTCTGGCGCAAGGTGGGTCCGGGGCTGAGCGCCGGGCGCGTCCAGTCTGTGGCGACCCGGCTGATTGTGGAGCGCGAGCGTGAGCGCATGGCCTTCGTCAAAGCCTCCTACTGGGATCTGCTGGTGCGTCTGGTGCAGGAGGATACCGGGGAATCGTCGTTGTCAGGCGGTTTTCAGGCGCGGATGATCAGCCTGGGGGAGCAGCGGCTGGCTGTCTCCAAGGACTTCACATCCAAGGGTCGGCTGACGGAAACGGCCGCCAAAGAGCAGGTCCTGCAGCTGGATGAAAAGCATGCCCGGAACCTGGCTGAGACGTTGAAGGATCAGGACTTCACGGTGACGGGTATGGAGACCAAGCCCTATCGGCGGCGTCCTCAGCCCCCATTCACTACGTCTACCCTGCAGCAGACGGCTGGCAACCGGCTGGGCATGAGTTCGCGGGCCACCATGCGTGCCGCCCAAGGGCTCTATGAGAACGGGTTCATCACCTACATGCGTACGGATTCGGTCACCCTCTCCCAGGAGGCCATTGCCGCTGCCCGAAAGGGGGTCGAGCGTGAATACGGGGCGGAATACCTTTCGACCGAGTCCAAGCAGTATGTGACCAAGACTGCCGGCGCCCAGGAGGCCCACGAATGCATCCGGCCCGCAGGCTCCACCTTCCATAGGCCCCAGGATCTGGCCGACCGCCTGGCTCCTGACCAGCTCAAGCTCTATACCCTGATCTGGCGGCGCACCCTGGCTTCGCAGATGGCCGACGCCACCGGGTCCACAGCCACCATCCGCCTGTCGGCGCAGGCGGGCAAGGAGGGTACGGCCCTCTTCCAGGCTTCAGGTACCGTCATCAAGTTCCCTGGCTTCCTCAAGGCCATGGACGCAGGCTCTGAGCAGACCGATGAGAGTTCTTCCCTGCCCCCGCTCCAGCAGGGGGACGTGCTTCGTGCTGCCTCCGTCGATCCCGAGGGTCATGAGACCCAGCCGCCGGCCCGTTATACAGAGGCCTCTCTGGTCAAGACCCTGGAGGCCAAGGAGATAGGCAGGCCTTCCACCTATGCCAGCATCATCTCGACCATCATCGATCGCGGATACGTCTATGAGCGCGGTCGTGCACTGATCCCCTCCTGGCTGGCATTTTCGGTAGTCGGATTGTTGGAGACCAATTTCCCCAAGTATGTGGACTACCAGTTCACGGCACAGATGGAGAATGGCCTGGACATGATCGCCCATGGCAAGGAGCGAGGCAAGGACTGGTTGACCCGGTTCTACTTCGGCTCGGGCCCGGGCGCTGCTCAAAACGCTGACGAGGCTCATCAGGGCCTGCAGGAGCAGGTGGCACAGCTGGGAGACATCGACGCCCGCAAGATCAACACCATCGAGATTGGTGATGGCCTGCAGGTAAGGGTCGGTCGTTACGGTCCTTATCTTGAGGATACGGCCGACCTGGATGCCGACGGCAACCCCAAGCGGGCCTCCTTGCCGCCCACCATGGCTCCGGACGAGCTGACTGTGGCAGCGGGACATGAACTGATTGCAGCCAATGCCGGCGGTCCCCGTCAGCTGGGCAAGGATCCGCAGACCGGCGGTCGGGTCGAGGTGCGTAAGGGTAGATTCGGGCCCTATGTGGCCCTGATCAGCCCCGAGGAGGAAGCGGCCGAGCAGAAAAAGCCGGCCGGCAAGACTGCACGAACAACCAAGCAGACAGGCCCTAAGCCCAAGATGGCCTCGCTCTTCAAAACCATGGATCCGGACACGGTCACCTTGGAGGATGCTCTGAAGCTGCTCAGCCTGCCCAGGACGGTGGGCAGTATCGAGCTGACCGATGCCAAGACGGGAGAAACCGACCAGGCCACCGTCACTGCCAGCAACGGCCGTTATGGCCCCTACCTGACGGCCACCAAGGCCGACGGCGGCACCGAGACACGCTCGCTGACCGACGAGGGGCAGATTTTCACCATCGATCAGGCCGGGGCCAAAGCCCTCTTTGACCAGCCCAAGTACGGACGGCGTTCCCGGAGCGCGGCCAAGCCTCCTCTTCGTGAGCTGGGCACGGACCCTGACAGCGGCAAACCCGTCACCATCAAGGACGGGTTCTACGGTGTCTACATCACCGACGGGCAGACCAACAGGACCCTGCCCAAGCAGTACACGGCCCAGTCCATCGAACCAGAGGTGGCCTTCCGCCTGCTGGCAGAGAAGCGCGCGGCCGGACCTGCCAAGCGGCGTGGTCGGACCACCCGCAAGTCTACTGCACGAAAGTCCACTGCTCGCAAGTCGGCATCCGGCAAATCCACAGCTGGAAAGTCGGCCACTCGCGCCCGCAAAACCACAAAGAAGACTAAAACCACCAAGATTTCCAAGACTACGGAGTATCAGGCATGAGCGATGGGTTGTTCATTTCCTTCGAGGGCGTGGATGGTGCAGGCAAAACCACCCAAGTCCAACAAGCACACAACTATCTGCAGGAGCGTGGACTACGATCTTTGGTTACCCGCGAGCCAGGCGGAACCCCTGTCGGATTGACCATCCGGGAACTCGTCCTTCACGGCTTGGCCGCTTTTCCCTCGGTGGCTGTGACCGGAGGTACCGACGTGGTTGATGCCTCCGACGATCTGGCCCCCAGGACCGAGGCCCTGCTCTATGCGGCGGATCGGGCAGAGCACGTGGCACAGGTAGTTCGTCCGGCTCTGGATCGTGGAGACATTGTGCTCTGCGACCGTTACCTGGATTCCTCAGTGGCCTATCAGGCCGGAGGCCGTGATCTGTCGGCGGATGTGATTCGTCGGTTGAGTCTGTGGGCCAGTCAGGGCCTTCTGCCCAAACGTACCTACCTGCTGGATGCAGATCCGTCTCAGTCCAAGTCACGTCTGGACCATGAGCCCGATAGACTGGAGTCGGCTGGCGACGATTTCCAGCAACATGTGCGTCAGGCATTTCTGCAGTTGGCTCAGAAGGAGCCCGACCGGTTCCTGGTTATCGATGCCACCCAATCCATCGACCAGGTCTGGCAGATCATCCAAGACGATTTGGACAAGTTGGTCGAAGGGCGCGAGCCAGATCTGCCACAGGTCGATGACGATCTCCCGGATGCCGATGATGAGAATGGCGACGCTGACGGTCAGGACGATGCCGACGAGGATGAATCGGCAGCAGGCTATGAGGACGATGAGCAGGGTGCAGAGCCGGACTGGATCGAAGCTACGGATACGTCCGATCAGGCATCGGAGGCTGAAGTTGACCAGGATGACCAGCCCATGGAGACAGGAACAGTAGGCGGGGATGCTGATGATGATTCGGTTCCTGTGGGTTCCCGCGCTCGCTGGCTGCTCCGGTCCCGACTCCTGCGGAAGACCCGATGAGCGTCTGGGATGCCATTGTGGGCCAGCAGCCCACGGTCGAGCTACTTGAGCGGACGGTGGCGGCCCAGGCGCAGGGACATGACGAGGTGGCGCAGTCCTGGCTGATCTGCGGCCCTCCTGGATCGGGGCGTTCCAATCTGGCACGGGCTTTCGCGGCGGCCCTGATCAGCCCTGACCAGGGATTGAACGACCAACCCACCCGCGTCACTCAGCAGGTTCTGGCCGGAACCCATCCGGATGTGACCATACTATCCACCAACAAGGTCACCATCGGCATCAACGAGGTCAGGGAGTTGATCATGACCTCGGAACAGATGCCTTCGACCTCGCGATGGCGGGTCATCATCATCGAAGATGTGGATCGGATGCTGGAGCGGACCACCAATGTGCTGCTCAAGGAGATCGAGGAGCCGGCCGAACATACCATCTGGCTTTTGTGCGCACCCAGCGCTCAGGATGTGCTGCCTACCATCCGTTCACGGACCAGGGTGCTCAACTTGGCGGTGCCGTCCAACACCGCAGTGGCCGATTTCCTGACTGACCAGGTGGGGGTGGACCGGGTCCTTGCCGCCAAGGCCGCCCGTCTGGCCCAGGGGCACATCGGCATCGCCCGTCTCTATGCCACCAGGGATCAGGTCCTGGCCGACCGTGATGAGCTGGTGGTGGGCCTGCTGGGACTTAGACGCGCTTCGGATGCCGTGATTCTGGCTGGCCGGGTGGTGGACGCGGCTCGGGATCAGGCCACCGCCACCGTGGACGATGAGGTGGCCAAGGACGAGCGGGAGTTTCGGCAGATTAACGGGCTTAGGGACAAGGAACGCATTCCCCGGCAGTTGCGTGGGGCCTATCATGCCTTGGGGGGCAAGGATCAGGTTCGCCGACGGGTCACCAGACTGACCCGGGATGTGCTGGACCGTAACCTGAGCACCTTGTCCAGCGTCTACCGAGATGTGGGCGTCCTGCAGAACGGTGCCGAGGAGAAGGCCGGCTTGGTCAATTTGGAGAATCGGGCGGCAATTGCTGATTTGTCCGTCAGACTCTCCAGACAGGGGGCAATTGATCGCATTCAGCTGATTGGCCGGGCTCGCAGGAGACTGGCTGCCAACGGTTCGCCGCTCCTGGTCTTCGAGGCCCTCTTCTGCACCCTGCTGGTCTGAGTACGAATTAATTTCTGGTCAAGAACGAGCTTGACCTCGTCGGCTGGGCGGGCGAGAATCGAATCATGAGGATTATCACTGATTTCGGCACTATTCCCGATCGGTACGCCAAGCGCGCCCCTCAGTCCCTTACCCGCAAGGGACGTCCTGTAGTTTCCTTCCCATTTCGGCTTGAAGGGGTGCCCCAGGAGGCCCGGTACCTGCACTGGATGCTGGTGGATCCGGACTCCGTGCCCGTGTGCGGCTTCCCTTGGATCCACTGGTCCCTGGCCAACCTGCCCATCGAGGCTTTGCTCGCCTTGCAGCCTGACGGGACCGAAAGCTCCGTTCTGGCGATTCCGGAGGACTTCTCCAGAAATCTGTCTAATCTGATTCCCGGCGTGCCCCAAGGGCGCACCTCGGCGGCCTCGCCCCTGGTCATGGAAGAGGAGATCGCCGACGACCCTGGCGTGCTTATGCGTTACAACGGCCCCACGCCTCCGGACCAGGTCCATGATTATGTGCTGTCGGTCTGGGCCACTCAAGGGTCCTTGCCCGGACTGGAGGAAGGGTTCTGGCTCAATGCCCTGGCCCATGCCATCCATTCCGCCCAGCCGGTGGCCGCAGCGGCTCGGGCCTGGCTGCCGGCTGATGCCTGACCTGGTATTGGGACGGTCTAGCACTAGAGTGAGGCCGTGCCCCAAGTGCGCAGGCAGCCGTCATCCCTGCCTGCCCACGCAGTCGGGTGTAAAGGCATCCCCCGACTTCCGGACTGGTGATGACAGTTGACCGCAACCAGACAAAGGAAGACGCTTATATGCCCTGCACCACGCTTCTGATAGGCAAGAATGCCAGTTACGACGGGTCCACCATCATCGCTCGGAATGAGGATTCAGCCAACGGGGAGTTCCGTCCCAAGCGTTTCGTATTAGTCGCTCCTGACCAGCAGCCCCGGCACTACCGCAGCGTGATCAGTCACTTGGAGATGGACCTGCCCGAGGATCCCATGCGCTATACCTCGGTGCCCAACGCCGTGCTCGATCAGGGGCTCTGGGCCGAAGCAGGCGTTAACAGCGACAACGTGGCCATGTCAGCCACCGAGACCATCACTACCAACGAGCGTGTTCTGGGTGCCGATCCGCTGGTGGAGCCCACCCCTGCTCAGGGCCGCCCCGGCGATGAAGGCTATCTGGCCGAGGTGCCTGGAGGCATCGGCGAGGAGGACTTGGTCACCATCGTCCTGCCCTACATCCATTCGGCTCGGGAGGGCGTCCAGCGGCTGGGTTCCCTGCTCGAGCGCTACGGCACCTACGAGATGAATGGCATTGCCTTCAGTGACGTGGACGAGATCTGGTGGATGGAGACTGTTGGTGGCCATCACTGGATCGCCAAGCGCGTGCCTGATGATTCCTACGTGACCATGCCCAACCAGCTGGGCATTGACGAGTTCGATCTGGACGACGCCTTCGGAGACCAGACCGACCACCTTTGCTCGGCCGACCTGCGGGAGTTCATTGCCGACAACTTCCTGGACCTGGCCGTGGAGTCGGCTTCACCCTTCAACCCCCGTGATGCCTTTGGCTCCCACAGTGATTCGGACCATGTATACAACACGCCTCGGGCCTGGTACATGCAGCGTTTCCTCAATCCCTATGACGAAATCTGGGACGGGCCGGACGCCGACCACACTCCCACCAGCGACAACATTCCCTGGTGCCGTCAGCCTGAGCGCCTGATTACCGTGGAGGATGTCAAGTATCTGCTCAGCTCCCACTACCAGGGCACACCCTACGATCCCTATGGGCGGACCGGCGACGAGCACACCAAGGGGCTCTACCGGCCCATTGGCATCAACCGCAACGACCAGCTGGCCCTGATTCAGCTGCGCCCCTACCGGCCTGAATCCTGCCGGGCCATCCAGTGGATGTCCTACGGGTCAAACGCTTTCAATGCCCTGGTTCCCTTCTATGCCAATGTGGGACGGACGCCTGATTATCTCACTAATGCTACGAATCGTGTCTCCACTGACAGCCTCTACTGGTCCGATCGGTTGATCGCTGCACTGTGCGACTCGGCCTTCGCCGGCACTTCAGCTGCAGTTGAACGCTACCAGCAGAGCGTTGGAGGCGTAGGCCATCGTCTGATCGCCGCTGCAGACGAACAGGTGGCCAGGCTGGAGGGCGCCGATAAGGGCACGGATAACCCCGAGGTCCGCCAGGTGCTGGAGGCTGCAAACCAGGACATGGCCGACCGTCTGCGCAAGGAGACCGATGACCTGCTGGGCCAAGTGCTTTATACGGTCAGCATGGGCATGCGCAACGGCTACCACCTGTCCGACAACTGAGCCATCCGATTGACAAGGATCATAAAGGAGGAGAGCCTCATGACGGGCTTCGACGATTACGTCAGGCCATACGGCCTGTTTGACAAGATCGATGCCTTCGGCTACCTGAAGGATCTGCAGGATCATCCGGATATGCCGCGCAAGCATGGCCGGGTGCTGCTGGTCACCGCAGACACCCCGCTGAAGGCCTCGCGTGGCGAGGGCAAGACAACCACCACCATCGCCCTGATCGACGCCCTGCGTGCCCGGGGAGTGGACGCCGCCGCAGTCCTGCGTCAGCCCAGCATGGGCATTACCGCTGCCGGGTCCAAGGGTGGCGCCTCTGGTGGCGGCAAGTCCTCCCTGACTCATCCTGAGCTGGTGGATTGGGGACTGTGCGGGGAGATGGCGGCCATCGAATCCGCCCAGAACCTGCTGGTTTCCTTTGCGGAGAAGGCCGTGGACGAGGGTCGGTTGGACACCGTTCTGGTGCCCCGGGTCAGCGAGGTGCCCTCGCGGTCTCTGAGGCAGATCACTGTGGACCGAGGCAAGAGCGATCTGCCTGAGCGGACCGTGCTGACGCCCACCTGCGAGCTCATGCAGATTGTGGTGCTCTCCCGGAGCATGGAGGAGATCGAACGGCGCGTGGCCGCCATGGTCGCGGGAACCCTGGATGGCCGTCCGGTTACCTTCGGGGAGTTCGTGGACCTGTGGCGGATCACCGGCATTCTGACAGACGCGGTCAAGCCAGCCTTCACTGAGACCTTGGAGGGCTCTCCGGTCTATGTGCATGGCGGGCCATTCGCCAACGTTTCCATCGGCATCCCCAGCCTGGTGTCCGTGGAGATGGCCTGCGCCAGGCACGATGTGGTCGTCGTCGAGGCAGGCTACGGAGCCGATGCCGGCGCCCAGAAGTGGCTGGACATCGCCGCCCGCGAGTATGGGGCCCAATGGCCGGCCGCAGCCGTGGTCGTCACCCGTGCCACCACCTGGCGGGACGATCCCAAGCTGAGCTGGCGCTACCCCTTCCACGTGCACCGTCTGGAGGGACTGGGCATCCCCACCTTCCCGCTGATCAACCTCTGGGAGGGTGAGGACGACCAGGTGGATTCCTTGCGGGAGACCGCCGACGGCCTGGGCTTCCGCAGGCCCATCGTGGGCAACCTCTTCCGTGACGGGGGCAAGGCCCTCGAGCCTCAGCTGGACGATCTGATCAAGGCCCTGCAGGAGCCCGTAAACGCCCAGGCGGATACAGCCAGCCTGCATGATATGTCCGTGCCGGATCGGATTCGCTGGATCGCCCAGAGCGCCTACGGTGTGCCGGCTGATCGGGTCGTCGAGCGTGAGGGATTCCAGGACAGTCTCCAGGCGGCCTCCGACCTGTGCAGCAAGGTGGGCATTTCCCTCGAGGATCTGGTTGTAGTTGCGGTCAAGTCGCCGGCTACCATGACCGACGATGACCGGGCCGACCAGGACAGGCGCACAGTCACCCTGAAGAAGGTCGAGGCCCATACGGGTGCCGGCCTCCTGCAGGTGAACCTGACCACCTCCCTGACTACTCCCATGCCCAAGATCGTCTGAGCAGGCCATGCATGGATTCGGCAGACCTGTGACGCGCCGTGTTGCGGGCCTGCCGAAACCGTGTATAGTATCTACTTGGCTCTTGAAAGTGCCCTGCCCCTATAGCTCAGTTGGCTAGAGCAGCTGACTCTTAATCAGCGTGTCCGGGGTTCGAGCCCCCGTGGGGGCACAGAGTCAAAGCCCTACAGCCGCAAAGGTTGCGGGGCTTTTCCTTTGTCTACGCCAAGGTCTGCAAGCTCCAAAATGTATACTAAATTGCATCGGATTATTCCGACACTCCCGGAGTATGGAAAAAGCCCCGCCGGAGCGGGGATTATATTTTGTCTTACTTGAACAGGTACCAGAGGCTGAACGTCGTCTTCCGGTAGATCTTGTTGTAGGCGGCTTTCCTGGGGTTCCGTATCCACCCCACACCCTTCCTCCCGTAGCCGGGTATGAGGGTCTTCTTCGCCTGCTGCTTCCACTTGCCCGTGGTTCGGGTCTTGCGTGAGCGTCTGGGGCTGGGTGTTCGCACGCCGAATTTCATTGGAGCGGATACTCCCATCCATGCCCTTCGCCCATTTGCGGGTAGTACAGGGTTCCGTCCAGAGAGGGTACATCGAATATGACCTTGCCCTGTGCTTTTGCATTCTGATTCAACGAGCCCGGAAGCTTGTCGGTTTGTACCATGCAGGATTCGGCAGCCGAAGATCCCGGCATTCCGTTCCATTGTGTGCCGTCTTTCTGGATGAGCTGCCACCGGTAGGAGGTGCCGACATCCAAAGAGCCGTATTTGTCGGGATCGTATTTCTCAGTTGTTTTGGCATTTATGTCGAATTCGACGAAATGGCCATGCTCCGGCTGCTGATGTTCGGGGTTTGAGCAGGTCGGGTCAGGGATTATCTTGGTCACCGTCCAGTCGGCCATGTCATTGCCGTCTTCGCCGGTGATGCCGGCCTCGTCGCCAATGTGTTTGACGATGTTGCCTCGGCTGTTTTTCTTGGGCGTTTGCGATGCCGCGGCTGGCTGGGTTTGAGTGCTGTTGGCTGCACCGCAGCCCGATAGGCCCAAAACTAGTGCTAAAGCGGCTGCGATAGCAGCGACTGGCCTTTTCATTTTTCCTCCTTGTCTGCTTTGACTCTCAGCAGATTATCAGCAAGCACAGAACTGCCTAATTGCTTTTGTGCTGTACACATATGTTTATGTGGTTTGCCCTCTGACGTGTTCTCTGCTTGTGGCTATGTTGTTGTATATGAAGAAGGTGCTGCGTATCTTCGCCAGTGTTGTCGTGGGTGGCGTTGTCCTGTTTTTCCTGGCTGCGGCTTTCGCCGGCAGTCCCGTGATCGGGGTAGTTCTGACGCTATTGCTTGTGTGGGTTCTTGTCTGGCGGCGTCGGAGGGCACACGGAGAACGTAGACCGGATGGGCAGCCGTCGCATCGGGGCGCAAAGCCTATGCATGCCAGGAAAACTCAGGGTGAAGGTTGGTCTGATGGCTCCGCTCGGGTGGACGAAGAGAAACATGCAGGCCTTGGTTTCCATGTGCAGCCGCGTCCTGATGATTATGAGGAGACTCCGCAGGAGCGTGAGACGAGATTCCGCCGCAGCTATCTGGCCGACATGGACTGCACTCCCTGCAATGCGAAGCCCGACGGCAAGGTGGTAGCGGAAGTGGAGGACTGCAGGGGCGTGGATGTCGGTCGGCGTCAGGATCATCAGGATTTGTTTGCTCGGTATGGCAAGGGCGTATGGATATGGGTGTGGGTCACCAGGAGCCATGTGCAGTCCGATCTGCATCGGCAGTGGCCCACCATAGAAGTGTGGCTGGATGGCGAGTCAGCCGGCTGTCTTACCCCTTTGCAAACATCCCGGCATTATCTTCAGGTGCCCGAGGACGGTTGTGTCACGCAGGCGCATATTTGTCAGGATCCTCATACGGGCCGATACCATATGCGCGTCGAGCTGCCGCCGAAGCACAAGGAGATCGACTTGTCTCCATACATCATCCGCGACCAGGCTGTGGCGGCCTCCGACCGGCAGATCATCGCTTCCATTGCTGACGGCCGAACCGACGGCTTGGCGCATGGGTGAGCTGCTTTGATGATCTGCCGAGAGTATGAAATCCACCCGGGACACTGATGGTCGTGCATGGTTCTCAATGCGTCAAAATCAGCAGTGGCTGGCATAGAATATTTATGCCGGTTTAAGTGCAGTCGTGTTGATGGTGACACGCGGTTGGGGCTGGCGCGATATCGGATTTCAACGAATCACTTGAATCAATGGAGATCATGAGCGCTTCTCGGCCTAGTGCCATCACCCGTTTTTATTGAATGATGCCCGTGCCTTGGCCCTTGTATGACCGGTAGGGAGGAAGGGGCTCCAAGACGGCATCGAGAGAGGGGTGAAGGGCCGAATGGAATATTCGCTCATGACCAAGCTGGCCGCTGAATGTGTCGGCACTGCCATATTGATGATCTTCGGCAACGGCGCGGTCGCCGATGTGGATCTGGAGGGCACCAAGGGTCATCATTCCGGCTGGCTCACCATCGCCATGGGTTATGGCTTCGGAGTCATGTTTCCTGTGCTCATGTTCGGTGGTGTGTCCGGGGCCCACATCAACCCGGCCATGACTCTGGGACAGGCCGTCATCGGCATCTTCCCCTGGAGCCAGGTTCTGCCGTATATTCTTGCGCAGTTGATTGGAGCAGCTCTGGGCCAGCTGGTCGTCTATGCCTGCTATTTCCCGCACTACCGCATGACCAAGGAGCCGGCACCGATTCTGGGCACCTTCTGCACTACCGATGCCTCGGGATCACCGGTCAATTATTTTATCAATGAGTTCTTCGGCACGCTGGTGCTGGTCCTCGGAGCCCTTTGCTGCCTACAAGGTCCGTGGGGGTCTAAGGGGTTGGCTGCCGCCTCCATAGTTGTCGGCTTGATCGTTTGGGGGCTGGTCACCTCTCTGGGCGGTCCCACCGGCCCTGGCCTGAACCCCGCACGTGACCTGGTACCGCGCTTCCTGCACTGGATTCTGCCCGTGCCCAATAAGGGGGACTCACGCTGGAACGAGGCTTGGATTCCGGTGGTGGCCCCCATCATTGGTGCCATCGTCGGAGCTGTGATTTTCAAGAGTCTTTTCGCTGCCTGATCGGCTGCTCGGTGAGAACAAGGTCCCGGACCCCATCTTGGAGGCTCAAAACCTTATCTATCGCGTTGCCACGCTTGAATGGTTCGTCCTGCCATGGATATGATTGACCATATATGCCCGATTCCTCGCAATGAGTGCATCGGAGATGGGAAGGCAGGTACGACCATGGGGCGTCTTCAAGGTAGGAAAGAGCGCGAGCCGTTTGTGCTCGAGCATGCCAGCATCGCGACCGGTGATGAAAAAGGCACGGTCCAGAAGGATATGTCTGTTCTGGTGTCCGCGGACGGTCGGATAGAGCAGGTCTGCCCGACTCCGCTGGCTTACGTGCCTTCCGGATATCACCGGATCAACGCTACGGGCAAGTTTGTGGCCCCTGGACTCATCAATGCCCATACCCATCTCTTCGCCGATGGCAAGCCCTTGTCTGGCGGTACGGATTTGTCACCGCGTGTGGTCGATGCCGGTTTGAAGGTGGTGCACAGCCCCGCCGGCAAAGTCCTGATGGATGCCAGGATCAAGGGCAATGTCTCCACGCTGCTGAACTCGGGAGTAACGACCATTCGTACCCTGGGCGATGTGGGCTATGAGGCGGTTCGCCTGCGTGACAAGATTGATGCCGACGAGCTGACCGGCCCGCGCATGCTGGCTGCCGGTCCCCTCCTGGCGATTCCCGGGGGGCATGGCGATCCCTTCATCGCCCTGTCCTGCTCCTCTCCCGAAGAGGCCAGACGTCGGACCAGGGAGAACCTGGATCATGGTGTCAATGCCATCAAGGTGGCTGCGACCGGTGGTGTGACCGATGCCACCAAGCTTGGCGAGGCCGGCAGCCCACAGATGACCGAGGAGGAAATGGCCGCTGTCTGCGATGAGGCCCATGAGTTTGGTGTGCTAGTCGCAGCACACGCCCAGAGCCCCGAAGGGGTCAAGGCCGCTCTCAAGGCGGGCGTGGACACCATCGAGCATGGCAGTGCTCTGGATGACGAGATGATTGGGCTCTTCCTTGACAATCCGCGCTCGCTTCGTGGTTTCTCTGCCCTGGACCCCACCCTGTCCGCCGGATTGCCGCTGGTCAAGATCAGCCAGCAGGAGCTGGGAATCAACGACATAGTCCGTGGCAATTCCGAGCTGGTAGTCGACGGCATGGTCAAGAGCGCCAAGCAGGCTCATGAGAACGGTATTGCCGTCGGCGTCGGCACCGACACCGGCATGACCTTTGTGCCCCAGTACGGCACTTGGCGAGAACTCGACTATCTGGTGCGGTACGCTGACTTCACCCCGGCTCAGGCCTTCCACGCTGCCACCCAGGTCAATGCCCGAAACCTGGGCTTCGACAATGTCACTGGTTCGGTCGACACGGGCAAGGATGCGGATCTGATCGTCCTTGACGAGGACCCTGCCAAGAATGTGCGGACCCTGTCTGATCCCAAGCTGGTCATCGTCCGCGGTAAGCCGGTCTGGCGGCCCGAGGTCAAGCATTTCGAGGAGATTGATCGCCTGCTCGATAGCTTCTGATTATTTGCTTTGTAACCATCCAGAGGCATGCAATAGTTTGACTGAATGATAGTTCCCCGATGACCGGATGTTATGTAAGCATGTCGGTATGCACAAGGGAGAACCGAGAACGGACCAGATCGACGAAGCCAAGGTCGTAGGAAGGTTGGCACCTTCGCCGACTGGACGGATGCATCTGGGCAATGTCTATGCATGTCTGGCGGCCTGGCTGGGTGTCAGGTCGCAAGGGTCTGGCGGGGTCCTGTGGCTTCGCATCGAAGACATAGATACGCCGAGGGTGGTCAAGGACGCTGATCGTTGGATCATGGATGACCTGGTCTGGCTGGGATTGGATTGGGATGGCGAGGTGGTCTACCAGTCCCAGCGCTCCGATGCATACAGCCAGGCATTGAAGTTGTTGGAATCGCAGCAATTGGTTGGCGGGCAGCCCCTGATCTATCCCTGCTTCTGCTCCCGTGCCGATATCCGCGCGGCATCGGCACCGAATGAAGGCGACGGGTTCATCGTCTATCCGGGCACCTGCCGAGGACTTTCCCCTCGGATGGTCAGTGAAAGGCTGGCTCGGGCGCAGAGGCACAGCCTCCGGATTGCAGTCCCTGATCAGCCCGACGAGTCGGATGCCATCTGTCGCTTCCACGATCTGATTTTTGGCCCGCAGTCCTTCAACTTGCCCAGACAGGTCGGTGATGTGGTCGTCAGACGTTCGGACGGCTTGGTTTCCTACCAGTTTGCGGTGACGGTGGATGACCTGGCCATGGGCGTCAATCAGATTGTGCGAGGACGGGACCTGCTGAGGTCCACGGCCATTCAGATGTGGATCCGGAATCATCTTCAGTCGCAGGCTCCTGGTGTTCAGTACGCGCACCTGCCGCTGATTGACGGCGTGGACGGCAGGAGGATGTCCAAGCGCTTCGGATCGCCGGACCTGGGGTCACTCAGAAGGGACGGCTGGTCACCCAGGCAGGTATTGGGGATTTGTGGCTGGCTGATGGGGCTTTTGGACCGTCCTAGACCTGCAAGCGCGCACGAACTGCTGGATGGTTTCACGTGGAACACCCTGGCCGCTGACCGCAAGGACCGACAGCTAAACCTGAGCGAGGTGAACGTTTCTGATGTAAAGCCGAGTCTGTAAGCTCTCCAATCCTGAATTCCGTTCCTCCTTTCTGGCATCTGCTTTGTCCCGGGCTTGCGGGCTGGCCGGTATGAGCCACTGGCTACCATAGCCTCAGTCAAAGCTTCCGGTTTTTTAAGGAGGTAGCGGATCATGGTCGCCTATATGGACCACAAGGATCTGGGCAATCGGCGGATCAGCAGTGAACGGGCCGTGCAGATCGCGGATGGGGTCAAGCGAGTGGCTGAAAGGATCGCCAAGGCGGAGGACTCCGCCGGTCGAAAAGAGGGTTCGGTGACTCTGCTGGCGGCCACCAAGACACGCGATGTGGGCGAGATCATGGCGGCCATTGATGCCGGGGTGCGTCGGATTGGCGAGAACCGTCCACAGGAGGTGACCGCCAAAGCCCAGGGATTGCTGGAACTCTGTCGGGACAGGGGGTTGGCCCTTGGTGTTGATGCGACAGACAATGATTCATCCAGCCTGGGCTTCCATCTTATTGGGCAGCTCCAATCCAACAAGATCAATAAGATCCTGCCATATGTCGATACGGTCGAGTCGGTCGATGGGCCCTCGCTGGCCCGAAAGCTGGCCACGCGGGCACTGGCTGCGGGCAGAACCGTGGGCATACTTCTGGAGGTCAACGAGTCTGGCGAGCAGGCCAAGTCGGGATGTGCCCCCGACCAGGCTCTGGATCTGGCCTATGAGCTGGCCGCTATGGAGGGAATCCGGCTTAAGGGCCTGATGACCGTCGGTGCACACGTGGACGACGAGGCCGTCATCAGGAGCGGATTCGCCCATTTGCGCGGCCTGCGCGACCGCATCAGGGATTCTGGGCAGCCGGGCACTGACACCTGCACCATGCTGTCCATGGGAATGACCGGAGACATGGAGTATGCGGTGGCTGAGGGATCGACCGAGGTCCGTGTAGGCACAGCCATCTTCGGCCCGCGGGCTTTTATCTGAGCAGACACTGTCTGTTTCGGAACCCGATCCTGTCAAGAGGCCCCGCCTGGGGCTAAACTGTGCCCTATGAGAATCGCGCGTTTTTCCTACAAGGACACCCCACGATATGCTTTCGTCCAAACTGACAAGCAGGACGGCAAGGACTACCTGGTAGAGCTAAGCGGCTACCCCCTGACCGGTCAGCAGGTCGAACCCACCGGCAAGCGCTACCCTCTGGACGACGAGGATGTGCGGCTGCTGGCCCCGGTCATCCCCTCCAAGATCTACGGAGCAGCCAAGAACTACCGCGCTCACGCCGCCTACATGGCCGAACATGGCCAGTCCTCGAATCCTGAGCCACCGGAGAAGCTCATGCTCTTCATGAAGCCTTCCACCTCGGTCATTGGTCCTGACGACCCCATCGTCAAGCCCTCTTACAGCAAGGACATGAACTACGAGCCCGAGGTTGCCGTCGTCATAGGCAGGATGGCGCGGAAGGTGAGCGTCAACGAGGCCATGGATTATGTGCTGGGCTACACCTGCGTCAACGATGTGACCCTGCGCGATCTGCAGAAGAACGATCCTATGTGGACCCGTTGCAAGGGTTTTGACACCGCCTGCCCCCTCGGGCCCTGGATCGAAACCGACCTGGATTATCGGGATGCGAAGATATCCTTCAAGCTCAACGGGGAAGAGGTGCCCGAGGCCAGTGGCACCACCGCCAACCTGATCCACTCCATTCCCGAACAGATTGCCTTCATTTCCAGCTTCGCCACCCTGTTGCCCGGCGATGTCATCATGACCGGTACCCCGCACGCCACAGGTTCCTTGAAAAACCGGGACGAGGCCACGGTCCAGATAGAGGGAATCGGCTACCTGCGCAATGTGGTCATCGATGAGTAGCATGTAGCAGGAAAACAAATAAGGTAAAAACTTGAGTCGAATGGGCTCAAGTTTGGGAATAGGTGTCCTCCTTCCGCTGTTGTAGAAGACAGATGAACCCGTGACGGGGTCTGATCGAGTAATTCGGTTGGTCCCGCCGAAGAATGTTGGAGGATGCTCTATGAACGAAAACTTCACCACCATGGCTCAGCAGGCCATCGGCGATGCTATCCAGTCGGCCTCGGCGGCCGGAAACCCCCAGGTGGATGTGCTCCATCTGTTGGACTCTCTGCTGCGTCAGCAGTCCGGCGTGGTACCTGGACTGATTCAGGCCGCAGGCGGTGACAGCCAACGAGTGGGTGCAGAGGTCCGTCAGGCCTTGGTGGCTCTTCCGTCAGCCAGCGGATCCACGGCCTCGCAGCCTGATGCCAGCCGTCAGCTCAGCATGGCCCTGGCCCAGGCCGAGAAGGAAATGCAGGCCATGGGGGACGAATACGTGTCCACCGAGCATCTGCTCATCGCCATAGCCCAGGGTCCTTCGCAGGCTGCCGATATTCTGAATCGGAACGGTCTGCAGGCCGATACCCTGCGCAAGGCCGTGCCCCAGGTGCGCGGTGGCGCCAAGGTGACCAGCCCGGATGCCGAAGGCACCTACAAGGCCCTGGAGAAGTACTCCACCGATCTGACCGCCCAGGCCAAGGAGGGCAAGCTGGACCCGGTCATCGGCAGGGACCAGGAGATTCGTCGTGTCATGCAGATCCTGTCCCGGCGGACCAAGAACAACCCTGTCCTCATCGGCGAGCCCGGTGTGGGCAAGACCGCCGTGGTCGAAGGCCTGGCCGAGCGTATCGTCGCCGGCGACGTGCCCACGACTCTGCAGGGTAAGAGGCTGATTTCCCTGGATCTGAGCTCCATGGTGGCCGGCAGCAAGTACCGCGGTGAATTCGAGGAACGACTCAAGGCTGTCCTCAACGAGATCAAGAGCGCCAACGGTCAGATCATCACCTTCATCGACGAGATCCATACCATCGTCGGTGCTGGTGCAGCCGAGGGATCCATGGATGCGGGCAACATGCTCAAGCCCATGCTGGCCAGGGGTGAACTTCGCCTGATTGGCGCCACTACCTTGGACGAGTACAGGGAGAACATCGAGAAGGACCCGGCTCTGGAGCGCCGCTTCCAGCAGGTCTTCGTGGGTGAACCCTCTGTGGAGGACACCGTGGCCATCCTGCGCGGTCTCAAGCAGCGTTACGAGGCCCACCACAAGGTGACCATCGGGGATGATGCCCTGGTGGCTGCGGCCACCCTGTCCAACAGGTACATCTCAGGTCGTCAGTTGCCCGACAAGGCCATCGACCTGGTTGACGAGGCCGCTGCCCACCTGCGGATGGAGTTGGACTCACAGCCGGAGGAAATCGACGAGCTTCAACGTCGCGTCACCCGTCTGGAGATGGAGGAGATGCAGCTGAAGAAGGCCGATGATCCGGCCTCCAAGGACCGTCTGAGTAAGCTGCAGGCCGAGCTGGCGGACTCCCGCGAGAAGTTGGGTGGTCTCAAGGCCCGTTGGGAGAACGAGAAGGCCGGCCACAACAAGGTCGGCGACCTGCGTGCCCAGCTGGATGCCAAGCGGGTCGAGGCTGACAAGGCCACCCGTGAGGGGGATCTGGAGAAGGCCTCCCGCATCCTCTACGGGGAGATTCCCGGCATTCGCAAGCAGCTGGCCCAGGCGGAGAACGCGGCCGAGCAGGCCAAGAACGCCTCCAATGACGCTGGTCCCGATGGAGCCGACATTGCCGGAGGTCCGGCCCAGGAGCCCATGGTTCCTGACCATGTTGATGCGGATTCCGTGGCGGAGATCGTCTCCGACTGGACCGGCATTCCTGTGGGACGGCTCATGGAAGGCGAGAACGAGAAGCTCCTGCATATGGAGGACTACCTGGGCAAGCGGGTGGTCGGCCAGCAGGAGGCCATCCATGCAGTCTCCGACGCTGTCCGGCGCTCGCGTGCCGGCATCGCCGACCCTGACAGGCCCACTGGATCCTTCATGTTCCTGGGTCCCACCGGCGTTGGCAAGACTGAGCTGGCCAAGGCCCTGGCTGACTTCCTCTTCGACGACGAGAAGGCCATGGTCCGCATCGATATGTCGGAGTATATGGAGAAGGCCTCGGTCTCTCGCCTGATCGGCGCTGCTCCAGGCTACGTGGGCTACGAAGAGGGTGGCCAGCTGACCGAAGCCGTGCGTAGGCGGCCCTACTCGGTGGTCCTCTTC
Source organism: Bifidobacterium sp. W8114 (assembly GCF_016101165.1). Lineage (NCBI taxonomy): Bacteria > Bacillati > Actinomycetota > Actinomycetes > Bifidobacteriales > Bifidobacteriaceae > Bifidobacterium > Bifidobacterium sp. W8114. The sequence goes on along the minus strand of NZ_JACFRA010000002.1, from coordinate 302,890 downwards.
GACGAGGTGGAGAAGGCCAACCCTGAAGTCTTCGATCTGCTCCTGCAGGTTCTGGACGACGGAAGGCTGACCGATGGCCAGGGCAGGACGGTGGATTTCAAGAACACCATCCTGATCATGACCTCCAACCTGGGCTCGCAGTTCCTGGTCCGGGACGACCTGGACGAGGAAGGCAAGCGCAAGGCCGTCATGGATGCTGTACAGGCCAACTTCAAGCCCGAGTTCATTAACCGGCTGGACGATCTGGTCATCTTCCATCCGCTGACCCGCGACGAGCTGGGCTCCATTGTGGACATCCAGGTCAAGCAGGTGGCCCAGCGGCTGACCGACCGGCGCATCACCCTGGATGTCACCGACTCCGCTCGGGAGTGGCTGGCCAACATGGGCTATGACCCGGCCTTCGGCGCCCGACCTCTACGTAGGCTGGTGCAGACCGAGGTCGGTGATCAGCTGGCCAGGATGCTGCTGGCTGGCAAGGTCCACGACGGCGACACGGTCCTGGTGGACCAGACCGGCGGCGACCATCTGGAGCTGACCGCTTGGCCCACCGAGAATCTGGTCGACGACTCGGTCACGGTCGACGATGTGACGGCCGATGGCGATGGCGATGCTGATGCCGGCGATGGCGGACGTGATGGTGGTCGTGGCCGTCATGCCGCACGGGGCGACGATCAGGGTCAGTCCCAGTCTCGCTGAGATCAATTAGGGCCGGTACCCGGATAATTTCCGGGTGCCGGCCCTTTTTGTATCATGTATTGTGCTCTGTGGATTCAGTCCATAGCGGCCGCTGGATCCCTGCCCTCTTGTATGGACTCCCACTGGCTGTCAACGATGACCTGGGGGCGACGCGCCGCGACTGTCGGAAGCTGGTCCGTGTCGATCAGGGCCAGGTGCAGCCAGCGACGGCGCAGGTGCCGCAGCCGGTGCAGACGGCGAACGTTGATCATGGCCAGGATAGTGGATAGGGCCCCTGTTACTGCCGCAATCATGGGATTGAGCATCCAGCCTAAGAAGGGTTGGCAGATTCCGGTGGCAATCACCAGGGCGATGATGTTGTAGACAGTGGACCAGGTCAGGTTCTGCCTGATGACCCGGGTGGTGGCTCGGCTCAGTTCTATGGCCCTACTGGTCCCGTCCAGGTCGCCCTGGTGCAGGATCAGGTCCGGCTGCGGCAGGTCGATGTCGTCCGAGGCATCGTCCGTGTCGGTCTGGAGTTTTGGACCCAAAGTGATACCTACCTGAGCCTTGGTCATCAGTTTGGGATCCGCTGTGGTCCCAGCCGCCAGAGCCACCAGGCTGGTTCGGCCCTGCCTCCCGGCGGATTCGGTGTCTTGACCGGTTCGATCCGCTGGAACGCCCCTGCTGGTCCGGGTCAGGTCGTGATTGAGCCGATCCATGCACTCGCGCTTGCGCTCGGGGGTCAACCGGGTGATCAGCATATCTACGCCCGCCTGACGGGCGGCCCGTTCAATCCTGTCGTCCGGCTGGCGGCTCCCATCCAGGATCAGGCTGCTTACTCGCAGGGAGCGTAGATGGGTGGCGGTCCGGGTCAGGGATTCCGTGTGGACACCTTGGCCCTCCGAATCGTCAGGATCCAGCAGAGAGGAGTCGTCCAGAATCAGCGCGCGCACCCGGCCCAGGTGGTTCATGGCCCGTGGCGAGGTGAAGAGCAGACCGTGGGCCAGGCCGGTCTCCAGACTGGTTCGGAAGGCCATGGGGATGGTCATGGCTGCGACGGCAGGACAGGCGATGGTCAGTACACAGACGGCATTGCCTACAGCATGGGCCAGGTGGGGCTGCGGACCCAGCATGAGCCAGAGCATGAATGTCCAGATGGCCACGATCATGATCAGGGCGATGGCTGTGTGGACGATCCTGTCCATCCTGCGCATGTCAGGGGAGCGTTCGACCAGGGCCTGGGGGATGATCTTGACGAGCCTGTCTGCATAGGTGTTGTCGCCGGCGGCATCCACGCGGATGGACAGTCGACCTTCCAGAATCTTGCTGGAGGCCAGGATCCGGTCGCCGGGTCCACATGGCCGGGGTCGGTCGCCGCCGGTCAGCTCGCTGTCGTCCACTAGGGCCGATCCTGACTCTACAACACCATCGGCGGCCGGGCGCTCTCCCGTGCGCACCAGGAGTAGATCGCCTGGGTGAATCCGGTCACGTGCAAGAATCTGGGCGGGGACTGTCTGCGGATGCTCGGAATCGGCCACCAGCCCTGAAGCTGGCCGTATCTCCGTCAGATGGTTCAAGGAGGCCACTAAGGATGCTTCCATTCTGGTCCCGATGACCCGGGACAGCAAGAGGAGGGTGATGACCACGCCTATCAGATCGAAGTATGGGGATCGGGAGCCCTCCGGCAGCAGGGATCCGGCCAGACAGGTGGCCAGGCTGTACAGGTAGGCCAGGCTTGTGGCCAGCATGGCCAGGAGATCGGGGCTGCAGCGGTGCTGGGTCATGGCCTTCCACCCGTCCATGAGTATTCCGCGGCCGCAGTAGAAGATGACCGGGGTTATCAGAATAGCCTGGACCCAGGGGCTGGTCAGCCAGGAGGGAATCAGATCGGGGCCGAAACGATCGAACAGATCCAGAACCAGAACAGGCGCGGTCAGCAGGGCGCTTACGATGGTCGGCCTGAGCAGGCGGTGGCTGCGAGAGTCCAGATCGGCCCCCCATTTGCCCCAATCCTCGGGATCACGCCAGGGACGGTTGGCCGTGGAGTCTACGGCTGCATTCTGGTCGCTGACATGAGCCGACGGCATAAGGAAGTACCAGATGATCAGCCAGGTGACCGCACAGGCCACGACCAGATCGGCTATCGCCAGGAAGATATCGATACCCACGGATCTCCTTCGGTCTTGCTCCAACCCCTCAATATTTCCTATTCTGCCCGTCACTGCGGCCCGACACCGGACTTAAGGCCGATTCCTTGCGGAAAAAACGAATTCTCGAATTATCGCCGACTGGTCACCGTGTCGACTTGGCTTTCGGGTCCAGTACTGGAGGTTTACTAGAACATATGTTCGATTCTACGTCATCAGTGGTCATGGTGGTGCTTCTCCTGCTGATTGGTATTTTTTTGGGAGGACTGGCCGGGTATGTGCTGGGTCGCGCCCGGGGTCGGAGGGCCGTCGGCACGGGGTCTGACAGCCAGGTGGATGAGCTGCGCTCGCAGCTGGACCAGGCTCAGGAACGGCTTCACGGATCCGATGCGGCTCTGGTGGAGGCGCGGACCAAGGTGGACGGTCTGAACCGCGAGCTCTCCTTTGTCAAGTCCCAGCTGGCCCAGGCCCAGCAGGCCGAGCAGATCAGAATCGAGCAGGAGCGCCGCCGTGCACAGGCTCAGGAAGAGGAGAAGAGACGTAGGCAGGCTCAGAGCATGGAGGAGGAGAGCAAGGTGCTCTCGGCCCTGGCCCCCGTGCAGAAGAATTTGGACGCCCTCCAACACAAGGTGGCCCAGATCGAAGAGGGCCGCAAGCAGGAGATGGGCTCCCTTGGACAGCAGCTGAAGAGCCTGGGCGAGCAGCAGGGGAGGCTGGACAAGGAAACCAGCTCTCTGGCTTCGGCCCTGCGCAACAACAAGGTGCGCGGCGCCTGGGGCGAGGCTCAGCTCAGGAACATCGTCGAGTCCGCTGGTCTCTTGGAGCATGTGGACTTTGACACCCAGGTTGTGGTCACCGCCTCGGATGGCCGCGTCCTGCGCCCCGATATGGTGGTTCACCTGCCAGGCGGCAAGACCATTCCCATCGATGCCAAGGCCCCTTATTCCGACTACCAGCGGGCCTGCGAGATTCCCGACACCGCTTCGGATGATGAGCTGCGCCGCCGGGACGAACTGCTCAAGGCGCATGCCCGGGCCCTGCGAGAGCACGTCAAGGCCCTGGCCGACAAGGAGTACTGGAACGCCTTCGAAACAGCCCCGGACTTCGTGGTGGCCTTCATACCCAACGACTCCCTTCTACAGGCCGCACTGGAGGTGGACCCCACCCTGATGGACGATGCTTTTGCCCAAAAGGTGGCTCTGACCTCGCCGGTGACCCTTTGGGCTGTGCTCAAGTCGGTGGCCTACGCCTGGCAGCAGCAGAACCTGTCTGAAGACGCCCGCACCCTCTTTACGTTGACCCATGAGCTCTATGACCGCTTTGTGGTCCTGGGTGATCGGGCCAACAAACTGGGCCGTTCCATCACTGCCACGGTGACCGCCTACAACAAGTTCGCCTCCTCTTTGGAGTCGCGCGTTCTGGTTACCGCCCGCAAGCTGCAGCAGATGGACCCCTCCAAGGTCATCGATTCGGTCGACATGATCGATTCAGACAAGGGCAATATCAGGGAGCTGACCGCGCCGGAAGTTTTGTCCGACCAAGGGCAGTGAGTGCCGCTTAGGGGCCTCCGGCGCTAGTCTGATAAGCATGAACGAGGCAACGAAGAGACAAGAGGGTTCATTCTTCAGACCCACTGGATCACCAGATCTCGTCGGGCGCAGATCCGACATGGATCTGCCCGAGCCGGTCGATCAGCTGCGTGAACTCCTGGCCCGGGAGATCGGCGGTCGTCCCTTCACCGAGCTGAGCGGGGTCACCTTCCATCACCGCGGGGCCGAACTTGCCGGTCATGTTCTTCTGGACACCCTGGAGGATGCAGGCTATTCAGTCGACGACTTCGATGCGGTCGGGGCCCTGACCGCCGCCGCTGTGCCACTGGCTGATGCCATGCTCCATGCCGCAGCCTCGCGTGGGCAGGATCTGGACGCTTTCGTCATGGACTTCGTCTACCCCTCCATCAAGGGTCCGTCCATCGAGGGCAGGAGGGTCATCCTGCTGGATGCCTGGCTGGGCCGAAAATCCTACGTGCAGACCTCGTCCTTGGTTACCTTGGGCAAGAATAACGAGCTCAATCTTGACTGCGGGATCATTCAGCGTCAGGGCGCGAAGACGCTGGCCATCGCCTCGCTGGTGGGTGGTCGGACGGACGGCAGCATTCAGGTGGTGGATCCGGTGGACGGGTCCCGGCAAAGGCTGCCTTTCATCTGTGCCTACCAGGAGGATCAGTTCGTCGGCACGACCGACGATTCCCCGGAGCGATCATGAGGGAGCCTGATCCAGTGACCCGAGCGGCCATGGCCTCGGATGAGCCGGTCTTCCGCGAGGTGGGGGTCGGCCCCTGGCAGGAGGAGCATCCTGAGCTGCCCATGCCGACGGACCCGCGCTATGACTCTGAACTGCTGGAACAGGGGGATCGCCGCAACGTCCTGGATCGGTACCGCTACTGGAAGGTCGAGGCCATTCGGGACGACCTGGATCGCCGGGGCCGTCATGATTTCGAGGTGGCTGTGGAGAACTGGACCCACGACTTCAATATCGGATCCATGGTCCGTACAGCCAACGCCTTTGCCGCACGCCGCGTCCACATAGTCGGTCCCCACAAATGGAACCGTAAGGGCTCGTTGATGACCGAGCTTTACCAGCACGTGGTTCACGACCCCGACGTAGCAACCATGACGGCCAACCTGCGAGAAGAGACAGCTGGGCTGGGGGAATCCATGCCCCGTATGATCGCCATCGACAACGTGTCCGGGGCCGTCCCAATGGAGACCTACCGCTTTCCTCGTCACTGCCTGCTCATGTTCGGTGCCGAGGGGCCTGGCCTGTCTGAGAAGGCCTTGGAGCTGGCGGACGACGTGGTCTACATCTCCCAGTTCGGATCGGTCCGCTCCATCAACGCCGGTGCCGCGGCTGCCGTGGCCATGCACTCCTGGATCTGCCAGCATGCCGGGGTGGCGGGTCAGTCAGAGCAGGGGACCCTGCCATGATTGTCTTCGACTCGCTCACCAAGCGCTTTGGCTCCCGCAAGGCACTGAACCGTGTCTCCTTCACGGCCAGGGACGGTCGGGTGACCGGGTTTGTGGGGCCTAAAGGCGCCGGCAAGTCGACCACACTGCGCATTGCACTGGGGCTGGTTCGTCCTGATTCGGGCAAGGTCCTGTTCGATGGCCAGTCCTTCGTCCGGCTCTCATCGCCCATGCGGACAGCGGGAGCGGTACTGAATCCACGCAACGCCCATCCTGCCTGCAAGGCCAGGGAACACCTGATGGCACTGGCTGCGGTCAATGGCATTGATCACCGCCGGGTGGACCGGGTGGTGGAGATGGTTGGCCTGCAATCGGTCGCCGACAGGCCGGCGGGTTCCTTCTCTCTGGGGATGAGTCAGCGACTAGCCCTGGCCGCAGCCCTTCTGGGTGACCCACACAACCTGGTTCTGGATGAGCCCCTTGATGGGCTGGACCCGGAGGGAGCCGAGCGGGTGAGGGGCATCTGGCGCGGTCTTGCCTCACGGGGCAGGGCAGTCCTCCTAAGCTCCCGTAAGATAGACGAGATGGCTCAAATCGCCGATGATCTGGTCATCGTCGCCAAGGGACGGATCCTGGAGAGAACGACGGTGGCCCGGTTCATTGGTGAGCACTCCTGTGACTCTCTCTATGCGGTGACGCCGCAGCCCGACCAATTAAAGGCCGCCCTGGCCACGGCGGCCGGAATCAGCATCACCCGTCTGCCGCCAGACGAGAGCTGTCCGCCGGATGCCGCCCGCTTCCGCATCCAGGGTGCGCCCCTGGCTTCCACAGCCTCGATTCTGGCCCAGGAGGGTGTGGTGCTCTATGAGTTTCAGCAGGAGGAGGTTTCCCTGGAACAGGCCTACAAGGATGTCATCCATGGCAGAGGGGATGCGCGGCCATGAGTGCCGACAACGGTCGCCAAGTCCGCCGGAGCCGACGAGAGGTACCCACGGGATCTGATAAAGCAACCCCACGGCATGGCTCCGCCTTTACCCGGTTGCGTCGGACCTCGCGGCTGTCCCTCCTGGATTTGCGTCGGCCCTCCGGTCAGTTGACCCTTTCAGGGGCGGTTCGAGGGGAGCTGCGCAAGATGTTCTCCCTGCGATCGACCCGGGTTCTGCTCCTGATTGTCATGTTCCTACAGCCGTTGAGCACCGGTCTTATGGCTGGCCTGGCTCGGCAGACCGATCACCTCCTGGCTCACCTCCTGCCTGCCTCCAGTGGCCTTTTCTGGACGACAGCCGTTTTCGGCCTGTTTCCGGGCATGTTTGTGGCGGGCATTCTGGGGGTTCTGGTCCTTACGCGTGAGTTTTCCGGCGCCACCATTGAGAGCACACTGACGGCCAATCCTCGTCGGGGCATGGTTCTGATGGCCAAGGGCCTTGCCTTGGCCTTGCTGACTTGGTTAGCGGCACAAGCGGGCCTGCTGCTCAGCTGGATCCTGGCAACCCTGCTTCTGTCAGGCAGATCTGGTGCCTTGTCTGCCTCCAAGCCCGGGCTCGCTCTTGTCGATCTTCTGGGCGGACCGCTCATGCTGGTCCTCTTTGCTTTGATGGGCCTGGGTCTGGGTGCCTTGAGCCGATCCAAGGTCGGCGGAATCGGCCTGTTCCTGGGGCTGACCTTGATCCTGCCACTGATTCTGGGCCTCCTGAGGGGTTTGAGCCTTCCTGTCGGCTGGCTGCGGATCCCCTTCAGGCTGACCCCAGCCAGCCTGCTGGGCACTTTCCTCACGGGCATGGGCCGGGTGTCAGGGACAGGCGTCGGATGGTGGCCGACATGGTGGCAGGCGGGCCTGATTATGATGGCCTGGACGGCTCTATCCTGTGCTTTGGGAACCCTGGTCTTCCGGCGCGTAGACATCGGTTGAGCCTGCCTTTTGCGTGTCATAGAGCACCCATATGATAAGAGGTATGCCAACTTTTACACGTGAAGAGATCAAGCACCTGGGCGATCTGGCCCGTATTGCTTTGACCGATCAGGAGGCTGACCGCCTCAAGGGCGAACTCAACGTGATCGCCGATTCCATCACCAAGGTTCAGGAGGTGGCCGGCGACGACGTGCCCCCCACCGCCAATCCCATTCCTCTGGAGGCCTATCTGCGCCCTGATGAGGCTGAGGAACCGCTGACCCAGGAGGCTGCACTTTCAGGGGCTCCGGTCACCGAGTCGGGCATGTTCGTGGCCCCGCGCATTCTGGGTGAGGAGTGAGACGATGAGCGCACAGGAAGAATTGGTCAAGCAATCCGCCTCCGATATGGCCGCACAGTTGCGGTCGGGGCAGGTCTCCAGCCGTGAACTGGTTCAGGCTCATCTGGATGTGATCGAGGCTGCCGAGCCCAGCATCGATGCATTTCTGCATGTCAGCGCCGATCAGGCCCTGGAGCAGGCTGACGCCTTCGACCAGCGCCTGGCTCATGATGGGGCCGAGGGGCTGCCGGAACTGGCCGGCGTTCCCATTGCCATCAAGGACATGATCGTCACCAAGGGCATTCCCACCACGGCTGCCTCCAAGATCCTCGAGGGATGGGTGCCGCCTTACGACGCTACTGTCATCAAAAAACTCAAGGCCGCGGGTATGCCTATTCTGGGCAAGACCAACTTGGATGAGTTCGCCCAGGGGTCTTCCACTGAGCACTCGGCCTTCAAGCCCACACACAACCCCTGGGACACCGAACGGGTCCCAGGCGGTTCTGGTGGCGGCTCGGCCTCGGCTGTCGGCGCTTTTGAGGCTCCGCTGGCCCTGGGTACCGACACCGGCGGGTCCATTCGCCAGCCCGGATCTCTGACCGGCACCGTGGGTGTCAAACCCACCTACGGTGGTGTCTCCAGGTTTGGGGCCATAGCCATGGCCTCCTCCCTTGATCAGATTGGTCCGGTTTCCCGGTCAGTGCTGGATGCGGCACTGCTGCAGGAGGTCATCGGTGGCTATGATCGTCGTGACTCCACATCCATTCCCAAGCCGGTTCCCCCTCTGGCCCAGGCCGCGCGGCAGGGTCAGAAGCGTGACCTGAAGGGCCTCAAGGTGGGTCTTGTCAAGGAGCTGGGTGGCGAGGGCTACCAGCCTGGCGTCGAGGCCCGCTTCAACGAGGCTGTCTCGCTACTGGAATCCATGGGCGCTCAGGTGGTTCAGGTCTCCTGCCCGCACTTCCCCTACGCGCTGGCTGCTTACTACATCATCATGCCCTCCGAGGTCTCCTCCAACCTGGCACGTTACGACGGCATGCGCTACGGCCTGCGGGTCATGCCCCCCGAGGGCGTTCCCCAGACGGCCGCCAACATGATGGCCGCTACACGCGAGGCCGGGTTCGGCGACGAGGTCAAGCGCAGGATCATCCTGGGTATCTACGCCCTGTCCGCCGGGTACTACGACGCCTGGTACGGCTCGGCCCAGAAGGTCCGCACCCTGGTCATCCGCGACTTCGAAAAAGCCTTCGAGCAGGCCGATGTCCTGGTATCGCCGACTTCGCCGACCACGGCCTTCCGTTTCGGCGAGAAGATGGACGATCCGCTGGCCATGTACCTGAACGACGTGGCCACCATTCCGGCCAACCTGGCCGGAACCCCCGCCATGTCGATTCCCGCCGGGCTCAGCGACGACGGGCTGCCTGTCGGCTTCCAGTTCTTCGCCCCCCAGATGCGCGACGAGGTCATGTACAGGCCTGCCGCTGCACTTGAGGCGGCCCTGGAGGAGCAGTGGGGAGGGCCCATCTCCCGGAAGCTGTCCACCCCCTGGCTGGATGGCCTGGATCAGGGATCGACCAAGTAGGCATCGGAAGGAAACGGAATCATAATGGCTGAAAAACTGATGAAGTACGCCGATGCCGTGGCCAAGTATGACCCGGTGTTCGGTCTGGAGGTCCATGTCGAGCTTTGCACCAACACCAAGCTCTTCTGCCCGGCCCATATCGAGTTTGGCGGCGAGCCCAACACCCAGCTGACCCCGGTCTCCCTGGGCCTGCCTGGCAGCCTGCCCGTGGTCAACAAGACCGCCATCGACTATGCGGTCAAGCTGGGTCTGGCCCTGCACTGCCAGATCAACGAGTGGAGCCAGTTCGCCCGGAAGAACTACTTCTACCCGGACATGCCTCGTGACTATCAGATTTCCCAGTACGACAAGCCCCTGAACGGCGAGGGCTATCTGGACGTGGAGCTGGACGACGGCAGCATCTTCCGTGTGCCCATTGAGCGGGCCCATGTGGAGGACGACGCCGGCAAGAACACCCACGTGGGTGGGGCCGACGGCCGTATTGAGGGCGCCGACCACTCCCTGGTGGACTACAACCGTGCCGGTGTTCCTCTGGTTGAGATCGTGACCAAGCCCATCGAGGGCGCCGGGGCGCGCACCCCCGAGGTGGCCGGGGCCTACGTCCGGGCCATCCGCGACATCGTCCGGGCCCTGGGCATCTCCCACGCCCGAATGGAGCAGGGCAACATGCGCGCCGACGTCAACGTCTCCCTGCATGCCGGGCCGGACGCCCCTCTGGGAACCCGGTCGGAGACCAAGAACGTCAACACCTTCAAGGGCATCGAGAAGACGCTGACCTACGAGATCCGCCGTCAGGCGGCCCTGCTGGAGTCCGGCGGGGAGGTGCTGCAGGAGACCCGTCACTGGGATGAGTCCACGCAGACCACGGCAGGCGGCCGTGTCAAGACCGATGCCAACGATTACCGGTACTTCCCTGACCCCGATCTGGTCATGGTCCATGTGACCAAGGACCATATCGAGGAACTCAAGGCCCAGATGCCTGAGATGCCGCGTGAGCGCCGCGCCCGTCTCAAGAAGGAATGGGACTTCACAGACCGGCAGATGCAGGACGCGGTCAATGCGGATGCCGTGGATCTGATTGAGGATACGGTCAAGGCCGGCGCCACGGCTGCCGGAGCCCGCAAGTGGTGGCTGGGCGAGATCTCCCGCGAAGCCAACGCCCGTGGGGTCAGTCTGCAGGAGCTGCCTATCTCGGCTCAGGATGTCGCCGATGTGGAACAGCTGATCGCTGACGGAAAGCTCAATGACAAGTTGGCCAAGCAGACCGTCTCCGGTGTGTTGGCCGGCGAGGGCAAGCCTGCCGAGGTCGTCAAGAAGCACGGCTATCAGGTGGTTTCGGACGATGGGGCTCTGGATGCCGCTGTCGATCAGGCCCTCAAGGACAACCCGGACATCGTGGCCAAGCTCAAAGGCGGCAACATGAAGCCCATGGGCGCCATTATCGGAGCGGTCATGCGGGCCACCAAGGGCCAAGCCGATGCCAAGGCGGTCAGCAAGATCGTCATGGAGCGCATCGCTAAGTCCTGACCGCGCCCGGTCCGCCGGCCTTGTCCCATCGGGTTCGGACCGGCGGACCCGCCCGGCCTCTCATGGTTTTCCCAGGGGCGAGGGATTACAATTGATTGCCATCGCAGGGTGGCGATCATGGAGGTGACGTGATGTCTATGAGCGGCAGGGGCAATGACCGACCGCAAACGCAAAGCGAGGAATCTGACGATGTGGCGAGCAGGCAGCTGCCCGACCGGATTGAGATTCCCTACATCCGGGGCGAGATGTTGCACCTGCGTCCGGCGGTCATCGCCGACTTGACGGCAATGGATCAGCTGGAGGCCTTCTACAATTCCACCGGCATCACCGGCAAGGGGCCTAGCGCCGAACGGGCCGTGGTCAACGCCTGGGTGCGTCGGTCGGTGGCCTGGTCCAAGGGTCTGGCCGCCCGTGATTCGGGCGTGGGCGATCCAGAGTCCCGCCGTACCCTGGCCTGGGCCATGGTCACTGATGCGGACACCGACCAGGACGGCTCGCCCGATGCCGATGCCACCAAGGGGGTCATCGGCATGATCTTCCTGATTGATGTGGACGGCTGGTCCCGCTCGGCCAGGATTCAGGTGGTCCTGGGCAGGCATTTCCGCGGGCGCGGCTATTCCCGGGATGCCATGCCCAGAATCATGACCTACGGGTACGCGGCTGCTCCTACGGGTCTGGGCCTGCACCGGATCTGGGTGGCTGTGCCAGAGAAAAACACACGTTCCATCTCCGTCTATCAGTCCCTGGGCTTCATGATCTCGGGTACCTCGCGTGATGCGCTCTGGGATGCCGAGAATGGCAAGTATCAGGATCAGATCGTCATGGACGCCCTGGTCGACGAGTATGATCCCATCCGTTCTTTGAATGCGTTTGGCATGCATGTCATCCGCGAAAATCCTGGTGTGGCAGAAGCCCTTGTTGCACATGGATACGCCGCGGATGAGGATGGCGGTATCAGCGAAGCCGAGTCCAAGGAGGCCACCCCGGCATCTCAGGACACGCAGGCATCAGGTGACAAGGCCAATCAGGCCCCGACGGATGGTCCGCGTTCAGGAGAAGTTGCTGAAGGCCATGCAGGATCCGGCGGATGGAGTGATGAGAAGACGGGCTCTGGTCAGACGGACGCCAAGGATGCGGAGGAGTCCGGTTCCGGGGGGTCGACCGCCGAGCAGCCTGGCGAGGAGCATACGGCATCGGATTGGGCCTATGGGTCGTCTGAGTCCAAGCGCTCCAAGCGCGCCTGGTGGCGTACGCTTGGTCATGGCCGTGATCGCGCGAATGGAGGTAGTCGATGAGTGCCGAGGATCTCGACAATTACGAGACCAACGCCGAACTGGCCTTGTATCGCGAGTATCGGGACGTGATCAAGCTATTCACCTACGTGGTCGAGACCGAGCGGCGGTTCTACCTGGCCAACAAGGTGGACTTCAACGTCCGATCCGCCGGGCAGGACGTCTACTTCGACGTCCGGCTGACCGATGCCTGGGTCTGGGACGTCTACCGGTCCAGCCGGTTCGTCAAGAACGTCCGCATCGTCACCTTCAAAGATGTCAATGTGGAGGAAGTGCAGAAGACGGACATCGACATCCCCGATTCGTTGGGCTAAGCGGTGAAAAGAATGGTTCTCATTACGTTTACTCCACGCAATGGCGGGAATTCGTGTGGGAAGTCGATTGGAAACCTGGGTTTATGGAAGGCCTGGATACAGTAATAATGATTTTATTTGTCTTCAGGAGGATGGCATGGAACACAAACAGTCTGTAGTCGTCATCGGCGGTGGTCCTGCCGGCTTGACGGCGGCATGGGAACTGGTCAAGGATGGCGGTGATAAGCAATATGATGTCACCGTTTTGGAAGCCACTGAGCAATTCGGCGGCATCTCCCGCACAGTTCGACACAACGGCAACCGCATGGACATCGGTGGCCACAGGTTCTTCTCCAAGGATGACCGGATCATGGACTGGTGGAAGGATGTCCTGCCTCTGCAAGGGGCACCCTCCTATGACGACAAAAAACTTGGTCGCCACCACGACCTGGAGCCTGGTGGCCCTGATCCGGAGAAGACCGACCGGGTCATGCTCAAGCGTCACCGAGTCTCCAGGATCTACTGGAACCACCACTTCTTCGACTATCCCATTTCCCTGACGCTCAACACCCTCAAGGCCATGGGCTTCAAGCTGACCATGCAGGCCGGGTTCAGTTACCTGAAGTCCGTCGTCCACAAGCTGCCCGAGGACAATCTGGAGAACTTCTATATCAACCGCTTCGGCCGCAAACTCTACTCCATGTTCTTCGAGGGATACACCGAAAAGCTCTGGGGTCGCCATCCCCGCGAGATCAGCGCCGACTGGGGCGCCCAGCGGGTCAAAGGGCTCAGCATCATGGGCGTACTCAAGAACGCCTTCCAGAAGCTGCTGCCCAAGAAGCGTGATGCCCATCAGGTCGAAACCAGCCTGATCGAGGAGTTCTGGTATCCCAAGCTGGGTCCAGGGCAGCTTTGGGAGACCGTGGAGCGGCGCAATGTGGAGCATGGGGTCCACGTGATCACCGATGCCCGCGTAATCGGACTGACCCAGAGCGATGGCCACATGACCGGTGTGATCTATCGCAACGCTGATGGCAAAGAGGTGACCCTGAAGGCTGATCAGATCATCTCTTCCATGCCCATCAAGGACCTGGTGGAGGCCATTGCCCACGAGGAGCCCTCCACCGATAAGGAAATGGTCAGAGTGGCTCAGGGTCTGCCCTACCGCGACTTCGTGACCGTTGGCCTGCTGGTCCGCCACCTGCGCATCCGCAACACCACCTCCATCAAGACCCTGGGCGATCCGCCCATCGTTCCTGACTGCTGGATCTATGTGCAGGACCCCGGCTACAAGATGGGCCGCATCCAGATCTTCAACAACTGGAGCCCCTACATGGTCAAGAATGTGGACGGCACTGTCTGGATCGGTCTGGAGTACTTCTGCAAGGAGGGCGATGACTTCTGGAGCATGAGCGATCAGGAGACGACTGACTTCGCCATCAAGGAGCTGACCCGGATGGGCATCATCAACGGCCCTACCGACGTGCTGGACTCGCACCGGGAGCGGGTGGTCAAGGCCTACCCGGCCTACTTCGACACCTACGCCCAGATGCCGGAGCTGGTCAAATGGCTGGACTCCTTCGGCAACCTCTACTGTGTAGGCCGCAACGGGCAGCACCACTACAACAACCAGGACCACTCCATGGCCACATCCATGGAAGCTGTGGCCAACATCAAATCGGGGCGTGCCGACAAGACCAACGTCTGGAACGTTAACACCGAGAAGTCCTACCACGAGGAAAAGTAGACAAACCTCGGCCTTTGTTTCGCTTCAAGCCCCCGACTGCAGGGTCGGGGGCTTTGTCATTTACGACAGGGCGATGGCCGGTGCCTTCAGGGGCAGGCCCAACAGCTGCGAGAAGAAGGCCACACTCTCGCGAACACGTTGACGGACCACCTCTCTGATCTGCGGGTGGCCTGCCGCTCCTCTGCCGTTGCTGACGATGGACGAGAGCCCGTCGGCCATCAGCCAGGCCACAGTACGGGTGCCGGCGGTTTGGATCAGCTGGGTCCGCGGCAGGTCGCCCCGATCCAGCCATCGGTCCAGGGCCCTGGTCAAAGGGTCGATGATCTGCCTGACGAAGCCCTCCATCACATTGCTGTTGGTGCTCAGGTAGTTGTACCAGTTGGCCTTGTCTGCGAAGATGACATCCATCTTCCAGATGGCCCTTATCAGATGCGGGCAGATGTCATCCAGCGCCTCTTGAACGCTCAGGTCAGGATTCTGCAGGATGTCGACTACATGATCCACGTAGGAGGCCAGGTAGGTACGCACACAGGCATCTACCAGGTCGTCCTTGGATTTGAAGTAGTAATAAAAAACGCTCATGCCCACGCCCTTACCGTGGTTCATGGCATGGATTACGTCGCGCAGGGATGTGTTCGCAGCGCCTTTCCGGTCGAAGACCCGCATGGCGGTGGTTACGAATTCGCTCCGCCGCTGTTCACGCAGAGATGATCGATCATTCATATGCCCAGTCTAGAGGTTTACCTGTGATTTCTGGACACGCAGGCCGGTTCTTGCACCCGTCGGCCGCGCGTTGTAGGCTTATGGAAGTTCGATAAGCCGAGTCGGCATCGAATTTTCATGAGCGGTACCCCCGCACTATTCTCAAGCTATTTGCCTAACCTAATTAGGTATAGCGAAGGAAAGGCATTACAACAGTGGCAACAAGCCAAGATATTCATTCCATGAAGCTGCCCGAACTCAAGGAATTGGCCAGGCAGCTGGGGTTGCGCGGTATTTCCGGCATGCGCAAGCCAGTCCTGATCGAGACGATCGAGGCGGCACGCTCGGGCGGCAAGGCCCCTGAGGGAGTAACCGTTGGTAAGCCCAAGGCTGCGGCCGCCGTGGCCAAGGGGAGCCATGACGCCAATCAGCAGCCGGCAGGGCAGGCGACGAAGTCCTCCGCGGAAGGCGGACAGGAGTCCACCGAAACCGAAGAATCTAAGGAATCCAAGGATGAGCGTCCTGTTGGAGACCTCTTCGACGTTTTGGGCATTGACGCTCATAAGAGCGGCCATACCGAGCACAGGAACCGCTTCCCCCATACCGTTGCCGACGAGGAGAACGTGGTCATATCCCGTCGCCGTCACCGCAACACGGATTCATCCCGAGGCTCCCACACCAACCGTGGCCGGAGCGAGCGTGAGCATGGTGAGGAGCGCGAAGGTTCCGGCTCTGGTTCAGTGCGTAACTTGGACGACATTCTGGCAGCACTGCCCTCACGAAATGACCGGCCCCGTCGGCGCAGCTATGAGGATCATAGCGAGGATGGGCGTGACTACCGTCACAACGGCTATGATCGCCGGAACCGTGGCGATCGCAATGACCGTAACGATCGCAATGACCGCAATGATCGACGCAACCGCAACAATCACCGTAATGCCGTCCGTGATCGCGACTATGAGCCCAGGGAGAATTTCAAGCCCGAGGATCTGGTTCCTGTAGCAGGCATTGTGGATGTGCTGGACTCCTACGCCTTTGTGCGCACCTCCGGCTACCTGCCTGGTCCCAACGATGTCTACATCTCCATGGGCCAGGTCAAGAAGTACGGCCTGCGCAAGGGCGATGCCGTGCATGGCTCCATCCGTCCTCCGCGCGAGGGCGAGCACCGCAATCAGCGGCAGAAGTTCGTCCCCCTGCAGGCCATTGACACCATCAACGGCATGAGCGTGGAGGACGCTGCAGGGCGGCCCCACTTCAACAAGCTGACCCCCCTCTACCCGCAGGAGCGCATGCGGATGGAGACCCAGCCCAAGAACATCACCGGTCGTCTGATCGACATCGTCGCCCCCATTGGCAAGGGCCAGCGCGGCCTGATTGTGTCACCACCCAAGGCCGGCAAGACTCTGACCCTGCAGTCCATCGCCAACTCCATCACCGCCAACAACCCCGAGGTGCACCTGATGGTGGTCCTGGTGGACGAGCGGCCCGAGGAGGTCACTGACATGGAGCGCACGGTTCAGGGCGAGGTCATCTCCTCCACCTTCGACCGTCCCGCCAGCGATCACACCACTGTGGCCGAGTTGGCCATCGAACGGGCCAAGCGCCTGGTGGAGCTGGGGCAGGATGTGGTGGTCCTTCTGGATTCCATGACCCGCCTGGCCCGCGCCTACAACATCTCGGCTCCCGCCTCCGGCCGCATCCTCTCCGGCGGTGTGGATGCGCAGGCACTCTATCCGCCCAAGCGTTTCTTCGGTGCCGCCCGCAACATCGAGAACGGCGGCTCCCTTACCATCATCTCATCGGCCCTGGTGGAGACCGGGTCCAAGATGGATGAGGTCATCTTCGAGGAGTTCAAGGGCACCGGCAACATGGAGCTGAGGCTGACCAGGGATCTGGCCGACAAGCGCATGTTCCCCGCCATCGACATCAACGCTTCCGGCACCCGGCGCGAGGAGCTGATCACCGCGCCCGAGGAGTTGTCTGTGGTCTACCGTCTGCGTCGCCTTCTGGGCGGTATGGAAACCGAGCAGGCCTACCAGACCTTGGTGCCCAGGTTGAAGAAGACCGCCACCAACCGGGACTTCCTGGCGGCCATCAACCAGTCCATGCTGGCTCAGAAGTGACTCGGGCCTGATATCTGACCCGCTTATTGGGTTCCATCCGCGATTCAGTTCGCGGATGGAACCCAATGCATAGGCAGCGACGAAACAATACGGCCGTTTAGGGCGATGATCTGTTCGAAGCCTTAGCCTTTGTTTTTCATAGTGTCGTCGCCTCTCTGTCATGCTGCCATCCCGCTCTCCCGCCACTGAAATCTGCAGGCGCTTCCTTGGATTCGGCCAAGAATGCAGGATTTGCGCCTTCTGTGGTATTGCTCCAGTTTAGGATGCACCGGTACCGACGCTGATCTGCCTGACAGCAAACCCCGTCGGCAGTCCGTTGGGAAAGGCCAATAGGGCTGGGACTTTCTTGCTCTCACGCTTGACCTGTCACCAGGTCCAGATGCGTTGCCGGGAATCCAGTGCCAGAGCCTGATGGTCTCCAGCGCTGATTGACCAATCTGCAGGCCAATCATGCTGAAGGCGACCAAGACGTAGCATAGACTGACGAGTACTGTGGCGCCACGACTACGTACCATCTTCATGTGAAGGCATCCTCACCCATGCGTCCGGCACTTGCATAGGTAGGTGTAGGCGAACGAGACTCTCACCAAGAGTCAATAATCCCATCCATTCCAATAACACCAGTGTCAAGGTGGAGAGGAGCCCGGCATAGTCGCCTAGGACGCTTGATTAGACTGGTATTTTATGAGCGATGCGAAGATGGAAACAGTGATCGATGACCAGGTGCAGAGCGGGGGTCCACAGGCCCAGGCTGCCCGCCAGGTGGAGGAACTGCGTGCCGATGTGGACACCATTGATGCCGCCATTGTCGCCATGCTGGCCGAGCGGTTCAGGGTGACCCACCGCATCGGGCTGCTCAAGGCCCAGGCAGGATTCGCCTCGGCGGATATGCACCGGGAGAGTGCACAAATAGCCATCTTGCGAGACAAGGCTGATGATTACGGGCTGGACCCGGATCTGGCTGAGGCCTATCTGCATCTGGTGGCCGATGCCGCCAAGCGCGACCACGAACGGCTGGCCGATCAGACCAACTCACACTGAGGAAATCCATCGTATGGTCATGGCCGACGGCTCGGATCAATTCCTATGCCATCGGCCACAAGGTATCAGCGAGTGCTGGTTAGAGTCTGACGAGCCATTTCCAAGTAATGCTGTCTTGCTGCCAGGACAGTCACCGTTATGAAAAGTCCGACAAGCAGCACGATGAGCAGACCCTGGCTACCGGTCAGAGGCAGAATATCCTTGTAGGTAAAGGGCAGATTCTCGGTTTGAGGGTTGCCTTGGCCCACATTCCAGGTGACGTTGACTGTTGTCCGGCCCGCCTTGAAGGCTGGGGTATAGAAGGTCCAGGTATTCCATGATCCCCATGCGTCGGCTGTGCCGCTCCGGGTCAGTTCAAGAACTGTAGCAGTATCCGGATCCGTGCCGACTGTGACCGAGCTGATGGTCAATTGCGGCGGGCAGACCAAGGTGGCTGCCTTGACGGAAGTGCTGTCCAAATTGGTTCCTAGCTGTCTGCTGCTGTTGTCGCCCCAGCCATAGGCCATGTCATTGGAGTCGATGACCAGGACTTGGCGCTCGCCTGCACTGATCTGTGTGGTGCTGCCGTCTTTGCTTACCAGAACGGGGGATTCGCTGATGGATCCTGAGATGGAGACATTGCCCAGGGCGTTGTGACCGTTGCTTCCCCAGGTGTATATTTTCCCTTTGTCGTCGATTCCCGCGCAGAACCATCCACCGGCGCTGATTTCGGTGGGTTTGAATCCATCGCTGCCTCCGTCGGGATTGGCCACCAGGGTCGGTATTGCAGCATCATTGGTGTCTCCGGTGCCCAGGCGTCCGTCGGTATTCGCACCCCAGGCGTAGGCCTTGCCGTCTCTGCCGATGGCCAGGGAGTGTGAGCCCCCTGCGCTGACCTGGGTGGCAAAGAAGCCTATTGATCCGTCCTCGTATTTCACGGGTGACGACACCGACACAGGAGTGGCCTGTGAGGATTTGGCATTGTTGCCCAGTCTGCCGCTGTCGCCGTATCCCCAGGCGTAGGTTTGTCCGCTTATGCCGATGATCAGAGAGTGCTGGTATCCCGCACTGACCTGCCTGACTTGGAACCCAGGACTGGTGGCGCTTGCGTTGACGGCTACAGGAGCAGGGGCGTTCCCGGTCGTGTTACCGTCGCCCACCTGTCCGCCGTTGCTCCTGTCCCCCCAGGCATAGGCCTGATGATCCTTGCCGACGGCCAGGGAATGATAGCCTCCTGCGCTTACCTGGGTGTAGGCGAAGTCAGTGCCTGCACCGGAGGGCTTTTTCACTTGGACGGGCGTCGTATTGGTGCCGCCTGCAGCGCCCTTGCCAAGCTGCCCCCTGCCGTTGTCTCCCCAGGCGTAGGCATTACCGTCACTTCCGAGGGCCAACGAGAATCCATATCCTGCGCTTACCTGGGTGTAGGCGAAGTCTGTACCTGCGTCGGATGGCTTCTTCACTTGGACTGGCGTCTTGCTGCTGTCCTTGCTGCCGTTTCCGAGCTGTCCCGTGCTGTTGTCTCCCCAGGCGTAGGCGTTGCCGTCGCTGCCGACGGCCAGAGAATGGTTTTTGCCTGTGCTGACCTGGGCGAAGCGGATGCCGCGCTGCGAGGGCGGAGTGATGGTGACCTGGTATCCGCCAGTGGATGGACTGACGGTTGGGTCGACGGTCATTTGAGTCGAAAGCGTCCAGTGCGCGACCAGGGTCAACGGTTCCGTGACTGGCTTGCCGAAGTCGTAGGCCACATTGGAACTGCCGTCAGCCGCTTTGACGAACCACCCGTCAAAGAGGAAGTCCGTCTTGGTCAGGGTCTGTCGGGGTACCAATTCACCTTCCTCGATGTCCTTGCTTGTCCATGCAGCTCCAGTACCTCCCTCGGGGTCAAGCGTTATGCGCTTCTTGGTCCGATCGAAGGTGTAGTCGAACTGCTGCCTCTGCCTTGAGTCTCCGGTATCGTCGGCAATAGTCCATGTGATAGTGAAACTGGAGGGGCCGTACGGGTACGCGGGTGTGACGAAGGTCCAATCCTGGTTTGCATCCCAGGTGTCGTTGCCTGTCTGGGTCAGGTTTGTGGCTGGCTTGGTACTGCTGGCCATGGTGCCGAAGACGACCTTAATCAGGGTAATCTGGGGCGACTGTGTGGTGCCGGGCACTGAGATCGCTCCGGTTCGTCCAAGCTGGTTGTAGTAGCTGTATCCCCAGGTGTAGAGCAATCCGTCAGACCCAATGGCCGTCTGGTGATGGCTGGAGGTGGATACCGTGCAAGCCTTTACCGACTGGGCCAGGGTGATGGTTTTCGGATTGATCTGCCAAGCCGTATTATCGTACACGCCGTTGCCCAGCTGGCCGTAGGCCTCCTTGCCCCAGGTATAGATCTTTCCGCTGTCGTCTATGGCTTCCGATCCATCGTCGCCCGCGCTGATGGCGGTGATGTTGACAGGCTCGTCTCCAAAGCTAATCGCGGTGGATCCTCTCTTACTGACATTGGTATCTGTAGTGGAGCCGATGGCGGTGCCGGAACCCCATCCATAGAGGTCATGATCCGTATCCAGCGCCAGCACGTGCTGGTAGCCCGCGCTGATGGCGATATAGAACCGAGTATCAGGCTGTCCGGTGTCTAGGTCTTGGACACGTGTCGGTGTCGGACTGCGATTAGGGGCGCCGTTGCCAAGCTGCCCCTTGTCGTTCTGGCCCCAAGTCCAAGCGTGGCCTTGACTGTCCAGGGCCGTGCCCGAGGTAAATCCTGCGCTGATGGCTGTTATGTTGGACAACGCCGTGACCTTGGTAGGGGTGGAATGGCTGTCATAGTTGCCGATGCCGAGCTGGCCTTGAGTGTTGTCGCCCCAGGTGTAGACCGTGCCGTCCGAGGCCAGGGCCATGGCATATGCCCGTCCTGCGCTGATGGCGGTGATTTTGGCATTGTCTGTCTGTGCCTTTACTGGTTCGCTGGAATAGCTTCCGGTAGTGCCGTTGCCGAGCTGTCCCTTGCCGTTGTTGCCCCAGGTGTAGACCGTGCCGTCCGAGGCCAGGGCCATGGAATAAGCATCCCCGGCGCTGACGGCTATGAAGATTTTTCCTTTTATGGCATCATTTTCGGTGATTCGCACAGGTGTCGTCGCCGTGCCTGAGTTTTTGCTGTTCCCCAGTCCGCCGCTGGCCTGATTTCCCCAGGCGTAGACGTGTCCGTCAGAACCCACAGCCAGGGTGTGATAGCGCCCGGCGCTGGCCTGGGCAAATCTCACTGCTCTGGGCTTGGGGGGAGTCAGGGTGATTTTGGAGCCCCCGGTGTCGTCGCCATGGAGGGCATCCGAGGTCTTCCATTTCATGTCTGACGAAGACCAATGCGCTTTCAGATTCAGTGGCCCGGTGACAGGACTGCTGAAGTCGTAGGCCACATTGGAGCTGCCGTCCGCCTCCTTGATGAACCAGCCGTCGAACAGGAAACCTGCCTTGGTGACGGTGGGGCGCGAAGCCTGCTTGCCTGCGGTGACGAACTGGTCCGAGGCTGATGAGCCTCCGTCCGAATCAAAGGTGATCTTCTGGGCAGTGGGTGCGAATGTATAGTTGCCAATGCTTTGCCCCTGTTGTGCAGCACCGCCAATGGACCATTGACCGTCGTTGATCCTGATCTTGGTGGTTCCGTAAGTGTGGTGCGGGGTAGTGACCGTCCATGGGGTATTTGAACTCCAGGTGTCGTCGCCTGCTGAAGTTCGGCTAATCGGGCTGTTGGTGTCGGTCTTGGCTACATCCGTCCTGCCGAAGGTTACCTTGGCCAGGTCTATCTGGGGTGGGCCGACCGCTGCAGGCTTGGTCTGCGAACCGCTTTGAGGTCCCTTGCTGCCTTGTCCCAGCTTGCCGCTTTTCGCTTCCCCCCAGCTGTAGGGGAGCCCGTCCGAGCCGATGGCCAGACTGTGCCGGCAGACATCGAATGCGGCGACTGTGACGCCTGTCAGGCTCACCTCGGTCATAGTTGATTTAGGCTTTGTGGTTCCGTCGCCCAGCTGACCGCTGGAATTGCTGCCGAACATGTACAGGCTGCCCGCAGAGTCGACCACCGCAGAGGAGTAGTCCCCGGCGCTGGCTGAAACAGGCGTCGCCGCTCCCGTGGGCAGGCTTACCAGACTGGGATAGAAGGAGTGAACGCTGTCGGCATTGGGGTCATCTCCTTTGGTCAGGGGATAACCCCAGTAATATACCTTGCCTGAATTGCTCAGTGCCAGGACGTGCAGGTACCCTGCATCGATGTCGGTGTAGACAGTGCTGTCTGGGTTGCCGGTCGAGTCGCCGTAAATGCGCGATGGAGTGTAGACGTTGGAACCACTGCTGGTGCCGTCCATGGTGCCGATGCTGAGCTGGCCGCCCTGGTTGCGTCCCCAGGCGTAGGCATGTCCTTGGCTGTCCAGCGCCGTTTGAAAATCGTATCCGGCGCTGATGGTGGTGAAGGTGACGCCGGATGAAGAGACCGCTGCTGGTGAAGCGTTGACGTTGACACCCGTGTGCCCGTTGCCGAGCTGGCCGTATTCGTTGTCTCCCCATGTGTAGATCGTCCCGCTCGAGGACAGGGCCATGGCATGCCAGTATCCGGCGCTGATGGCGGTGATGGTGGCGTTGAGATTCGCCTTTACCGGTACTGAAGAATTCGTGGTGGACCCGTTGCCGAGTTCGCCGCGACTGTTGTCGCCCCAGGTGTAGACGGTGCCGTCCGAGGCTAGGGCCATGGAGAATGTGGTTCCCGCGCTGACGGATATGAAGGTCTTTCCCTTGATGGCCTCGTTTTCGGTAATCCGCACTGGCGTGTTTTTGTTGATTGTGGTGCTGTCGCCAAGCTCGCCCTTGCTGTTGTCGCCCCAGGCGTAGACGTGGCCGTCCGAACCTACGGCCAGGGTGTGGTCGTGGCCGGCGCTGACCTGTGCAAATCTCACCCCTCTGGGTTTGGGGGGAGTCAGGGTGATTGCAGAGCCCCCGGTGTCGTCACCGCTGACGTCGGCTGTCGTCCACTGGGCGTCGTTGACCGACGACCAATGGGCCGTCAGCGACTGCGCGCTGGTGACCGGCTTGCCGAAGTCATAGGCTACATCGGAGCCTTTCAGGAACCATCCGTCAAACAGGTAGCCTGATTTGGTGACGGTAGGAGGAGATGCCAGATGACCTGAGGTTACTGTCTGGCTCAGGGCTGGCGAGCCGGATACCAGCGAGCCCCCGTCAGGCTCGAAAGTGAGGGTATATGAGGATGAATCCCTGGTCTGTGGCGACTTGGCTCTCGGTGAGCTGTTCCTGATGGATTTGTCTGTCTTTTTCTCGTTGAACGGTAGGATGGACTTGAAAGGCGAGGGATTGTTGCTGGCCAGCGGTGATGGTGAGGCGGTTGGAGCAATGGCCCCAGCCTGTGCCTCGCTACCGGTCCGGAGTAATGGAGTTGCGCTGGTGTCCGGACTGGGTGAGGGTGATTCCGTGGTAAGCGAAGGCGCCGTATCGCCTGTGGTTGCGTATGCGCCTGTTGATGCGCCGATCAGTGCCAACCCAACCATGGCTGTCAGCGTCACCAGTCTGCGGATGCCATGAGCGTTCCCCATTCGATGCTTCCTCCCCAAGCGTGCCGATTCCCCGGGTCGTGACCCCAAAATCTGCGTCGGTGCACACTAAAACAAAGTCCCTCTATAACTTCTACTGTAGCATTGCAATCTTCGAGCAGTTCATAGTGTCGTGATCCGGCCCTTGCAGGACAAATTCGTTGCAAGAGGCCATGCCGTTGATTGTGGAGGCTGCACTTTTTGCATGAGCGCCGAAGGTTCGATTGGCATTGCGGATTGCCACGATGGTTGCACTGATAACGGCCTTGTCACCAGTGACGCCGATAAAAAACCGGGGCGGTGCCTATGGCTGAACCGCCCCGGTTGCATTGGGAATTGTGAAGCCTACTTGCGAGGCTTCTTGGCGGGGGGCTCGCCCAGCTGGCTGGCGGTCACCCGGATGCCCGCTTCATCCTCGCCGGCTCGCGCCGCCTCGGACTGAGCGGGCTCCTCGACCAGATCCAGATCTCCGGTGACCCTGCCTGCTTCCGCTATATCGTCCAGGGCGGCCTTGACGGCTTCCAGGCCCTCCGGCGCCACGCTCAAGGATGCGGAGAGGATGGGGGTCTTCATGGAGACCTTGGCCTCGGACTTGATCCGCCGCAGTGATGCCAAGGCCATGCCTGCCCAGGCCAAAAGAGCTGGATCCTGGCCCTGGGCAGCTGCCCGGTAGGATTCCGAACGTGGCCAGGAGGCCCGGTGAACCGATCCGTCTCCCTGGTGCATCCACTGCCATGCCTCCTCGGTGGCGAAAGGCAGGAAGGGGGCCAGGAGACGGTCGAGAGCGTCCAGGACCAGTCCCAGGGTCGTGCGGGCGCTGAGCACCTGGGCCTCATCAGGGGTCCTGCCGGTGGCATCCGCAGTTCCGTAGGCTCGGTTCTTGGCCAGTTCGATGTAGTTGTCGCAGAAGTCCCAGAAGAAGGACTCCGTCACCTCCAGGGCCTTGGAGTGCTCGTATGATTCCAGGGCCTTGGTGGCCTGGTCGATCACCTGGGCAAGGCCGGCCAGGACCGCCCGGTCCAGTGGGACCGTGACGTCAGCGGGGTTCCAGGTGGCCTCCGCTGCCTGAGTGACCTTATGATTCTCATCCTCCCGCCCGATGGCCAGGGCGAACTTGACGGCGTTGAGAAGCTTGACGGCCAGGCGGCGGCCGATCTTCATCTGCCCCTCATCGTAGGTGGCGTCCAGACCCAGCCGGGCGCAGGATGCCCAGTAGCGCACGGCATCGGCGCCATACTTCTTGATGGGTTCGTCCGGCACCACCACATTGCCCTTGGACTTGCTCATCTTCTTATGGTCCGGGTCCAGGATCCACCCCGACAGGGTGGTGTCGCTCCAGGGTAGGCAGCCGTTCTCCAGGTAGGCGCGATCCATGGAGCTGAAGAGCCAGGTGCGGATGATGTCCTGGCCCTGGGGACGCAGATCCATGGGGAAGGTGGCCTTAAAGAGGGCCTGGTCCTGCTCGCCCGGCTCGGCCCAGTGGGTCACGATCTGGGGGGTCAGGGAACTGGTGGCCCAGGTATCCATGATGTCCTTCTCGGCCGTGAAGCCGCCGGGCTGGTCGCGTTGTGACTCTTCGAAGCCCTCGGGTACGTCGCTGCTGGGGTCGATGGGGAGCCTGTCCTCGGCCGGGGTGATGGGATGGGCGTAGTCGGTCTCGCCGTTCTCCTTGACCGGATACCAGAGAGGGAAGGGGACTCCGAAGAAGCGCTGGCGGGAGATCAGCCAGTCGCCGTTGAGTCCTTCGACCCAGTTGTTGTAGCGCACCCGCATGAAGTCCGGGTGGAAGTTGAGCTCCTTGCCGCGCTCCAGCAGCTCCTTGTTCAGTTTCTGGTCGGTGCCGCCATTGCGCAGGTACCACTGACGGGAGGTGACGATCTCCAGGGGCTTGTCACCCTTCTCGTAGAAGTTGGTCATGCGCTTGGTGGGCTTGGGCTCGCCGTCCAGGTCGCCGGACTCGCGCAGGGCGTCCACGATGATCTTGCGGGCTGAGAATGTGGTCTTGCCCTCGGTCTGCTCGAAGATTCGACGTCCGCCTTCATCGGTGATCCAGTTCGGCACGTCCATGACGATTCGTCCATTGCGCTGGATGATGGACCTGGTGGGCAGGTTCAGATCCCGCCACCACTGCACGTCGGTCACGTCGCCGAAGGTGCAACACATGGCGATGCCAGCGCCTTTGTCCATTTCTGCGGCGGGGTGGGCCAGAATGGGCACTTCCACCTTGAACAGGGGGGAGTAGACCTTCTGCCCGAAGTACTTCTGGTAGCGCTTGTCGTCCGGATGGGCGATCAGGGCGCCGCAGGCCGCCAGCAGCTCAGGCCTGGTGGTCTCGATGTATATTGGCGTGCCGTCCGCAAACCGGAAGGCCACACGATGGTAGAAGCCGTCGTACTCGCGCGACTCCAGCTCGGCCTGGGCAACGGCAGTCTGGAAGGTCACGTCCCAGAGCCCGGGGGCCTCCTTCTGGTAGGCCTCGCCCCGGGCCAGGTTCCGCAGGAAAGCCTTCTGCGCCACCCGGCGGGGATGCTCGCCGATGGTGTGGTAGGTCTGCGACCAGTCCACCGACAGGCCCAGCGACCGCCAGAGCTGTTCGAAGAGCTTCTCGTCCTCGGCGGTCAGTTCCTCGCAAAGTTCGATGAAATTCTGCCGAGAGACCGGCACCTGGTCCTTGGCGCTGATCTTCCTGCCCTTGGTCCCGTGGAAGGGGGGTTTGAAGTCCGGATCATACTTGAGCGAGGTATCCACGCGAACCCCGTAATAGTTCTGGACCCGCCGCTCGGTGGGCAGGCCGTTGTCGTCCCAGCCCATGGGGTAGAAGACGTCATAGCCCTGCATCCGCTTGAACCGGGCGATCACGTCGGTATGGGTATATGAGAAGACGTGTCCCACATGCAAATGCCCGGAGACCGTGGGCGGCGGGGTATCGATGGAGTAGACGCCGGAGCGCTCGCGGGTGTTGCGGAAGCGATAGACGCCGGACTCATCCCAGTCGCGGCACCACTTTTCCTCCAGGCCATCCACGCCCACCCTGTCGGGCAGGGGGGTCAGATGGGCATTGACGATTCCTTGGTGTTCAGCAGACATACCAGCATTTTATGGACGAACAGTGACAAGGGGCACCGGCCTCCTTACCCCTGGACGCGCAGGTTCCACAGGGGCAGGTAGCGATCCAACAGAGAGCTGGGCATGCCCTGGAGGCGAGGGGCGGTGAGGACCAGGGGCATACGCTGATAAAGCCAGTCGCTGGGGGAGAGGTCGCTGACCTGTCGGGCAAAGGCCCGCAGTCGCTCGGCATAGGTGTTCTGGTCGGTGCAGTCCGTCACCTGCTTCCAGGAATTCTGAATATCGACGTTGTCGAAGAGCATGGTGGAGGCGGGGTCGGCGAAGCGGTCGATTTCATCATTGTCCATGACCAGCAGGGCCATGTCATAGTCGTGGTGGTTGAGCACCTGGTCGCGGAATGCAACCTGGTCCACCATGGAGACCTGGCTGGGGATGCCCACCGCCTTCAGTTGCGTGCGGATTAGATCGCCCGCCTGGCTACCGAATTCCTGGGGGTAGACCAGGCGCAGACCACCGTGATAGTAGGACTGGGCGTAGTAAGAGGTTCGACGGGCCGCCTGGGTTCGGTCGAAGGGGAAGGCCTGCAGACCGGGATCATAGCCGGGGCTCAGCGGGTTGAGCGGCCCGCCCAGAGCTTTGGCTTCGCCGCCTTCCAGATCGGCCAGCGCCTGGCGGTCCAGGGCATAGCGGACGGCCTCGCGCACATGCTGGTCGGACAGCAGGCTGGATGCCTCGTTGTTGAAGGCCAGGACCACATTGTCTGTGCTGGGCGTGGCGGTCGGTGCCTTGCGTCCCTTGGCTGAGGATGTTTTGCGGGCCTGGTCGGCGGTGGCCGGGTCCATGTCCACCACAGCGTCCAGGCGTCCCTGGTCCAAATCCTTGATGGTCCGCTCGGGGCCGCCGGTGTAGCTGAAGATCACCTTGCGAATAGCGGCCTTGTCCGGGCCTCGGTAGGACTTGTTGGCGGTCAGGGTCAGGCTGGTGCCCGGCTGCCAGTCATCCACCTGGTAGGGGCCTGAACCAGCTGATCGAGTGGAATAGTTTACCCGGGCCTGGCGGTCGTAGACTATGCCCGCCCGACCGCTCAGGGCGGTCAGCAGTCTGGCGTTCGGGCTCTTCAGGCCGATCACCAGTGTGGCATCATCGGGGTTGGTGACTCTGGCCAGTCCGTCCAGGTCCCGATGGCCCTGGTACTGGTGGTCGATGATTTGCTGCAGGGACCAGAGGGCATCCTCCGAGGTCAGGCGGCGTCCGTCAGCGAAACGGGCGTCATCGCGCAGATGAAAGGTATAGAGCAGCCCGTTTGCGGAGACCTCCCAGTTCTGAGCCAGGCCGGGCGTCGGCCGACCTTTTGCATCAGGCCTGGTCAGGGTCTGGTAGACGTTGCCCATCAGGGCCTGGTCGGTGGCGTGTCCGGGTTCGGTACGAATATCCAGGGATACAGGGGCATGACGGGCGCGGATGCGCACGATTTGGCCCGAACCGCCCTGGGCCCAGGGCAGCTGCCAACCCCCTTGTCCTGTCACCAGTGGCCAGGCTATGTAGGTGCCCGCGGTCAGGACCGCCAGTACCAGGAGAAAGATGACTCCGGATTTGATCTGTTTGTGTCTGCCGTGTGCCATGATCTTGATTCTACCGAGAGGCCGGTCCGGCCAGGAGCTCGGCGCTGGGACATGTTTCGGCCAGGGGGCAGTGGAGACAGTCGGGCTTGCGGGCGTGGCAGGTGGCCCGGCCGTGGAGGATCAGCCTGTGTGACAGATTGGTCCAGTCCTCGGGCGGGAAGCAATCGCAGATCTCATGCTCGATCTTTACCGGATCGGGGTGGGCGCTTCGCCAGTCGGTTCGCCAGCGCAGGCGTCCGGTGACCCGGGTGACGTGGGTGTCCACCGGAAATCCGGGAATGTTGAAGGCGTTGCCCAGGACCACGTTGGCCGTCTTGCGCCCCACGCCGGGCAGGCTGGTCAGCTCCTCCATGGTCTGGGGGACCTCGCCGCCGTAGTCTTCGGTCAGCATCAGGGAGAGCCCCAAGAGGTGGCGGGCCTTGGCATGGTAGAAGCCCACCGGGTGGATGATGGCCTCCAGTTCGGCAGGCTGGGCCTGGGCCATGGTCGCGGGGTCGGGGTAGCGCTCGAAGAGTTCGGGGGTCACCGAGTTGACCCGCTTGTCGGTCGTCTGGGCGCTCAGGACCGTGGCAACCAGCAATTCGAAGGGGTTGCGGAAGTGCAGGGCGCAGACCGCCTCGGGAAAGACCTGGCAGAGGATGCGGTACTCCTCGTGCATGCGAGCCAGGCGTCGGGCCTTGCTTTCCCTGCCCTGAGGGCGCTTTCGATTTGATGATGCATCAGTCACTATGATTGGTTTTCTTCTTCTGGGAATCCTGGGATTGTTCCGACTGGCTGTCCTTTTGCTCGACTGGATCTGTGCCGGTCTCGGCGTCCGGCTCGGGCTTGGGGACTGAGGCCGTCCGTGCCGACGAGGGCGGATCGAACCGGTAGCCCACGTTGCGGACCGTGCCGATCAGGTGCTCGTACTCACTGCCCAGCTTGGCCCTGAGCCGCCGCACGTGCACATCCACCGTTCTGGTGCCGCCGTAGTAGTCATAGCCCCAGACCTCCTGGAGGAGCTGGGCTCTGGTGAAGACCCTGCCTGGATGCTGAACCAGGTATTTGAGCAGCTCGAACTCCTTGTAGGCCAGGTTGATGGGCTGACCGTGGATCCGGGCCGTGTAGCTCTCGGTGTCCACAACCAGGTCACCCGAGCGGACCTGACCGGTGGGCACCTGGTTCTCCACCTCTTCTGGCTGGACATCCGGCTTGCGTGTCGGTGTCACACGCTGGCAGACCAGACGTAGCCGGGCCTCGACCTCCGCGGGGGATGCGGACTGAATGATAATATCGGCCACGCCCCAGCCGGCATTGACCACGGTGAAGCCGCCTTCGCTCAGAATCAGGATGATGGGTGTGGACAGGCCCGAGGCTCGGGTCAGGCTGCAAAGGGTCTTGGCCTCGGCCAGGTCGTCGCTGGCATCAATCAGCAGCACCGTATCCTCCGGCATTCTTACCAGGGAGGCGGCATCCAGGGGCAGAACGCGCACTCGATGGGAGAGCAGGGCCAAGGCTGGCAGAACCGATGCCGGGTCCTCGGCGCAGGTCATCAAGGTCAGATCCGTCACGGGGGTACCTTCTTCCCTGTCCGTTCGTCCATAGCGGGGGTGGATTCGTTGAACAGTCGTCATCATTGTACAATCGGCCCGTCACAAGGGCTCCGAGTTCACAGGATGGCCTTGCCCTAGGATGTGACGTATGGCTCCCCGACGGGGACAGGCAGGAGGACCCATGGCGCAGACCGTAAAAGAAACCCGGGATGGGCACGCACCCGCTCTGACGCAGCTGCTGGCCCTGGCGGCCCTGGTTCTGCCGGGCGTGGTGACGGGTTTGCTGATTGAGCCCCGGGTCGCTCGATGGGTGCTGGCTGTTCTGGTTCTGGTGCTGGTCCTGGCCCTGTTGGCCTCTTGGCCCTTGGTGGGCCGGGGCATCCGATCCGGTCCTGACCGAGCCGTGTCCGGCCTGCTTGCCTTGGCCTGCCTGGTGCCGACCCTGGTTGTGCAGGGGCCTGGTGCCCTTTGGGCCTGGCTGTCGACTGCGGCATTCCTGCTGGCCCTCCTGGCCGTGTTCATGTTCGTCCGGCAGATGCTGCGTCGGGACCGACGGATGGTCATCCGTGGTATTTCTGCAACCGCCATGGGCGGGGTGACCGCCGTCGCCGCCTCGGGATGGGTCTTCCTGCCAGAGTTGATTGGAGGCCTGCACCCTGACCTGATGCCGATCCTGGTGGTGTTTGTGGCCTTGCTGCTGCTGATCGGGCTCATGACCTCGGGCCATCGCTGGGCACAAGAGGCAGCTGATCGGCGTGGAGCCATTGGCCTGGCGCTCATGTCGGTTCTTCTGGCCGGATCCATTGTGGTTCTGGCTGCCATGGTCTTGCTCACGACGTTCTGAGTCAGGCATTCATCAGATGATCCAGAAGAATCTGGATGCCCATGACGATCAGAATGATGCCACCGGCGATTCTTGCAGGCTTGCGCCAGCGGGACCCGACAGCGTATCCGATGCGCAGCCCCAGAATGGAGGCCGCAGCCGTCACCAGTCCGATGACCAGTGCGGACAGCCAGATGTTGATACCCAGCAGGGCCAGGCCTGCGCCCACACCGAATGAGTCAATGCTGGTGGCGATGGCTGCAGGGAGCATCAGCCGCCAGGAGAAGCTCTCCTCGCTGTTCGATTCCTCTTCCTCGCCGTAGACGCCCTCTCGGATCATGTTGACTCCGATGGCTGAAAGGATGCCGAAGATAATCCAGTGATCCACGGCGGCCAGAGAGTCCTGCAGCATGGAGGCGGCGAAGTATCCCAGCAGGGGCAGCAGAGTCTGGAATCCGCCGAACCAAAGTCCCACCAGCCAATGATGGCGCGCCCGCAGTCTGTCCACGGACAGTCCCTTGCTGATGGAGACAGCG
Source organism: Bifidobacterium sp. W8114 (assembly GCF_016101165.1). Classification (NCBI taxonomy): domain Bacteria; kingdom Bacillati; phylum Actinomycetota; class Actinomycetes; order Bifidobacteriales; family Bifidobacteriaceae; genus Bifidobacterium; species Bifidobacterium sp. W8114. The sequence continues at coordinate 271,439 of NZ_JACFRA010000002.1, read as the reverse complement.
AAAGCGTCAGAAGATACACCTAAAGCGATAAACAACAGTCTTAAGAACACGGCATTCCTTGAAAGGGTTCATCCCCGGTGGGATGGGCCTCGACCAGGTCTCCTCAAACCCGCCTACGCCTCGGAAGCGTCGAGCGCGGAACTGCCGATTGGAGTCGGCTTTGAATTCGTTGAATGCCGTTCACATGCTACGCCATAACAATATGGACATGGATTTTACCTGCCAGCGCCGGAACAATCAAGCATGGCAAACTATTGAATCGGCCCGTTAATGAGCCATAGTCACCGTCAGGCTGCCTCCTGCTGCATGGATGGCGCTACTTGTCCTGGTAGGTGACGGCGTAGAACTCGCCGTTCTGGTATCGGGCCATGTACACATCGCTGACCTTGTGTATGCCCTGCTTGGCCAGCTGCCCGTCGAGCCAGTCCTCGTCCCGTCCCATGGTGTCAAGAACGTCGGGATTGACCCGTCCGTCCATGACCACCGGATAGCGCACGTCCTTGTCGCCTTCGGAGATGATGGTCAGACTGCCGTTCTGCTCAACGATGCCCCGCTTGACGTCGCGGATGTCGTTGATGCCCTTGGTGCGCAGTTTGAAGTCCACCTCCTTGGCGGTCAGGTTGACCTTGAGACAGTTCTGGACCAGCAGTTTGCCGTTCTTGATGATGGTGACCGGTTCGCCGTCGATGTACTTGCCCACGGCGTGGATGTGGGTCTTGGCATACCTGGTGATGAGAATCAGTGCCGCCCATATCAGCAGGATGACAATGTACTGGGCCATGGAGATGCTGTCGCTGTAGATGACCCCGCCGATGATGCCGCCCAGGACGTAGTTCTGCAACTGGTCCATGGGAGAGGTGGGTGCCAGGTTCCCCTTGCCGGTCACGTTGATGAGCAGGGTGATGAAGAGCAGTCCGACGATCAGCTTCAGGGCCACGTTGACGTAGAAATTGATATCCATGGGTCACTCTCCGATCACGGTGATGTCTGGGTGGTACAGATCGGCACGCTGCAGCAGGAATTCGGAGCCGGAGCTGTTGAATACCAGGGTGTAGTAGCCCTTGGGGGTCTTGATGATCATGTCGTTGTTGCGCGAAGTGTCGTTGATGCTGATCTGCTCAGGATTGACCTTGAGCTTGGCGGCGGATTTGTCGATGACCGTGGTCAGCTGTCCGCTCTGCAGGCTGGCCGTACGCAGATTGGTGTAGTCGCTGTACTGGATGGCCGCAGCCAAGAGGAGCAGGGTGGCCAGGATGATGGACAGATCCTTGTACTTGTGGTTCCAGCGGTGGCGGGAGTACATGAACAGGAAGAAAAGGAAGGCCAGGGCCAGAACGACGACCACGATGATTCTGATCATGGTCCAGTTGGTCTGTCCACCCTTGAGATATTGGTACGTATAGAAAGTCATAGCCGCTCCTGCCCTTGCGCGCGCACCCGCAATTCGCAATCGTAGACGGCCGGATGCGTTTTGGGAGGATTTGGGCATGCAAAACCCCGGTTCAGGCGCTCGATTGGTCCCTTGCCGGGGTGGTTATGACCGGTGGTCGTTCTTGAGAGGTCAGTGCTGGGCGGCCAAGCGCTCGCGTGCAGCCTTGATCTGGGTCTCGGCAGCCTCGGCGTTGGTCCAGTAGTCCCCGGGCATGACCTCCTTGCCTGGCTCCAGAGCCTTGTATTGCTCGAAGAAGTGCTTGATTTCCTGCTTGTGGAAGTCGGAGACGTCGTCGATGTCCTTGATGGCATCGAAGCGAACGTCGGCGGGCACGCAGAGGACCTTATCATCCCCGCCGGCCTCGTCGACCATGTGGTAGAGGCCCACGGCGCGGCATTCGACGATGCAACCCGGGAAGACCGAATCGGGAATCATCACCAGGGCGTCCAAGGGATCCCCGTCCTCGCCCAGGGTGCCGTCGATGTACCCGTAGTCGTCGGGGTAGCCCATGGAGGTGAAGAGTGTGCGGTCCAGCCTGATATGGCCGCTGTCGTGGTCCATCTCGTACTTGTTGCGGGAGCCCCGGGGAATCTCTACCAGCACGTCGAATGTCTCTGCCATTGTCCTGTCTCCTTTTCGGTCTGGACGGCATAGGTATGTCTCATACACAGCATAACCGTCCCGCAGCACATTCGACCACAGTCGCTCGCTCGCGCACCCATATGCCCTGCGGCCATTCATACTCAAGGCATGGAGCGGGCGAAGAGTGAGGACGAGTATGAACAAGCATAGATGGATCGGCCTGTTGACGGCTCTGGCTGCCTTGGCGGCCCTTGCCGGTCCGGCGACTCCTGCCATAGCTGGGGGAGGATCAGGCCATGCCGGCGGCAGACCAGTGGCCCCGGGCGACGAAAACATTCAGATCTGGCAGGGTTGGGCCTACAAGGATGACGAACAAGGCGCCTTTGGCGGCTATGCGATAGGCAGCATCGACAAGGCGTTCTCCCAGTTGGGGGTTGTGGACAAGGGCAATGCCAATACGGCCCGGGTCAAGCGGCAGGCTCTAGACGAGGCCAATGGCAACTGTCAGGCGCGCTTTAATGAGGCCCACGCCGACCAATCCGGACAGGGTCACTGTCGGGTGACCGGCGTGGGAGTGGTTGCCACCTACCGTGGATCCCAACGTATCTTTGACGGAATCTCCGTGGCTATTCACAAGTATTGGATGGACAACTGGCGCAGCCAGGTGGCCAACACCACCTTCAGCAACCGTGGAGTGACCTATCGGACCAGCGACTCCTTCTGGGATCAGTCCAACGACAATCTGGACAAGTTCGCTGACGAGTATGCAGGCAACGAGAAGGGCATCTCCCTGGTGGTGATCATGCTCAACGACTACGAGCCCAAGCCGGCCGATCTGCCACCGGATCCACCCGATAAGCAAGTAGGTCGTGGCACTAGCGCGGATGGGATGACCAATCGCACCCATATCGTCACTGGAACCGGTCGGGGTGGGCGCGAACTGACTTTTAGTGATGTCTTCGATCCTCAGGGCAAGCAGTACCGTATCAGTGGTCAGCATGTCAGGGACCAGACCAGCGGCGAAGACCTGACCGACAAATTCGTTTTCAACACCGCCGAAGGGGATAGGCCGCCCGGGGAACGGGCCACAGCCACCTGGAAGGGTGGGGCTCTGCCTGAGGAACATCGCTGGGCGTGGCAGCTGGACGTGACTGTCGAGCAACCGGAGACCGGACTGATTCTGGACCAGGGTGCAGTCCATTGGAAGGGCGCTGCCCGGCAGGTTGACCAGTCGACCCCGGAGCGTCGTACACCCACCTGGAGGCCCAAGCCGGACAAATCCTGGATCCTGCGGGATGCCGCCACGGGGGTGTGGAAGAGCGTCGTAGACCCCCAATGGAGTAACAAGACTGGTGCTGACGGACATGTCTTTTTGGACGGCGACCGGGTGGGGTCGGTGGTCAACGCCACTGTCGAAGCCCATCTGGTCGAGGCTCCTAAGGTTTTCGCCCTGACTGACGACTGGAGTGCCGCCGATTATCTGGTTGATCAGGACGGGGCTGGGGCAATTCGCATATTCGTTGCCAAAGCCAGGGCTGATGCAGACGGGCACTACCGCCACAGCAGCGTCGGAGACATCGTGGCCATGGGCAGGGACGTGACCGACCGTTTCCAAGTCAGCGTGAGCGGCACTCGGGCGCGGGCTCAGGCCAAGAGCGGGTGGTTGAACGGTCTCAAGGGGATGGAGGACCCCATGCAGGTCACCATGCTGGTACCGTTCACGGTTCGCTTTGCCAATGGCGGTGGTGCGTCCCAGGTCCGCAATGACCTGGGCGGAACACCTGATCAGGAGCTGACCTTCTGCAAGGCGCCGGACGGCCATGGCAACCAGGGCGGGGCTCTGACCAACTCGGGCTCCCAAACGGTCAACACGCAGAGTGTACAGACCAATAAGCCAGGCATCTGTGGATACCTGCCGCCGGTGCGTAAGGATGTCATCTCTGAGGCTGGCCAGGGCGGGGAGCAGGCCAGCGTTGACGGCAAGGTGGTCTTCCCTGGTCAGCGGCTGGAGTATCAGCTGGATACCCAGCCCAGTCTGCCTGACAGTCTGGCTTATCCTGTCAAATCAATCATTCTGACGGATGTATATGACCGCTGGTTTTTGCCTGACAAACAGACCCTTGAGGTGACTGACCTGCAGAGTGGCGATGTCATCGCCAAGACCGGATATGCCACAAAGTGGAAGGACAAGGACCATGGCCTGCGGGTGACCATTACCGACTCCGCCCGTATCAGCCAGTGGCGTGCCGGGAGCAACCCCAGAATCCGTCTGCGCTTCGAAGGCAGGGTTGATCCCAAGGCTCCAACGGATCATCAGGTGGACAATCATTGGGTGTTGGCGCTGAACAATTCACTGACCCCCTCCAACCAGGTAAGCAATCCGCCCGCCGACTTCCATCCTTCAAAGAGCGATGTCAGCGCGCATGATCCAGGCATCAGCATCGACGGCAAGGTGCTCTTCGTGGGCGACCGTGGAGTTTATCGAATCAGTCTTGACGCCCGCCGCAGAGATACCGCCTATCCGGTCTGGCGGCTGGGCATGACGGATGCCTACGACGCTCGTCATCTGGATATCGATCCCAAGAGCATCGAGGTTCTGGGCTCCGACGGTCGCGATTACACCAAGGCTTTCAATATTCAGGTGGCTGATGGTATTGTCCTCGTCTTCGCCAAAACCGTGGATACCTATGTTCCTGCTACAGGCGAGACTCTCAAAGGGGATCCCCAGCCTGCGGATCTGGCTGCCTATGCCGCTGACCGAGGCCATAATCCCCTCAGAGAGCCGGCTATTGACCAAGGGCTGCTGGGTCGTACCTACGATCTGGTCCTGCCCTACACGGTCATCCGGGCAGAACCCGGTCACGTGGTGCGTAACCAGGCGACCCAGATCGTCAACGACCTGCACAAAGCGACCAACGTGGTCGCCAATCCGGTCAAGCCGCTCAATCCCGCCAAGGATGTGGTAGTCGCTGTGGGCGGGGGAAGTGCACATGGCGGCAGCATCTATCGTGACCGACTCTTCCTTTATCGTCTGGACTCCAGTCTGCTGCCGGCCGGACGTGCCTATCCACAGGTGAAGACATGGCGGATCGAGGATCGGCTAGATCCCACGGTGGATCGGTTTACTGGCCATTGGGCCGTCTACGCCACCCAGGACCTCTACGAGAATGGGCGCATCCTGATTCATCATGGACGGATCATGGCTGGTTCGGATATGTCCGCAGATATCCATGGTGGCCCCTTGTTTACGATGACTGAAGACCCTGCAGGTCTGGTCAAAGTGGAGGCTACACCACGGTATCTGGCCCTGGTCAGCGCTTCAGGTGACCGTCCGGTCGGCTGGAGGGCCTACCTGCAATGCAGACGGCTGAAGAAGGTGGAACGTCATGAGAACCGATTCACTGAGTTCTATCAGGACAAGACCCTGGTCTCCAACACGGTCTGGACCGGAACGCCCGATATGACACCGGCTCTACACATTGAGAAGTTTGATCAGGCTGGCGGTATGCCCAAGGGTGATCGGGATCAGCCGGAACAGGCCCTCCGGACTCGTGATGACGTTCCCATTGTCTTCCGGATCACCAATGATTCGCCACGGGATCCCGGCGATGGGACGGGAGCTGTTTTCCTGGCTCGCCAACTGCATTTGGAAGATCAGACAGTTGTGGGTCGGGGACGGGTCACCGGGGTCCGCTATCCAGACAATTGGTCAACCCTTATGCTCCGTCCCGGCCAGTCTGTGGACGTGCATGCTACGGTGACGGGCATATCAGGTCGGCACACCGACAGGGCCCGTGTCATCGGCAGTCCTTTGGTGCCTTGTCCAGTAGATGATGCGGCGGCCCTTCCTGAGCGGGAAGATGCCGACAGGGCTTCTCTACAGCCAAATTCCCAGGGCGTGATGGTCGACGGCCGTCTGTTGTGCTCGGATCGGGCTGTCCGTTCAAATAGCGACGATTGGAACGCACTGGAGGAAGCGTTGCCCAAAACCGGGGCAGCAGTGGCTCTTCCTCTGGCCATCCTTGCAGCGGCAGTCATGATCGGCTCGCTTCTCTCCGGCCTGGTCAGGCGGGTGTCCAAGAGCCCTAAGGGACGGCGATGACCGTTGACCTCAGGTTTCCAGCCCACACGTGTCCACTGGTCTGTCGTCTTTCTAACGGGGCCACTGCCCATCCAAGGGCGGCCGTGATCCGTCACAGGCCAGGTAGACACGTGCGATGCGCATGCCGGCCCGTTCCGGCTCCAAAGTCAGGACGTGCCGACCGCCGGTCAGCTGGACGGCGGTCATCTCCGACCATCCCCAGACATGCTCGGTGGCAAAGGTCATCAGTCTTCCCCCTCGGGGGAAGAGTTGGGCAGGGGCCAACGGCTGGCCGTCCAGAATCAAATGGCAGGAGTCCTCCAGATCCGAGGCGAACTGGGCCAGGAGCCAGATTCCATAGTTGCCTGGCCTGCCAACCCGGAAGGCCAGGTTCATGCCGGGAGCCCGACCAGGATCGGGCCAGAGTTGTTGCCTTGGTTCGGCCCGCATGGCCAGGCCCCGGCCGCTGTAAATGGGGGCGTCGGTGGGTACCCAGCAGCCCTTCCGAGGCTTGCCATTCTGTGGCCCATCCTGTGACAGCCAGGCGTTTTCGTCCTGTCTTAGGCAATCGGCGGTCTCAAGGTAGATGCGCTCTGAAGTCTTGCTGGCGTCATTGTTCTGGCTGAGCTTCTGCTCGTGCTGGTGTCCGGCGGGCCAGACCAGCTTCGGTCGCGTATACAAACCGCCGTGAAGCCAGTAGTCCCGGTCAAAGTAGGGTACAGGTTCGTCCGGGGTATGACCCGGATCGATTCCGTAGTCCTCGATGGCCAGGTTCCGCAGGGGGCGGTCCAAGGCATCGGTCGTGGGCGTTGGCTGATGGTCTGTAATCTGATTGCTGGTCTGATCTATGTCTATGTGAGATGTGTGAGAGTTTCCGTTATCAGCCCCTTTGGAGGTCCGGCCATCTGCCACCCAGGTACTGAAGGCCGGTCCCAGCCGGCTGGGCCGTTCCCGACCGGTGTTGATCACGACTTTGTCGATGCCGAAGGAGTCGTCCACGGCAATAAGTTGCAGCTGGTGGGGTCCTGCCTCCAAATAAGGCAGGATCATGGTTAGTTGCTCGGCGTTGTATACGATGGTCTCCTGCCAGTTGCCACGGAATTCGTCAGTGGTGGGCGATTCCAGGATTTCGCCTCGGTTGCCATCCAGGCTGACACGCAGGCGTATTCGCCCACGTGAGTTCAGGGTGGGCATCCGGTGAACCTCTAGATGGTGGCGGCCGGGGGTCTTCAGCCAGAAGTCCAGACTCAGACAGGCCCCGCTTCCTGAATCCGGGTCGCTCCAGCCCCTGGTCTGCATCAGGTCCGAGCCGAAACGCCCAAGGTCTTGGGTCGCCAGCCAAGTGGTGGCCTTCGTAAGGTCGGAATTAGCGTGTCCTCGTGAGGGGTCCATGCTGATGTGGCCATCTGCCTCGACGTAGCCGGTGAATCCTTCTTCGAGGCGAGGATCCTTGCCTACTAGAACATCGACCCTGATCGGCGTCGACCAGGCTTTTTCGGTTGCCTCCGGATTACAGGGGCGGGTGAAGATGGTCAGCGTACCCTGACGACCAGCACGGGTTGAGGCGTTATCGACCTGTACATGGATTCGCCACTCGTCCTTGACGACCCGCTCCTCCTCTGGCAGGCGGATCCAGTCCTGATCGGCGCAGATGCGCACTTCCTGTGCAGAGCTGCCCATAAGGTCCAGGTCAAACCACTGGTCGAAGATGCCGTAGGGATCAAAGACCAGCCTGGCGTGATTGTTGTTGCCGGGGACCTTAAGGCTCTCCTCTGCTCCCTGTGGCGTAAGGATCAGCCCCTGGTCCGGTTGGACCTTCACCGGTCTGCAAGCCGGGTACTGAGGCAGCGTAGGAGGAGGGAACCTGTTAGGAGTGAGAATGCCGTCCCAATCGCCTTGCGCCAGCTCCCTGTTGTACCAATGGAGCAGAGCCCGGATCATCCCCTGGAAGAGATGAGAGATTCTCATCTGCCTGTCGGCGGCCGGCAAGGCGCCTCGGGCGGCCTCGAGGCGGCTGCGGTCCGCATGGTAGAACTGGGCGTTCACGTAGTAGGCCATGGCGATCTTCAGGTCAACCAGCGATCGGTATGCTTCACGAAACTCTGGCTTCATGCTCCTGCCAAGATTGTGTGAGCGCTCAGCCAGCTCCCGTAAGGCTGCCAGGCGGCCGCCGGCCTCGTCGTCGTAGCCTGTCTGGGTGAAGGAGTCCTCGTGCAGGTGTTCGATTTTGGTCTGATTGTTGATCCGGTAGTAGCTCATGCACAGGTCGGCAGCCTCAGAGCCGCGCTTGTCGGCGAAGGTCTGGTCGAACCAAGAGGCTACGAAGTCCCGGGCCGACAGACTGTGGTGATCCTTGTCTGCATTCCAGGCCAGATGGAGGAAGTAGGATCCCTCCAACTCCAATCGCTTGATGGCCCCCAGATTATCCACCCACACCCGGCGGATGCCCCGATTCCAGCACTTACCCAGCTGGTCGTTCATCAGAGTCAGGGGGGTGGATGAAGTGCAGCGGTAGCTGGTCCTCGGCGGCGCCCAGTAGGAGCTGTGGTAGTAGACCCCATTGCCTCCGCTGCGTGCCCGTTCGGCTTGATTAGGGAAGCGGCGCATATACCCGTAGTTGTCGTTGACCCACATGATGGTCACGTCTTCGGGCAGGTCCAGGCCCGCGTCGTAGAGGGGCAGCACCTCTTTATAGGGAATGAAGAGCTGGGGGACATTCTGTGGTGGCCGGCCCAGGTGCTGATGCAGGATGTCCCTCTGGTCGTGAATGACCCGACCGAGCAGATCGACCCGCGCTTGCAGGCGGTCCTTCCGGTCCAGGTTCGGATCCTCGTCGATGGCGCGCGTGGGCGGGCCCGTGTCGTGAATGCCGCGCATGCCCAGGGTCCAGGTGACCTCGTAGTTCCGGTTCATATCCACGCTCTGCGACCAGTAGCGCCGAATCATGTCCCGGTTGCGTCCAGGCAGCGAATAGTCATAGTCCACATGTCCGCCCTGCGAGGCCACCCAGGGGTCCCACTCATGCTGGTTGCTCCGTAGAAGCATGTCGCAGTGACTGCTCCCGATGACGACCCCCATGCTCTGGGCAAGCCTGCCGTTGCGCGGGTCGGCATTGAAGGCGTTGACGTGCATGGCCGGCCACAGATAGTTGCCGCCCAGCCGTAGGATCAGGTCAAAGACCTTTTCGTAGGTCGTTGGTCCGATGGTTCCATCCGGGGTGTGCAGGCGGGCCCAGTCGTCCAGCTCCTCCTCGTCGTTGATGAAGAAGCCCCGGTATTTGACAGAGGGCCAGTCGAAGACGCGCAGGTCGCCGGGCAGGCATATCCGTTCATGGTGACGGACTGGCACGTTTCCCCACCAGTGCAGGGGTGAGATGCCAATGGCCCGGCTAAGGGCGTAGATTCCGTAGATGGTTCCGCGCCGGTCGGTTCCGACAACATAAAGTGTGCCGTCGACGACCTGCAAGGTGAAGCCTTCCCAGCGATACTCCCCTTGGGGGTCTTCGAGCGGGGTAAGATCGAGCTGGTCGTTGCGGACGGCTGAATTGATCCAGCTGGAATGGCCTAGAGTACCCAAGCAAATGGTCGGGCTGCCCTCATCGATCAGATTAGCCCGCCTCTGGGTACGGCCTGTCACGGCCGCAAAATCCCGCATCAGGTTGCCGGTCGCAATCTGCACGGCCGAATCCTCACCATGCTCCAGCAGCCAATTTGGCCGGACCCCTGAGTCGGCCAGGACTGCTCCCGATCCGGCGGTCACTGGGATGGTTCCGGGCTGGGGATGAAACAGGGTGACCATAGTGGCGCTCCAATTGTCTGTTTACCGGGCGGATGCTTTGCCGCCTGTGTTCGGACACCCAAAGGCTAGCACCAGATTAGGAAAATTTTCAATGGTAGAAAAATAGATCGGACTGGAAGGACTCGATAGCCGTCTCTTTCAATTACCATAGTTGGAGATGCTCGCAGTCCAGCAGATCCGGGAGGCGATTCGATGAGCAAGAAAGTGACGCTGGCCGACGTGGCTGCCAAGGCGGGGGTTGCGGTGTCCACAGCCTCCAAGGCGCTGCGCAACAGCGCACAGGTCAGCGGCCCGACAAGGGCCAAGGTGTTCAAGGCCGCGGCGGAGCTCTCCTTTTCGCTCAATGAGCGTCAGAAACAGTCCCAGCCTCCCAGCCTGCCCAAATCGGTGGGCCTGGTCACTTCGGACCTGGACGGTCAGTTCTCCATGCCTATCCTGATCGGCGCGGAAAGCTACTTCGGGGTCGAGTCCATTCCTGTTTTTCTCTGCAACGCCGGCAGAGACCCGGCTCTTGAACAGCACCATATAGATAATCTGCTGGCCTATGGCGTCAAAGGTCTGCTGATGGTCGGGTGGCGCACCGATCCACGGCCTGCGCTGACCAGTTGCCCGGTGCCGGTTGTCTATGCCAACCAGGCGTCCTTGGATCCCCATGACTGCTCGGTCGTCACCGACAACGAGGATATCGGGCGGCTTATGGTCCGGCATCTGGTCGAGGGAGGATCCAAAAAAATCGTGCTGATCGCCGGCGATCCAGCCTTCCAGTCCTCGATCAGGCGACTTAAGGGCGAGATGGCCGAACTGGATAGCCGTGGTTTGGCTGCCGTGCGTACCGTTCGGTATGGGGGCTGGAACGAAGAGACCGGACGCCGCACCATGATTAGCTTGCTGGATGAGGGAGTCGACTTCGACGGGGTGGCTTGCGGCAACGACGAGATAGCCCGGGGGTGCCTGGATATTCTGCATGATCGGCATGTTTCCGTGCCGGATAGGGTATCGGTGGTCGGGGTTGATAATCGGACGGTCATTGTCGGCAACTCGCGTCCTCCGCTGACCAGCGTCGATCTGAATCTGAAGTCCATCGGCACCAGGGCGGCCAGCTGCCTGGCTGATATGCTGGACGGCCGAGGTCACCAAGGTATCGAATGCGTCAAGGGCACACTGGTTCAGCGCGCCTCTACCAGAATGCCCTTGTAAGGCCGTTCGTCAGCAGATTTCCGAAGGTCGTACAATCCAGATCTCACTGACACAGGCGAAGCTTTCGCCCTCTAACTTTTAGCAACTTTTTTGTTTAACAAACTTTCTCTTACCATGGCCAGTGTCGGAGTGGTCGCTAGGAATTAGGGCCGCAGGCTGTCTGGTCCGGTTTCCGGTGTGGACGAGGTCATTCCTTTCAACGTCTGCATATCCCACTCAATGGAGAAGGTGCATTTCATGACCACTGCACAAGGATGCATTGGGCGGAGATTGCGGCTCATTCCGGTTCCGGTGGGATCAGCACTTTCGCAGGCGTCGGCGCCTTTGTCAGAGCATGGTGAATATGCTCTGCTCATCGTTGCTGGTCCTTGTGGGCGATGGTGATGCCTGCAGTCGTTTTGTGGCTAAGCACCCTCTGACATAGAGGATGCTTAAGAAGGAAGGCCTTGCCTGTGTGGGCCGAGAAGGAGTGCGGCTGTCGAACAACTGGCAGGAGGCGAGCTCCGACTGGGATCAGTACCTGGATACCCCCAAGAAAGCCTATCTAAACCAGAACATCAGGTTGAAGCAGGAGGCCTACGACGAGTACCACACAAAGTGAACCCTCGAGTAAGCAAATGATTGAGCTGTTGGTACCTCACTGAAAGCATCCAACGGTTGAGGTGGACGATCCCTCAGCGGGGCATCCGTCCCGTGCTTGGCCTACTGATGTCAGTTCTGCAGTGCTTCTGATCTCCGCACGACTGGGGAAGTCGGCCTCGGAGTGTCTGCTGCAGAAAGTCCTGACGCGTGGGTGGAGGTGGTGGTTGGTGGTGTCAATTCTCTTCCGCGTCCAGTAGTACTACACCCTGGGGCGGATTGCTATCGATGGCTCCCACGGTTTCGTGCGGCAGGTAGGGCTCCTCCATGGATGCGATCTCCTCAGGCGTGAGCTCCAAATCCAGCGCAGCCGCTGCGTCGTCAAGATGCCGGGCCTTGGTGGCTCCGATGATTGGTGAGGCAACGCCTTTGGCCCACTGCCAGGCTATGGCTACCCGGGCCATAGGAACATTGTGTCGTTCTGCCACTTTTTGCACGTGGCTGATGATGGCCAGGTCATTGTTTTCGGCCCGGTCGTACTTGCCACGCGAGACCTTGTCGGTGGCGCTGCGCAGGGTGTCGGCGGTCCAGGTGGGCCGTGTCAGATGGCCGGCAGCCAGAGGGCTGTAAGGCATGAGTGAGACGCTCGTCTTTCTGCAGAAGGGGATCAAGTCCTTCTCGTCCTCCCGGTAGAGCAAATTGTAGTGGTTCTCCATGGCGCTGAAGGGGGTCAAGCCGTTGTCTTGGGCGACTTTCTGCATGTCCTGAAATTGGCTGGCATACATGGCCGAGGCGCCCAGCGCTCGCACCTTGCCGACCTGGACCAGATCGTTCAGCGCTTCCATGGTCTCCTCGATTGGCGTTTCATAGTCGAACCTGTGGATGATGTAGAGGTCCACGTAGTCGGTGCCCAGCCGTTTGAGCGTCCCATCAATCTCCCGATGGATGGCCTTGGATGAAAGTCGCCCCTCATTGAAATAGACCTTGGATGCAATGACCACCCGGTCGCGGCTTGTATGCTTTCTCAGCGCCTTCCCCAGATATTCCTCACTGGTCCCGGCGGAGTAACCGTTGGCTGTATCGAAGAAGGTGATGCCCAGATCCAGTGCGTGCGCAACGACCGCGCTGGTCCCTTCCTCGTCCAGTGTCCAGTCGTGCATGGTGCCTGGCTTGCCGAAGCTCATGCATCCCACGCAGATCTTCGATATGTTGATGCCCGTTTTACCCAGTTGTGTGTATTGCATGATGAGCCCCCTTGGCCTTCCTTGGTGCGGATGCAATCATGCTAGCAAGTTCAAGTCGGTGAAAGTCTACTTCTTTCGCTTGCAATGTCGATAGGGGACTGAATGAAAAGACGATGGGTTTGTTAGTTTTGGCTGGTGACACAGGTACGAAAAAAGATGCAAAGACGTATGGAATTAGTCTTTAATGCCTACGCTTCTTTTGTTTTGGTTTGAGGTTTCTATGCTATTCGGTTGGTATTAACGGAAGCTGACAGATCCTCGTGGACAAGCCAGGTTATGTGAATAATGACTGTACTGACTTAATGGTTGGTACTTTGGAATCTATATCGTTTTGAGACTTACTAGCAGATTGGTGAAAATTTGAACCTCATCTCTCTGTGAATGCGGTTAAAGCTATTGTTTATTACCGAGCAATCATAAAACCGTTAAAAGCGATTTGTTGATTTCACAGTTCATAAGAATAATGTACAGCTTTTGGAGTTCATTAGGGGCTGCGTCGATTGCAGACTGTAGAAAATGCTTGTTCATCTCTCTGTTTTAGTCATAAGAGAGCTTACACTGATGAATGCAAGTGACATGTGGAGGATGGGTTTTAAGACTAGCTAGAGGTACTAACTAGCACTCTGTAACAGGTAAGTATGGTGTATTTGTCGTAAAAATCAGTCATAGTAACAAGACAAAGTTCGAAGGGCTCAAATTCTTTGAGCACCCTTATCTAATTGCTGGAGGTATACTTGCGTTTGTCCCCTGGGATGGTAAGTATTTTGCTGAGATTGACACATTAGTGATTTTCTGATTTTCAATGAAGATTTGTGGATAGTTGTGCTATTGGTTAATTCCAGGTCAAAATATAATAGCTTAAACTCCTGCGATAGCGAGGAAAGTAATAAAATCACTAACTGCAAATATTGCTAACGTGTTCCGTAAATTTCAAATTCATAAAGAGATTTCTTACTATTCCTTTTACGGATGGGGCGAACAGTCACATTTTTAAAACCGACTTCTTTTAGGAAGATCTCATACCACTTTTCCGTAGGCACTAGGACATCGTAAAATGTGGAATTGCCTACAACATAAGAGACGTGACCTTCAGGGCGGACTATTTTACTCATGTTGTGAATATGATCCCATGCATCTACAAAGTATTTATTGACATATTTACCCATCATGGTATTGCCTCGTTTTCCCTCACCCATAGCAACAATTTTGGAGCAAACTTTAGTCAGCTCTGCGTCTATAGGAGTCTCTTCAGTTTGTTGCCAGTTTTTTAGACCGCTCGTGGCCGATCCCCAAGTTCCCCCGAGAGTTTTCCAATCTAATTCTCCGGCGTCTTTTGAGTCATCAAGATAACGCAGCCAGTACATATAGGGTCGTAATTCTCGAATGTAGCTCATACGATTGGCATAGGGAGGTGATGTGATGATACCGTCTACTTGGTCTTGGAAAAAGTTATTAATATTGCGGGAATCCCCACGAAAGATATTGCCAGATCCTGTCAGAGGATCTTTCGCCTGGTTTATAATAGTATGACTAAAGTCTGCAAAAGCGGAGATTATATTATGCGATTTCGCAGTATCCCGCCTGTCAAGTGTCTCAGAACTTTTAAAACTCATCGATTGGTGGTTAAAAGCAGCGTTAGAAAAAGATATGAGTGTTTTGCAAAAGGCTATAAGGAGTAGGTCTTGGGAAGCGCCGGCTTCGAGCTGGTCTAATGCACCCCTCAAAGATTTTATAGCACTTAATGATGCATGGTCCCACCAACGGTCGATTTTAAATAATTTTGGTTGCCATAAACCTTCGTCTGACAAATGAGCATCAGCCCAAGAAGTAGCATAATTCAGATAATCTTCAGCTAAATCTATGTCCTTAATTGAATATTCACGAAGTTTAGTGGTGCCAAGCCAAACTAGAAAGGGATTTATATCTATAGCCAAACCTTTTAGACCAGCTTGTGCAGCGACTAAAGCTGTTGTTCCTGTGCCAGAGAAAGGATCCAAAATTGTTTCTATAGATTTCGGCGCTTCTTCAACCCATCGTTCCAATGTATGGTTTACAAGTTTGACTGAATATGCTGGAGTCAATCTGAGCCATTCATGACGGGACATTCCTATGTTGCCCCTGAACGTAAGGTCAGATTTTTGCGACAGTACATTTTTTTGCACTAAGGCTACCTCATTCTGGAGCCAGAAGACCTGTTAATATGCTACCTACTTCATTTCGAAGGTAATCCGTCTGCCTCTCAAAGAAACCAGTAAGATTATAACCAATTATGTCTCGAAAGAATGCATATGTACTTGTGCTGGTATCTTCGGTCGCTTGTCCCATCAGCACTGTCCAATTGCTAGCTCTGTAGCGCGTCTGTACGGCAAAATTCATCTGATTACTTAATACAACAAGTACAGGTAGATATCCCTTACCGATGGCATGGGTTGCGTTAATTAAGTCACCGTTTTGTCTCTTTGAATCGGCACTTTTATAACCTTGCCGCACTTCAAAAACGGCCCCTTTTAACGGAACAGTGATTCCGTGTGTAGCTTTGCGTTGTTCGACCCATTCCTGGATGCGTGCTCGCAATTCATCGCAATCTATTTTGGCGAGTGGTATTCGTCCGTCTAGCTCGAGTTTTCTCGTTTTAATTCTGCCAGATGCATTCTGTTTCGGATTATTGTCTTCGTCTAAAACAGGAATAGAGTAGCCCCATTTAACATCGTCGCTGCTTAAACCCAAAGAATCTTCTAATATTGCCCTGACAAGGCGTTCTCCGCCAATTCCAATTTGCCGGTAAATGCTTGTCAGACCCCCTGCTGCCTTGTGCACTGCAAACATCTTAGGGTCGTCTAGACCAAGCCAATGATAGAAAAGATCACTACCATATAAATTAACGAAACCCTCAAGGTCGATTGGCTCTCGTTGCCCCATACGAGGTTTAAAGTTTGCACATGATCGCACCGGTGTGATGAGAATCTCACGGTACTTTCTATCGCGTTCCATTTCATCAGGCACTTAGAAAACATACCACTGAAGTGGGACTAAGTGAAGCCTTGGGGAATTGGTAAATAGTGGCTCTTCACTGTTTACTATTAGTGTGAACGCAGACAAAATCTAATATATATATTATCAAATATTTTATTTTCTTATCATTGTGAGGTATGATAAGTTATTTAGGTAGGTATTTCTTGTATGAAATATTTAATTATTCCATTCTTGAATCGGGATAGTCTACTCTCTATTTCAAAGCTATAGTTTAGAGATATCAGATCAGATAACTGTTTTTCGATAATCATGCGAAGCCGTTACGTGGTTTGCATCTGTCCTTGGTGCGCGTTTGTCCCGATAAGGAACATTAGGTTGAGGATCCTAACCTCCTAAATTCGATAGGTTATTTTCCTATATAAATATAAAGTTCTAGGAGGTGCCTTTCCTTCTCTTCTCTCTAGTTCCCGCTTAGTTTGGTTTCGTTTTCTTGAATGGCCTCTAATCTGTGTAAATCACCGGTATTGTATGATATTTGGACGTTGTTTTCTGTTTCTCGTCCCCTACCACTTATATACAAAGCTAATAACGAAGAAGTAAATTTGTCGAGTGGCGGTAAAAATTCAACTAGGAAATCTTTCATATTGCTATCACAGAAGCAGGATCACATCAGAGATTGAGCCTTGAGTTCCTCTCTAGATAGCAATAGTAATAGTCTAGCATCTTTAGTGTATTTAATATGTAGCTATGATAAAATACAATTTGAAAGGCCCGGTATAAAAAAAATAGTCTACAATTCACTTCACCTTAGTTTTTTGTGAATCATATCTTTACTTTTGAAAAGGTATAAACGAAGCCATAATGGTTCGAGCCATATTGGTAGCGGGGTCAGGATTTGAACCTGAGACCTCTGGGTTATGAGCCCAGCGAGCTACCGAACTGCTCCACCCCGCGTCGGCTGTTTAATACAGCAGTTATCTATGTTACGGATTCCAGCGCACTTGTCAAGTCCGTGTGTGGGAAGGCCTACGCTGGGCCATAATGGAATCATGCCTATCACCATCCCCACCGGATTGCCGGCCAGATCCATCCTGGATTCGGAGCGCATCTTCGCCCTGGAAAGCCACGAGGCGGAGCGCCAGGAGATGCGTCCGCTCAGGCTGGTCATCCTCAATCTGATGCCTACCAAGGTGGAGACCGAGACCCAGCTGTTGCGGCTGATCTCCAAGTCACCGCTTCAGGTGGAGATCGACTTCATGAAGACCTCCACTCATCAGGCCGTGCACACCAGCATGGATCACCTGGTTAAGTTCTACGAGAATCTGGATTCCTTCAAGGACAACTGTTATGACGGTCTTGTCGTGACGGGTGCCCCAGTGGAGCAAATGGACTTCGAGCAGGTCGACTACTGGGAGGAGCTGACCCGCATTCTGGACTGGGCCTCTACCCACGTCTTCTCCACTATGTATCTGTGCTGGGGGGCCATGGCCGGGCTCTACTACCGCCACGGCATCGCCAAGCGCAACCTGGATCGCAAGGTCTTCGGGGTCTTTCCTCAGTATCTGCAGGACGAGTACTGCTTCATGACCAATGGCTTCGACGAGATAGCCCTGCAGCCCCACTCCCGCTGGGCCGGGGTGGACGAGGACCAGGTGCGGGCCTGTCCTGATCTGCAGGTACTGACCTGGGGTCCCCAGTCGGGTTCAGGGCTTATCTGCACCCAGGATTTCTCGGAGATCTTCGTGCTGGGCCACTGGGAGTACGACCGTGACACTCTCGCTCACGAGTACCAGCGTGACATGGCCAAGGGCCTGGGTCAGGTGCCTTTCCCGGTCAACTACTACCCTCACGACGATCCGACATTGGAGCCGGTCTTCTCCTGGCGGGCCCATGCCAACCTGCTCTGGCGCAATTGGCTGAACTGGGTCTACGAGACCACCCCTTATGATCTGGACCAGGTGCCGACTCTACGGGCGGCGGGTCAACTAGGCACCGACCGATCCATCAGACACACTCCTGGATGTCCACGCGCCGACGGATATCGTCCCTTGTCTGGTGACGGGTACGGGCTTATTCCCGGCGTTGTTAATAGTTAATGACGTTTGGATTAAATCCGTTATCAACCTGTCCACACCGCGGGGCGGATTCGACGTGTGGCCACTATCTGTGACACACTGGATGAATCCATGGTTACCGTGGCTCTTGGTGTGGGCTACACTACCCATACGGTGCAGCCATGAGTCGCGTGCGCGCTATAGTGTTCACTGTGTCGTTCAGGAGGCGATAGATGCTAGAGGCAATGGGAAGTGAAGCTTTCAGTCTGGCCATGGCCAAGCCGAGCGAGCTACCCACCATCGAAGATTTCCTGCCTCCTGAGATTCTTTTCCAGGGAACGCCCTTTGCCATGAACCGGATCATCCTGATCAGGTTCGTGGCCATGGTCATTATCCTTCTGGTGCTGGGAATCACGGCGGCAAGGGCCAAGCTGATTCCCTCCCGCTGGCAGGGGGCCATCGAGTGGGTCATTGAGTTCATCCGTGACTCGGTCGTCTATGACACCCTGGGCGAAATTCGGGGCAAGCGCTACGTGCCCATGATCACGACAATTTTCTTGACCATCCTGGTCTTCAATCTCTGTGGCATCGTGCCAGGCATGAACATAGCGGCCACGGCCACTATCACCATGCCTCTGGTCTTCGCCATCTGGACTTTCTGCCAGTACATGGTAACGGGATTCCGGGAGCAGGGCGTCTGGGGCTACTTCAAGTCGGAGCTCTTCCCAGCGGGTGTGCCATGGCCTCTCTATATTATTCTGACGCCCATCCAGTTGCTGGAGATGGTCATCGTCAAGCCGGCCTCTCTGACCATCCGACTCTTTGCCAACATGATCGCCGGCCATCTGCTGGTGGCGGTCAGTCTGGCCTTCACCCAGTTCTACATCATCGAGGCCAGCAACAAGCTCTTGGCCCTGGCTGGCGTGGGCTGGTTCGTTCTGGGCTTCGCCCTGACGGCCTTTGAAATCTTCGTGGCGGCCCTTCAGGCCTATATCTTCGCCATCCTGACCACGGTTTACATCTCCATGAGTTACCCTGAAGAAGGTTGAGCGAAAAACAAGCTGCGGCCGGCGCTTCAGGCGGTCGCAGCCCACATATTCGTTGGTTCCGACCAGTAGACGGGGGTCGGGGCCGAACCACAATCCAAGAACCGGCAACGGTGGAGGAAAGGAAAATAAATGGACATCATCACACTTGCTGAGGTCTCCGGCAATCTGAGCATCCTGGGATACGGCATTGCAGCTCTCGGCCCCGCGCTGGGTCTGGGCATCGCCGTCGGCAAGACCGTCGAGAGCATGGCTCGCCAGCCTGAGATCAGCGGACAGCTGCGCACCACCATGTTCATCGGCCTGGCTCTGATCGAGGTGCTGGCCCTGCTGGGCTTCGTGGCGCTCTTCATCGCCTGAGCCGTGCGATTCCTGCATGATCCGGCTTCGATAAAGGAAAGGAGGAGCCAATGTACGCTCTAGCGGCAGGCAAAGGGATCAAGCTGTTTATTCCTCCGATTTACGACATCTTCTGGTCGCTGGTTATCCTGGTCATTCTGGCCGTCTTCTTCTACAAGTTCTTCATGCCCAAGTTCCAGGCCATCTTCGATGAGCGCTCGTCCAAGATCGAGGGCAACATCCAGAAGGCCGCCAAGGCTCGTGAAGATGCGGATCAGGCCCGCAAGCAGTATCAGGATCAGCTGAGCAAGGCTCGTGTTGAGGCTTCCCAGATCCGGGATGACGCCCGCGCCGAGGCCTCCAGGATCGTGGCGGATGCCAGGACCCGTGCCGAGACCGAGGCCAACCAGATCACCGAGAACGCCCAGAGATCCCTCAAGTCCCAGCAGCAGCAGGCGCTGGTCTCGCTCAAGGGCGAGGTGGGCACGCTGGCTACGGCTCTTGCCGGCAAAATCCTGGGCTCGCAGCTTCAGGATGATGCCGTGCAGTCCTCCATGATCGACTCGATCATTGCGGACCAGGGCGGGCAGTCCTCGGACAAGCGGCAGGCATGATGACTGATTGGCGGACGATGGGTACGTTGATTCCGCGAAAGGGGAGGTGACATGCGAGGAGAGACTTCGCTGAGCTCCGACAAGGAGACCAGGGCCAAGTATGCCCCTTTGCTCAAGAGCAAGGGGAAGGATGCCCTCCGCGTGGCCATGGAGCTCTATACCTTCGTGACCCTGCTCGATGCCAACAGGCCCCTGGAGCGTGCGCTGACCGACCCTTCCCGTCCGGCTGAGGACAAGTGGCGGGTGATCGACACCATCCTGGCCGACAAAGCCGATCCGCTGACCGTAGACATCCTCCATGACCTGACCAATCATCAGTGGAGCCGTGTAGTGCACATCGCCAATGCGGCCGAGGATATGTCCGTGGATGCCACCGCCTATTACGCCGATGCTTTGGGCATCACCAACCAGGTAGCCGGCGAGCTGGCTGAGATTCACTCGGCCCTGCTCGGGATGCCTCTGGTGCTCTTCCGGCTCTCGGACGAATACAGCGATTCCAGGGCTCGAGCCGACCTGCTCAGGGCTCTCCTGGCTGGGCAGCATATGCATCCGGTCACCGAGCAGATGGCCCTGAATGCCACCATCGATCTGCGTGGACGTCGCTTCCCTGACACCATCGTTTGGCTGGTGGATCGTTTCTCGGAACACATGGACCAGGTCATGGTCACCGTCACCACGGCGGTCTCCATGAAGGACGAGCAGATCAGCCGCCTGCAGGAGGTCTACGGGCGCAAGCTGGGCAAGCCGGTCCACATCAACTCGGTGGTTGACCCCTCGGTTATAGGCGGCATGAAGGTCCAGTACGGCTCGGTCTCCACCGATGGCACGGTGGCCACCCAGCTCAAGCACCTGAAGCGGCGGATGGCCGTGGCAGGATGAGCGGAGAACCGACAGACTTGAACAAGAACAGAAATAAGGAGTGATCATGGCAGAAATGACCATTGATCCCGCCGTGGTGCGCAAGGCGCTCGACCAGTTCGTCGAGTCCTACAAGCCGACGGACACCCCCACCCAGGAGGTGGGCTACGTTCGTACGGCCGGTGACGGCATTGCGCATGTGGAGGGCCTGCCTGGTTGTATGGCCAACGAGCTGCTGACCTTCGAAGACGGCACGCTGGGACTGGCCTTCAACCTGGACGCCCGAGAGATCGGCGTGGTCATCCTGGGCGACTTCGCAGGTGTCGAAGAGGGCCAGGAAGTCCACAGGACCGGCGAGGTGCTTTCGGTGCCCGTCGGCGACGGCTATCTGGGGCGTACGGTCAACCCTCTGGGCGAGCCCATCGACGGCCTGGGAGAAATCAAGAGCGAGGGCCGCAGAATCCTGGAGGCTCAGGCCCCCGACGTCATGCACCGGCATCCCGTCGACGAGCCCCTGGCCACCGGCATCAAGGCCATCGACGCCATGACACCCATCGGACGCGGTCAGCGTCAGCTGATCATCGGCGACCGTCAGACCGGCAAGACGGCCATCGCCATCGATACCATCATCAATCAGAAGCGCAACTGGGAGTCCGGAGACCCCAAGAAGCAGGTGCGGTGCATTTATGTGGCCATCGGCCAGAAGGGCACCACCATCGCCTCGGTCCGTTCCTCTCTGGAAGAGGCCGGCGCCATGGAGTACACCACCATCGTGGCCTCCCCGGCTTCCGACTCCGCAGGCTTCAAGTACATTGCCCCCTACACCGGTTCGGCCATCGGCCAGCACTGGATGTACGGCGGCAAGCACGTCCTGATCGTCTTCGACGATCTGAGCAAGCAGGCCGAGGCCTACCGGTCCATCTCCCTGCTGCTGCGCCGTCCGCCGGGGCGTGAGGCTTACCCAGGCGACGTCTTCTACCTGCATTCGCGTCTGCTGGAGCGCTGCGCGAAGCTCTCCGATGACCTGGGCGGCGGATCCATGACCGGTCTGCCCATCATCGAGACCAAGGCCAACGACGTCTCGGCCTACATTCCGACCAACGTGATCTCCATCACCGACGGTCAGATCTTCCTGCAGTCCGATCTGTTCAACGCCAACCAGCGTCCCGCCGTGGACGTGGGCATCTCGGTCTCCCGCGTGGGCGGTGCCGCACAGACCAAGGCTCTGAAGAAGGTCTCCTCGACCCTGAAGATCTCCCTGGCCCAGTATCGCTCCCTGCAGTCCTTCGCCATGTTCGCCTCGGATTTGGATGCCGCCTCCAAGGCACAGCTGACCCGTGGCGCCAGGCTGACCGAGCTGCTCAAGCAGCCCCAGTTCACGCCCTACTCCATGGAGAAGCAGGTCGTTTCGGTCTGGGTGGGCACCCATGGCAAGCTGGATGATCTGGACCTGGAGGACGTGCTGCCCTTCGAGTCAGGGCTCCTGGACTACCTGGACCACAACACCGACATCCTCAAGACCATCCGCGACACGGAGGACTTCACCGACGACACCGAGAAGGCTCTGGATAAGGCCGTTGACGAGTTCGCCAAGACCTTCGTGACCCACAAGGGCCAGACCCTGGACGGCCACAAGGCCGATCAGGATCAGGAGCAGCCGGTGGACGTCCAGCAGGAGAAGCTGGTGGCCGATGGCAAGAGCGGCAGCAAGGCCGGGAAGCGGTAGACCATGGCCTCACAACTCGCATTCAAGTCAAGGATCGCCTCCACTTCGGCACTGGAGAAGATCTTCAATGCCCAGGAGATGATAGCCTCCTCGCATATCGCCAAGGCCAGGACCGTGGCCCAGGAAGCGAAGCCTTACTCCGATGCGATCTTCGATGCAGTCCAGGCCCTGGTGGCCCACACGGACGACATCCGGCACCCTATTGTCAGGAAGGACGAGAAGAACCCGCGCGTGGCTGTGCTGGCGCTTACAGCCGACCGCGGCATGGCAGGGGCCTATACCTCCTCGGTCATCCGCGAGACGGAATCTCTGCTGGCCCGCCTGGACCAGCAGGGCCGACAGCCACAGCTCTTCGTCTACGGTCGTCGCGGCGTCTCCTACTACCGTTACCGCAACCGCAGCATCGTCAAGACCTGGGAGGGCGACAGCGATCGGCCCGGTGTGGATGTGGCCAGGGAGATTTCCCAGGCGCTGCTGGAAACCTATATGACTCCAGCAGCCAGGGGGGGCGTCTCCGAGCTTTACATCGTCTTCACTGAATTCATCAACATGGTGGTGCAGAAGGTTCGGGTGCTGCGCATGCTGCCCCTGGAGCTGATCAGGCCTGACCAGGAGAAGCCTGAGGAGGCCATTGATGCCCCTGTGCCGGAGGATGAGCATGGACCTAAGGGCGACCGCTATACGGCCCTCTATGACTTCGAGCCCAGCTCCCAGGAGGTGCTGGATGCCGTCCTGCCCAAGTACATTCAGTCGCGCATCCATGAATGCCTGCTCACTTCGGCGGCCTCGGAGACCGCCAGCAGGCAGAACGCCATGCATACCGCCACCGATAACGCCAAGGGGCTGATCGACGACCTGACCCGTAGGCTCAATGCCACCCGTCAGGCGGCCATCACGCAGGAACTTACCGAGATCGTCGGCAGCGCCGATGCGCTCAACAAAGAGGAAGAGTAGGAACGCCAATGGTTGCACAGCAAGAACAGCCGACCACAGCGAGCCGCAAGCCGGATTCGGTCTCCAAGGGGCGCGTCACCCGAGTCCAGGGTTCGGTCATCGATGTGGAGTTCCCGGCAGGCCATCTGCCGGACATCTACAATGCCCTGACCGTAAATCTGAGCAAGTCTTCGGACACCGAGGGCGAATCGCTGACCACCATCATGCTGGAGGTGGAGCAGCACTTGGGCGATTCCACGGTCCGTACCGTGGCTCTGAAGCCCACCGACGGCCTGGTTCGAGGCGCCACTGTCACCGATACAGGCGGGCCCATCATGGTGCCCGTGGGTGACGTGACCAAGGGCCACGTCTTCGACGTGGCCGGCAACATCCTCAACAAGAAGGAGGGTGAGCAGATCAAGGTCACCGAGCGGTGGCCCATCCATCGCAACCCGCCCGCCTTCGACCAACTGGAGTCCAAGACCCAGATGTTCGAAACCGGCATCAAGGTCATCGACCTGCTGACCCCCTATGTGGAGGGTGGCAAGATCGGCCTGTTCGGCGGCGCAGGCGTGGGCAAGACCGTGCTCATCCAGGAGATGATCCAGCGCGTGGCGCAGAACCACGGCGGTGTCTCCGTCTTCGCTGGTGTGGGCGAGCGCACCCGTGAGGGCAACGACCTGATCGGCGAGATGGACGAGGCCGGCGTGCTGGAGAAGACCGCACTGGTCTTCGGCCAGATGGACGAGCCCCCGGGGACCCGTCTGCGCGTGCCTCTGACCGCCTTGACCATGTCGGAGTATTTCCGCGACGTGGAGAACCAGGATGTGTTGCTCTTCATCGACAACATCTTCCGGTTCACCCAGGCCGGCTCAGAGGTCTCGACCCTGCTGGGCCGCATGCCCTCAGCCGTGGGCTACCAGCCCAACCTGGCCGACGAGATGGGCGCCCTGCAGGAGAGGATCACCTCCACAAGGGGCCACTCCATCACCTCCCTGCAGGCCATCTACGTGCCGGCCGATGATTACACCGACCCGGCTCCTGCGACCACCTTCGCCCACTTGGACGCCACCACCGAGCTCAGCCGTGACATCGCCTCCCAGGGCATCTACCCGGCTGTGGATCCGCTGGCGTCCACCTCCAGGATTCTGGACCCACGCTACGTGGGACAGGCCCACTACGACTGCGCCAACAGGGTCAAGGCCATCCTGCAGAGGAACAAGGAGCTCCAGGACATCATCGCTCTGATCGGCATCGACGAGCTGGGCGAGGAGGACAAGACCACCGTCAACCGCGCCCGCAAGATCGAGCAGTTCCTGGGCCAGAACTTCTATGTGGCCGAAAAGTTCACCGGTCGCAAGGGCTCCTACGTGCCTGCGGACGAGACCATCGAGGCCTTCACCCGCATCTGCGACGGCGCCTATGACGACGTGCCCGAGCAGGCTTTCTCCGGCATCGGCGGCATCGACGATCTTGAGCACAAGTGGCATGACATGCAGAAGGAATACCGGTAGTCATGGCGGACACAGGCAAGGCCTCCATGCAGGTCAACATCGTCTCGGCGGACAGGCCGATCTGGTCGGGCCGGGCGCGGTCGGTCACCGTGCCCGGCACCCAGGGGTCCATGGGCATCATGCCCGACCACGAGCCGGTGCTGGCCCTGCTGCAGGAGGGCAACATCCGGGTTCAGGCCACCGATGGCGGTCGTCAGTCCTTCCATGTGGATAGCGGATTCGCCTCTTTCGACAGCAATAAGCTGACCGTGGCCGTGGACCACTACCTGGAGGATGCCGATCAGGGACAGCAGTCCTGACTTCCTTTCCTCTTCCGCCCGGCTGGCGCACTCGCATCGGCCGGGCTTTTTCTTTCTCGGCCGGAACGGCGACTGATATATTGGCACCTGTGCGAATCATTGTTGCCGACTGCTCCGCCGAATACTCCGGGCGTCTCAATGCCAGCCTGCCGCCGGCCAGGCGCGTTCTGCTGATCAAGGCCGACATGAGCTGTCTGATCTTTTCGGAACTGGGCTCATACAAACCCCTGAACTGGATGTGCGCCCCCTGCACCATCAGGGAGATCGAACCCGAGGAGACAAGCGAGGACGTCTTGGGTGTCAAGGCTGATTCAGTGGCCGGAACGGGGCCGGACGAGGTAGCCGAAGCTGCCGCGCCCGATGCGCTGATCGCCCAGGAGCAGGATCAGGACCAGGCTCGGCCTGTCCGTAAGGTTCTGCGTGTTTCGGCCGTGAAATCCAGCGACGTGCTGACCATCAGGCTTTACCGGGTCTATGCCGACGACAGCTATGACCTTGGCGTGGACCCCGGATTGGTCAAGGACGGTGTGGAAGCACACCTGCAGCGCTATCTGGCCGAACAGATCGACCGGATCGGCCCAGGAGCCACCCTGGTTCGCCGGGAGTATCCCACGCCCATCGGCCCGGTGGACATCATGGCCGTGGACGGCCAGGGACGGCATGTAGCCATCGAGATTAAGCGGCATGGCGGCATTGACGGGGTGGAACAGCTGACCCGCTACTGCCGCCTGCTCAACCGCGACCCCCTGCTGGCCCCGGTCCGCGGGATCTTCGCGGCCCAGACCATCACCCCCCAGGCCAGGGTTCTTGCCGAGGACAGGGGATTCGAGTGCCTGATCCTGGACTACGAGGCCATGAAGGGCGCTGACAGCGACGAACTGACCCTCTTCTAAGCCGGTTTTCGGTCTTAAACAACATGTATGTAAGATAGCTCACATATATCCTCTCTTAGGCCTGAAAGACTTGAAAGACTACTAGATATTGGGGTTGGTGGCCTGACACGCCACTACAGGTGGTATTGTGCCAGCGCCTGGGAGTGTGTAGAGTGCAATCATCAGGTTCCGAGCAGAGGGCTATAGAGCTCGGAACATCACGGCTGCATTTAAGGGAGAGGCGATCATGTCCATCACGGTCTACACCAAGGCGCACTGTCCCCAGTGTGATGCCACCAAGCGTCAGCTGACCAAGCAGGGGCTGGAGTTCGAGCAGGTGGATTTGACCGAGGATCAGACCTTGATCGACCAGTTCATCGCCCAGGGATTCAAGCAGACCCCAATCGTAGTCACTGACCAGGAGACGTGGAGCGGGTATCGCCCCGATCTGATCAGGAAGGTAGCACAGAGCGCCAAGGTTTTTGCCTGATCAAAGCACTCGGAGCCCGGTTCACGAATATGTGAATCGGGCTTTTTTGATGACTTGGTGAGCAGTCGGGTTCATAAAAACCCGGTGCGCGCCTACAAGTTTTCGGCAGGTACGATCTGCAGGTGTCGGTCAGCCTTTGCCGACCTGGGCCATCTCGTTCGTACCGTCCAGTTGCTGTATGAATTGCCGGCAGCCCGGATGGCTTCAGCATGATTGCGAATCGCCGTCCAGGTTGCTGTGATAGCGGATGATAACGCGGTATCCGGTATTCGTATATCCAAAAGCAGAGAAAAGCGGCTCGTCTTCTCTAGGATTGTCGACCATGTGCCACAGTCAGCGGTAAGCGGGCGAGAAGCAGTGAAGAGGAAACGATGAACAGGACGCGAGCAAGTAGGGAGGTGAGGGCATGAATTGGACCTTCATGGCGCAGAATCTGCACTTCTTCGTCAACGCGGCCTATGTAACTGTCTTCATCTCCTTCTTTGGCGTGGTGTTTTCCATGCTGATCGGGCTGGTCTGTGCCGGGCTGGAGGTCTTCAGGATCCCCCTGCTCTCGCAGGCGGCCAGGATATACATCGAGCTGTCAAGAAACACCCCGCTCCTGGTTCAGCTCTACTTTCTCTATTTCGGGTTGCCCAAGCTTGGGGTCAACTGGAGCGCCCAGACCTGCGCCATCGTCGGGCTGGCCTTCCTGGGTGGCTCCTACATGGCCGAGGCCATGCGTGGCGGGCTGGAAGCGGTGCCTCAGGTGCAGATCGAGTCAGCCCGCGTCCTGGGATTCACGCGAGCTCAGACCCTGTCCAGGATCGTGTTGCCCCAGGCCCTGAGCAGCGCCATACCGGGCGTGGTGGCCAACATCATCTTCCTTATCAAGGAATCCTCGGTGGTCTCGGCCATAGCTCTGGCCGATGTCATGTATGTCACCAAGGATCTGATGGGCACCTCCTACGACACCTACGAGTCGCTGACCCTGCTCATCGTCACCTATCTGGTCATCCTGCTGCCCATCTCCGTCATCGGCACCGTTCTTGAACGGAGGTTCGACTATGCACGGCGTTGAGGTGCTCTTCCAGCCAGGCGTCATGCCCAGGCTCTTCCAGGGTCTCTGGGTGACCGTCTGGATAGCCGGCGTCTCGGTCCTGCTCTCCCTGCCCCTGGGGTTGGTGGTCGGATGGCTGATGACCCTGCGTAACCCCCTGATTCGCTTCCTGATGAGGATCTATCTGGACTTCATCCGCATCATGCCCCAGCTGGCTCTGCTCTTCATCGCCTTCTACGGGCTGTCCAGGGCATGGAACCTGAATCTGGATGCCACCGGCGCCTGCCTGCTGGTCTTTGTGCTCTGGGGCGGGGCCGAGCTGGGCGATCTGGTTCGCGGGGCCCTGGAGTCCATCCCCCGCACCCAGGTGGAGTCGGCCTACGTGCTGGGACTGGGGTCCTGGCAGACCTTCTCCAGGATCATCCTTCCCCAGGCCCTGCGCCGGCTGTTGCCGGCAAGCGTCAACCTGGCCACCAGGATTGTCAAGACCACCTCCCTGGCCGCCCTGCTGGGCGTCATCGAGGTCATCAAGGTCGGTCAGCAGATCATCGACGCCAACCGTTTCGCCTATCCCCAGGCGACCCTCTGGATCTACGGGGTGATCTTCTTCATGTATTTCTTCATCTGCTGGCCCCTGTCCCTGGTGGCCCGGCATCTGGAAAAGAGGTGGGCCCATGACTGCGGGGCAAACGACGGCGAACCAGCCACAGGACAAAGAGGAGGAGCGGGCGGTGCTGACCGTCGAGCATCTGGTCAAGCAGTATCCGCAGGCGCAGAGCCCTGTGCTCAATGACATCTCCTTCCAGGTGCCCAAGGGCAAGGTCTTTGTGGTCCTGGGACCCTCTGGCTCAGGCAAGTCCACCCTGCTGCGGACCATTGCCGGGCTGGAGCCCATACAGGGCGGCCGGATCCTTCTGGACGGTCAAGTGGTGGAGACCGGTCACCCCCTGGGCAAGCACAGGGGAGGTGCTGGAGGCCTGATGTCGGGCAGCCGCAGCTCCGACCTGCGTACCAGGATCGGTATGGTCTTTCAGAGCTACGACCTCTTCCCCAACAGGACCGTGCTGGACAACGTGACCCTGGCACCCGTCCTGGTCCAGAAGCGCAAGCGGGACCAGGCACGTCAGGAGGCACTGGAGCTGCTGGATCGGGTGGGTCTGGCCGACCGCCGGGATGCCTGGCCCAGCCAGCTTTCGGGAGGTCAGCGGCAAAGGGTGGCCATCTGCCGGGCCCTCATCCTCCACCCCGAGATCATGCTCTTCGACGAGGTGACCGCGGCTCTGGACCCTGAGATGGTACGCGAGGTCCTCCAGGTCATTCTGGAGTTGGCCGACCAGGGGCTGACCATGATGATCGTCACCCACGAGATGGCCTTCGCCAGGGGCATCGCCGACCACATCGTCCTTCTTGATGGAGGCGCCTTGGTCGAGCAGTCCGACGACCCGGAGGCCTTCTTCACCCACCCGGCCACTGACCGGGCGCAGCGCTTCCTGTCCACCTTCACCTACGAGCGCAGGCGGGATCAGGACCAGGATCAGGAGCCCCAATGAGGACTGCGCATATTCGTCCGGCGGCCTTCGCCGGAACCGTCCCCAGGGGCGGCCATAGGAAAGAGAACAGGAAAAGAGGGATCATGACCGCAAGGGTAATGAACCGATTGATACGGACGGCGCTGGCCACGGGGGCGACGATTGCGATGATGGCTTCCATGGCGGCCTGCGGCCCTTCGGCGGCCACCCCCAGTGACGCTGGAAGCGGCTCGGCAAGCAGTTCCGGCTCTTCGGCGGCATCCGGGTCCGCGCGCACCCCGGAGCAGATCACCAAGTCCGGCAAGCTCAAGGTGGCGGTCTTCACCGACAAGGCTCCCTTCGGCTACGTGGACAAGGACGGCAAGAACCAGGGCTACGACGTGGTCCTGGCCGAGCGCCTGGCCAAGGACCTGGGCGTCAAGCCCGAATACACATCGGTGGATCCGGCCGCCCGGGTGGACGTGCTGTCCAGCAACAAGGTGGACGTGGTTCTGGCCAATTTCACCGTCACCGATGATCGCGCTCGCAAGGTGGACTTCGCCAAGCCCTATATGAAGGTCTTCCTGGGCGTGGTCTCCCCGGATTCGGCGCCGATCAAAGATGTCAAGGAGCTGAACGGCAAGACCCTGATCATCGCCAAGGGGACCACGGCTGAGCCCTACTTCGAGCAGCACTACCCGGAAGTCAAGCTGCAGAAGTATGACCAGTACGCCGATGCCTACAACGCTCTGCTGGACCACCGCGGCGATGCCATGAGCACCGACAACACCGAGGTGCTGGCATGGGCCAAGGCCAACAAGGGCTTCTCGGTGGGCATCACCAAGCTTGGGGACGAGGCGGTCATCGCCCCGGCCGTGCGCAAGGGGAACAAGCCCCTGCTGGACTACATCAACAAGGAGCTGGTCAAGCTGGGCCAGGAGCGGTTCTTCCATGAGGACTACCGCAAGACCCTGGAGCCGGTCTACGGCAGCGCGGCCAACCCCGACGAGATTGTGGTCGAGGGCGGCAAGGACTGACCCGACCGTCTGGTTTATGACAGGGGCCCGTACCCATCCGAATGCGACTGGTGGATACAGGCCCCTGTCTGTCTGAGTTGTGGGATTGCCGGATCAGTAGGCGGCCAGGATATCGACCACGAAAATCAGGGTCGAATTGGCTGGGATGCTCTGCTGTTTCTGGCTGCCGTAGCCCAGCTCGGGCGGAATGACCAGAAGGACCTGAGAGCCTACCGTCTGGCCGGCCAGACCCTGCTGCCAGCCCTTGACCACCTGATCCAGGCTGAAGTCGCTGGCCTGCCCCCGGTCCCAGGAGGAGTCGAACTGCTTGCCGTCGGATGCCAGCCAGCCGGTGTAGTTGGCGCTGACGCTCTGATGCTCGCCGACCTTGGCCCCCTCGCCCTTGATCAGGGTCTGGACGACCAGTCCTCCCTTGGGCTGGTAGCCGTTGAGGTCCAGGGAGGGCTTGCCCTTGTCGTCAAGGCTTATCTTGGGCAGGTCGCTGGGCAGGTCGGTCACCTTCTGACCCTGGGCACGGGTCAGGTTCTTGGACCGGGAGACAAAGGTCAGAGCCATGATATAGGAGTCGGTCGCCTGGCTGCTGCCGGTGCCCGACTCATCTATGCCCACGGCCACGGTGGAGTTGACCTTGAGGCCCTTGAAGGTGTCATAGTAGGCCGGGATGGCTTTCTTGCTGACGACGATGGAGCACTCCGGGCTGCTTTTGTCCCAGGTGGAGTTGATCACCTTGCCGGTCTTGGCGTCCAGGGCCAGGCTCCTTGTGCATACGCGATCCCCATCGCGGATGACCTCGCCATTGCCCTCCTGGATGACCTGATGGGTCTGGTTCTCGACCTTAAAAGGAGTCTTGAAGCTGATGTCGGGCTTGCTGCCGGGTTTGCCACTGGCTGATACGCCCTGCATGGTGTCGCCCGAGTGCCCGCCTCCGTCGGCTTTACCGCTACAGGCCGACAGTCCAAGACATAGAGTCAGAGCGGTTATGGCGCCCAACAGACGCTGGCTGCCTGATTTTCTTGCGATGATGGTCATGGAAGACCAGTTTAGGGCTTATGGGTGATTTCCCGGTGCTGGAAACCATCTCATAGGGTGCCGACGGTAGAATGTCGATAATATGGAGCAAGTACCCGAGGAAAAAGATGAGATGACGCGGCCTGACAAGCCATCGCGTCACAGCATGATCATGCGCGGCATCGTCACCCCCATCTTCGGGCTGCTGGCTGTAACGGCCATTGTGCTGGGTATTCTCAACGGCACGGTCTGGAAGCCTTCGGCTCATGTTGATGCGCATGCGCGTACGAAGGCAGCCTACGTAGTGACCGATCCAGGTGTGCTTCCCCTGGTGGACAACAGAGTGACCATGCGTGTGGATGCGGCGTCGACTGGAACCGCCGCGTCCGCAGATCGGAATTCGCAGAAGCCTACCGTCTGTATGGCCCTGACCACTGCCAAGGATGCGGCTGGTTGGACGGCCGGACATGATGTGGCCCGGGTGCGCGGTCTGGATGATTGGCAGACCCTGTCCGTCGGCAGGGACACCAGCCCTGGCAAGGCCGTCAAAAGTGATCCGGGCGTGGCTTTTCAGGATTCGGACATGTGGAAGCAGGTCACCTGCTCCGACAGCAGCGTTTCCATGTCCCTGAAGACCGATGATCCGCAGGCAGTTCTGCTGGTCGCAGTTTCCCAGGGTTCCCCCTCCCTTGGGCTGGAGATGCTTTGGGAGCGGGACAAGCTGCCCAACTTCGCCATGCCTTTCTACTTCGCCGGCGGGCTTCTGGCCCTGCTGGCCGTTCTTTCAGCCACGGTCTTCGCCATGGATCCGGTCAAGCGCCGCAAACAAATCGAACCTGAACAGGAGACTGAGGAGCCTCCTGAGGTCAGTGTGATCCAGGCCCTGGGAAGCGCCATTCTGCCTGGTCTCGGAAATCGGCATAGTCCGGCTTCAGGGCGACGTCTTCGTCACGCTCGTGGCCAGGCGCGGCAGGGGGATCCAGGACCCCCGCCCAGGCCGCCGGTGGTGATTGATCCGCGCAACCGGAATCTGGTCGCTGACCAACAGGAGGGCGGCGACCGGAGAGCCGACGATGAGTCGTCCACCAGGGTCATCAGCAGTCAGGAGATGGCCTCCTACCTGGCCAGGCTTGCCCACGAGGGGGAGGAGGAGCGCCCATGAGTATGAACAAGCCGATGAACAGGGTAGGGGTTGCAGCGGCACTGGCCTTGTCCCTGGTCCTTTTGCCGGGGCTGTCCGCCTGCGAAGGGCAGGTTCCGCAAACCAGCCGGACCGAACCTCAGAGCACTGCAACCACAGCTCCCGCGCCCAACCTGACCCCGGCCCAGGAGGCCCGTATCCGTAAGAACATCGGGGCTGTTCTGGATCAGGCCAACGAGGCCAAAGACCCGGCCGGGTTGGACCAGCGGGTCAGCGGCCCCCAGTTGGAGATCCGCACCAGCGAGCTGACCATAGCCCGGGCCACCGGGCAGTTGGATCCCAAGACGACCATCCCCACCACCATCGCCCAGACGGTCATCCCCGGCGATCCGGGCTGGCCACGTTCGGTTTTCTCGATTACCACCACCACGCAGGATCAGCAGTCCAAGCGCCTCCTGGTTCTGGATCAGGAGTCCGCCCATGAGAACTATAAGCTCTGGGGTGTGGCACGGCTCTTCCAAGGAGCCCAGCTGCCCAAGTTCCCGGTGGCCACCATCGGTGCCAGGATGGGGCAGGGCGACGATCAGGGTCTCAAGGCCACGCCGGTGGAGGCCGTGCGCCGCTATGCCGACCTCCTGCAGAATCCCCAGGGCAGCAAATATGCCAAGGAGTTCGCCCAGGATGACTTCCGCAACTCCCTGGGTACGCTGACTCAGGTGGTCCAGCAGGGGATTCAAGCCAACAAGGGTAGCCAGTCGCAGACCTTCACGCCGGCGCAGGGACAGCTGCGGGTCATGCACTCCTCCGATGGAGGCGACCTGGTCGTGGCCCGGATCGATTCGGTTTGGATCAGGCAGGCGGGTGAGGGCCGCGAGTCCTCGCCCGCATCGGATGCCGAGAAGGCCCTCTTTGGACAGGGCAAGCCCACCAGCACCATGAAGGTCACCTATGTCAACGTGATCGCCCTCTACGTGCCCTCGGCGGACTCGCATGAGCCCATTAGGGCCGTGGGCGCCGAGCGTGAGCCCATCAAGGTGGAAGCGGTCTGAACGGCGGGATTGCGCTAGGTGAAAGCCCGGACTTTAGACTAGATTGGCTTCCAGGAGTTTGCATTCGAGGGCGGACCGAAGCTGCAGTCGGCGGCCGCCAGGTTAAGGAGGACTGACATGGCGAACAAAAACGGGCAGGGGCAGCCGGGCGTCTCGCTGGCAGGAGCAGTCGACCTGGGCGCACTCAAGCACCAGGTTGATGCCGAGCCAGGCCAGCAGGGAGGGGCGCCCGCTGCCGGCGGCTACGTTATCGATACAACCGAGGCCAGTTTCCAGGCCATGGTTCAGACCTCTGCCACCTTCCCCATTCTGATTCTGCTCTGGGTACCCACCGATGACCGCCTCTTCCCCCTGGCCACACGTCTGGCCCAGGCCGTCAACGCCCTGGAGGGGCGCATTCAGCTCTCCCGTATCGACATCGCGACCAATCCGCAGATCGCCCAGACCTTCCAGGTGCAGGATGCCCCGGCCCTCTTTGCCCTGTTGGCCGGCAGGCCCATGCCCATCCTGCAAGGACTGCCCACCGATGAGGAAATGAACCAGATCACCGATCAGCTCATCCCACAGGTGGTCCAGATGGCGCAGAAGGCCGGCATCACCGGCAGCGCCCCCTACCAGGAGACCAACGACCAGGCACAGGACCAGCAGGCTGGTCAGGCAGCGGCCGATGCCATCCCGCCTGCCCATCAAGAGGCCCACCGGCTGGCCCAGGAGGGCGACTATGCAGCTGCAGCCGAGGCTTACGGCAAGCTAGTCCAGGCAGATTCGACCGACGATCTGGCCAAGCGCGAACAGGCCAAGTGCCTGCTGATGGCCCGGTCAGCCCAGGCCGATGTTCGCAAGGTCCGTCAGGCGGCTGCCGATGCCCCTGACGACTTGCAGGCTCAGTTGGATGTGGCCGATGTGGACATGATCGGCGGCCAGATCCAGGACGCCTTCGATCGCCTGCTCGATTTTCTGGCCGGGCACCGGGATCAGACCGATCCCATCCGCCGCCGTCTGCTGGAGTACTTCGTCATTCCTGAACCGACCGATCCTCGGCTGGCCAAGGCCCGTCGTCGTCTGTCCACGCTGATGTACTGATCAGGCTACCGGGTACTGGCATTGGCCGGTAGCCTGATCAGGATTCTCGGTTCCCGTCGAAGTTGGTAAGGAAGCGTGGTCCGCTGGCCTTTAGCTCCCGGTCGAAATCAGCCGCCCAGTTGCCGAAGGGGTGGTCAGCCAGTCCGTCGTTGGAGAACCGCGGGTCGTCGGTGATTTCCGTGGCGCAAAAATCAGGGATGGTCAGGTCGGTCACCGGCCCGGTCCGCTCCACCTCGGCCACCACCAGGGGGGCGTTCCCATCCCCGAAGACATCCAGGTTCCACCAATCCTCATCCAGCCAGACCCCATACCGGTTCTTGACGATGGGAATGCCGCCCCGCAGGATCAGCTCCAGGGCGATTCCCGGATCGATGGCCCGTTCAGCCTCGTAGCGGGTGCCGCCGACGGAGGGCCCCTTGGCCGTCATTGAGGCAGCGTCGAAGTGGTCGCCTTCCTCAAGCAGGGTGTGGAGGGCATCGGTCCGGGCCGTCATGGGCACCACCGGATCCACCTGGCCCTGCAGACGCACACGAAGAGCGAAGTTGTCCTCATGCACGTAGTAGCTCTGCACAATCAGGGTCGGTCGGCTCTCCCCGAGCAGCTCCCGGGGAAGGTCCCGGCAGAAGAATCTGCGCTCGAACTCGAAATCGTCCTCGTCTTCATTCACGCCCATGCATCCCATGGTACGGTAGGCCGGGCGCGGCCACCATCTGCTGTTCATGACCCATTCGGGTTGTCCAGGTATGTGAAGGCCGCTTGTGATGGCTGGGTGAAGGAACTACAGTGGAGTCTATCCCGAGAGAAGATCATCCGGGAATGTTGGCGGCTTCGCGCCACCGCATGAGGATGCAATGGCGCAACCGGGGCGGTGGCACGAAGCCTTGCCATCACGATACCCACGAAACGCCTGAAATCCTGGGGTAACACGCCGATGTCGGCATGAGCTTAACCGACACGTGAAGACGCGCATGGGTGCGAAACTGTGCAAAATGTCCTAGTATGGTCTCTGTTGTCCACTGGAAAGTGGTTGTCGGGTTCGTAGCTCAGCGGATAGAGCGTCTGTCTCCGGAACAGAAGGTCGAGGGTTCGAATCCCTTCGAGCCCACCAGGATACAATCCCTGCAGCAGGGAGAGCGCAGGGATTTTTCTTTAGACGATCTTGTCTGTCACAATGACCGAGATTGCGGCATCTACTGGATGAGGTAAGCGCACTCCTGGCGTCACGATATGTGTGGTGAATCACTAAGCTTTTGAGGAACATGGCCCTCGGCCCGCTTGTGTCTTCGTTTCCAGGTGCCATAGTAAAAGGGTAAGACCGAACGTCGGGGAGGATCGACGCTTCCGCGTTGTGGCGGAGCATCCTTTCCCCGGTGAAGCAAAGGAGTTCACATGGCCAATCGAATCAATGCAGGGGATGCTGTCCTTCACGTCCTGGAGCAGTGGGGGGTGCCGCGCATCTATGGCCTGCCCGGCGGTTCCTTCGACTCTATGATGAACGCCATCCACAATGAGCGCGAGCGCATCGATTTCATCCAGGTTCGTCATGAGGAGGCCGGAGCCCTGGCAGCCGCCGGCGAGGCCAAGCTGACCGGCCGGATCGGTGTCTGCTTCGGATCGTCGGGTCCCGGTGCCGTCCACCTGCTCAACGGCCTCTACGATGCCCGCGAGGACGGCGTGCCGGTGCTGGCCCTGGTGGGTGAGGTGCCCCAGGCCTTTATGAACATGGACTTCTTCCAGGCCATGGACGAGGTGCCTATCTTTACCGATGTGGCCGTATTCGCCCGGGCCGCGACCAACGCCCAAGGTCTGCCGGCCCTGGTGGACGAGGCCATCCGCCGCGCCTATGCCAGCCATGGGGTCTCCGTGGTCATCATCCCCAAGGATCTGGCCTGGGCTGAGATCGACGACCGCCCGGTGGCATCTGCGCCTAACTTCCGCAAGCCGGAGCCGCTGAAGCCTGCGGCCGACCAGGTCAGCAAGGCGGTTGAGATCATTCAGTCCGCCAAGGCGCCGCTGCTCTACTTCGGCCAGGGCGCTGCCGGGGCCCGCGATGAACTGGTCGCCATGTCCGAGCGTTTCAAGATGCCCATGGTTTCCACATTCCCGGCCAAGGGGATCGTGGAGGACACCTATCCTGCCTACCTGCAGTCGGCCGGCCGTGTGGCCACCAAGACCGCCACGGAGGCCATCTACACCTCGGATCTGACGGTCTGGGTGGGTTCGGACAACCCCTTCGGGTCCATGTTCGTCACTCCCAACACCAAGGTCATCCAGATCGACCTGAACCCGGTCAAGCTGGGCAAGCGCTTCCAGGCCAACGTGGTTCTGGCCATCCAGGCCGACGCCCGCGAGGCCCTCAAGGCAATAACCGCCGCCGGCCAGGACCAGGAGGAGTCCGTCTTCTACCGGGCCTGCCTGCGCAGCAAGGAGAACTGGGACCAGTGGCTGGCCTCCTTCAACGAAGACACCCGCACGCCCTTGAGGCCCGAGCCCGTCTACCACATCATCGATCAGCAGCTTGAGGACAATGACATTGTCATCCCCGACGTGGGCAATGTGGACATCGACTTCCTGCGTCTGCTGCATCTGAAGCCCTCCAACCGCTGGACAGTCTCCGGCAAGCACGCCACCATGGGCTACGCCGTGCCGGCCGCCTTGGCCGCCAAGCTGGAGCATCCGGAATCGACCGTCTACTCCCTGAGCGGCGACGGCGGATTCGCCATGCTCGGCGAAGAGGTGCTGGCCCAGCTCAAGTACCATGCACCGGTCATCAACGTGGTCTTCTCCAATCAGTCCTTGGGCTACATCGAGGCCGAGCAGCGCGACGACAGCCATCAGCCCCTGAGCGGAGTGGACCTGCCCGACACCGATTGGGCCAAGGTCGGCGAGGGCATGGGCGCCCTGGGCTTCACCGTGCGCACGGTGGCCGATGCCCGTCATGCCTTCTCAGAGGCCCGCAAGGCCGACAGGTCCTCGGTCATTGACATCAAGCTGACAGGAGCCAGCCCTCTGGATACCCGCTATATGCGGTTCCCGGAGACCTGCTCGGATCCGGACCAGGTCGAGAAATTCGTCAAGACCTACGAGGCCGGCGACCTGCGCTCCCTGGCCTACTGGATGGGTCAGGAGGCTCGCAAGGGCTGAGACTGGTACCGCTTCTGCTGGGCGGGCACTCCTATAGTGGACGGTGTCCGCCCGGGGCTTCGGCCCGACATGGGTGCGGCGGACCTGTAGAAAGGACGGACTCATGGAAGATGGACCGGAAGAGATCGGCACGCCATATGCGCCCCAGGCCTTGGGAGCCTATAGTCAGGCTGTGAAGGCCGGGGGCTTTGTTTTTGTCTCCGGACAGTTGGGCATTGACCCGGACACCGGCGAGCTGGTGGAGGGCACTGCGGCCGACCAGGCCACCCAGGCCCTGAAGAACGTCAAGAACATCCTGGATGCAGCCGGTAGCGGCATGGAAAAGGTGGTCAAGGCCACCATCCTTATGCGGCGGGTGGAGGATTTCACCCAGGTGGACCAGGCCTACTCCCAGGTTTTCATCGGTTCGGTGCGGCCGGCCCGCGTGGCTTTCGGCGGCGCGGACATCCCCAAGGGGGCCCTGGTCGAGATCGAGGTCGTGGCTCTGGCCTGAGACAGGCCGGATACTGGTCCCCGCCGTCGCTAGACTTGAGGGCATGAGTCCTGAAGCACTTGCCCGTATCATCTCTTCGACCGCCGTCCAGATGGCCCAGTCAGGCCGCCTGGGAAGTCTGGAGCCCGACATGGTTCCTGACGCCGACCATCTGGCGGTCATGCGCCCCAAGGACCGCTCCCACGGGGACTGGTCCACCAACATCGCCATGCAGCTGGCCAAGAAGGCTGGCATGAGGCCTGTCGAACTGGGGCAGGCCTTGGCTGAAGACCTGCGAGAGGCAGACGGGATCGCCCAGGTGGATGTGGCCGGGCCTGGCTTCATCAACATAACCTTGGATTCGGCCTCGGCGGCCGCTGTGGTCGATGCGGTCCTGGAGGCGGGATCCGCCTTCGGAAGCAACGATCACCTGAGCGGGCGCACGCTCAATCTGGAATTCGTCTCGGCCAACCCCACGGGTCCCATCCACATCGGCGGCACACGGTGGGCGGCTGTGGGCGATTCCATGGCCCGCGTCCTGGAGGCAAACGGTGCCAAGGTGGTCAGGGAATACTACTTCAACGATCACGGCACGCAGATCGACCGCTTCTCCCGATCGTTGGTGGCGGCGGCCCATGGCGAGCCCGTGCCCGCCGACGGCTACAAGGGCTCCTACATTGATGAGATTGCCTCCCGGGTGGTCAAGGAGGCTGCCGATGAAGGGCAGGACATCCTGGCCATGCCCAGGGTGCGCGACGAGGACGGCGCCGAGGGTGACAGTCCCCAGCGCGAGGCCTTCCGCACTCGGGCTGTGCCCATGATGTTCGCGGAGATCCAGCAGTCCATGCGTGACTTCCGGGTCAACTTCGATGTCTGGTTCCACGAGAATAGCCTATATGAGTCCGGCCAGGTGGACCGGGCCATTGACGAGCTGAGGGCCAAGGGCGACATCTTCGAGAAGGATGGGGCTACCTGGTTCCGCTCCACCACCTACGGCGACGACAAGGACCGGGTGATCATCAAGTCCGACGGCCACGCAGCCTATGTGGCCGCCGACATCGCCTACTACCTGAACAAGCGGCGCAGGCCCAATGATCCCTGCGACGAGGCCATCTACATGCTGGGTGCCGACCATCACGGCTACATCGGCCGGATGATGGCCATCTGCGCGGCCTTCGGGGACACTCCCGGAGTGAACATGCAGATTCTGATCGGCCAGATGGTCAACGTCATCAAGGACGGCCAGGCCGTACGCATGAGCAAGCGGGCAGGCAACGTGGTCACCATCGACGATCTGGTGGATGCCGTGGGCGTGGATGCCGCCCGGTATTCCCTGGCCCGCACCGACTACAACCAGAGTGTTGACATCGACCTGGACCTGCTGGCCTCGCATACCAACGACAACCCCGTCTACTACGTGCAGTACGCGCACGCCCGCTCCAGGAATGTGGATCGAAACGCAGCCCAGGCAGGCATCGACCGGTCCGGCGCCGATCTGTCCCTGTTGGACACTGCCGCCGACAACGAAGTTCTGGGCGTCCTGGCCCTCTATCCCAATGTGGTTCAGACTGCCGGCGATCAGAAGGCCCCCCACCGGGTGGCCCACTACCTGGAACAGCTGGCCGGGGTCTATCACCGCTGGTACAACCTGGAGCGCGTGGTGCCCATGGAGCCGACCGGCCGGACGGATCTGGACCAGGACGAGGACAGGAATCCACAGCCGGCTCGGGCGGCGGCGCGTCTGCGGCTCAATGACGCCGTGCAGCAGGTCATCGCCAACGGTCTGGAGCTGCTGGGCGTCCAGGCCCCGGACCGTATGTAAGCCTGAAGGTCGCCGGGAGGTCGTTGATGGAAACAGGGATGTGCGGGCTGGGGTCCGATGGGTTCTGGCCCGGGGCTATGCAGCGGGATCACCAGGGCATGATGATCATGCATGGATGCTCCATGGGGGATCTGGCCAAGCGTTATGGCACCCCTTTGTATCTGATGGACACCGCGATGATGGCGGAACGGGCCTCGGCCTTCCGTCAGGCGGCCCTGCAAGACCTGGGCGGTGCGACAACCAGGGTCAGCTACGCCGGTAAGGCCTTCCTCAGCAAGGAGACCGTGCAGATCATGCTGCGCCAGGGGCTGGATATCG
The DNA here is from genome assembly GCF_016101165.1 of Bifidobacterium sp. W8114. Lineage (NCBI taxonomy): Bacteria > Bacillati > Actinomycetota > Actinomycetes > Bifidobacteriales > Bifidobacteriaceae > Bifidobacterium > Bifidobacterium sp. W8114. The sequence continues at coordinate 231,187 of NZ_JACFRA010000002.1, read as the reverse complement.
ACACCTGTTCCCTGGGCGAGATGCTGATTGCCCGGGCCGCCGGTGCCCCCGGCCGCCGTCTGGTCCTGCACGGCAACAACAAGTCCGACCAGGAGATCGAACTGGCTGTGAGGGAGGGCTACAGGGCCATCGTCATCGATGCGCCTGACGAGCCGGCCCGTATCGCCGCTGCTGCAAGGGCACAAGGGCGTCGTGCCAGGGTCATGCTCCGGGTGACCGTGGGCGTGCACGCCGGCGGCCACGAGTACATCTCCACGGCACATGAGGATCAGAAGTTCGGCATCCCCCTGCTGCCCCAGGGCACCGACGTGGGCCTGCTGGACCTTGGGCCTGAGCCTGGAACCTCAGAGCAGGCCGGGGCAGCGGCTTCGGCGGCCACAAAGGGTGACATCTCCTCGGCTTTTGGCGATTCCGTGGTCTCACCGTCCTCCTCGGCCCTTTATTCGGCTGCCAACGGGCCCGCTGAGCAGGCTGATCCCGCCCGGATCAAAGCCATGTCCGCTCTGGCCGACGGCCCGGCCATTGCCCTGCTCAAGGAGATTCGCTCTTACGAGAAGGAACTGGAACTGGTAGGCATCCATACCCATATCGGCTCCCAGATCCATGACCCTTCGGCCTTCATCGAGGCCGCCCGGCGCATGATGCTGCTGCGGCACACCTTCTGGGCCACCGACGGATACCTTATGCCCGAGGTGGATCTGGGTGGCGGCTTCTCTGTGCCCTACACCCCGGATGAGGATCGGATGGATCTGGACCGGACATTGACCAGCCTGGGGACTGACATGGTCGCCATCAACCGTCGCCTGGGCATGCCCATGCCGGTCATCGCCTTCGAGCCCGGCCGCTGGATTGTGGCCCCCTGTGGCATGAGCCTGTACCGGGTGGGCACCGTCAAGCCCGTCCCCCTGTCTGACGGAAGCGTGCGCACCTACGTTTCGGTTGACGGCGGCATGAGTGACAACATTCGTCCGGCTCTGTATGGGGCCGAGTACACTGCCGTCCTTGCCAACCGACATGGCAGCGTGGACCGGATTCAGGCCCGTGTGGTGGGCAAGCACTGTGAATCTGGGGATATCCTGGTGCAGGATGTGCCTCTGCCTGCGGACATCCGCCGGGGTGACCTGCTCCTTGTGCCGGTGACCGGTGCCTACGGGCGGACCATGGCCAGCAACTACAACCAGGCTCTGATCCCTCCTGTGGTGGGTCTGGACCAGTCCGGTGCCCATCTGATGCTGCGGCGGCAGACCATGGATGACCTGCTGGCCCTGGACCAGGGATGAGCCTCGCCCCCGGTGGAACCAGCCGCTCGGGTGAGTAGGGGTGTCGGATTGGCTTTCTAAGATGGAGCAACACCCGGTGACAGGCCCCGTTGGGGCGGATGGAGGACCATATGCCTGAACGCATGCAGCAGCAGGAGGCCGTCAGGCCCATCCGTGTAGCACTTCTGGGAGCCGGGACCGTGGGTTCCCAGACTGCCCGCCTCCTGGTGGAGCAGAGCCGGGATCTGGCCAGTCGAGTGGGCCGTCCCATGGAGCTGGTGGGCATCGCCGTCCTCCACCCTGACCAGGTCAAGGCTGATTGGATTGATTCCTCCCTGCTGACCACAGACTCAGACGGTCTGGTCACCCGGGCGGACATCGTCATCGAACTGATCGGCGGCATCGAGCCGGCCCGCACCCTGCTGCTCAAGGCCATCGAGTCCGGTGCCAGCGTGGTCACCGCCAACAAGGCCCTTCTGGCCCAGCATGGCCCTGAGCTCTACCGGGCCGCCGAAGAGCGTGGAGTCGACATCTACTTCGAGGCGGCCGTGGGCGGGGCCATCCCCATCGTGCGGCCCCTGCGAGAATCCCTGGTGGGCGACGGCATCACCAGCCTGGTGGGCATTGTCAACGGGACCACCAACTACATTCTGGATGAGATGACCACCAAGGGTCTTCAATTCGACCAGGCCCTGCGCGACGCCCAGGCCAAGGGCTTCGCTGAGGCGGATCCCACCGCCGATGTGGACGGGCTGGATGCAGCCGCCAAGGCCGCCATTATGGCCACACTGGCCTTCCACACCGATGTGCGTCTGGATGATGTCTCCGTGGAGGGCATCCGCGCCATCACCGCCGACGATATCGCGGCCGCACAGACCGAGCACCGGGTCATCAAGCTTCTGGCCGTTGCTGAACGTGGCGAGCAGGGCATCTCCGCCCGGGTCTACCCGGCGCTGATCCCCGACAGCCACCCCCTGGCCTCGGTCCATGGCAGCTTCAACGCGGTCTTCGTCACCGCCAAGGCCGCCGACGACCTCATGTTCTACGGTCGGGGTGCCGGCGGAGCGCCCACAGCGTCGGCCGTTGTGGGGGACGTAGTCACCGAGGCCCGCCACATCGTCCAGCATGGCATGGGTCCGGTGATTCCCATGTACGCCAACATTCCCATGGCTCCGCTGGATGCATCTCGGGCTGCCTTTGCCGTCCGTTTCCTGATTCACGACAAGCCTGGCGTGTTGGCGGCCATCGCCCAGGTCTTCTCCGAGGCGGGCATCTCCATCAACGGAGTCAACCAGGACATCAAGCCCACCCTGCATGACCCGGGCTACAGCGGTGAGATTCAGCAGCTGCGCGTGGTCACCCACCTGTGCGACGAGGTGACCCTGCGACAGGTAGTCAAGCGGATCTCCACCTTCGATTCGGTCACCGGGCAGGCCTCCATCCTGCGCGTATTCGATCGGCAGGCCCAATGATGACGGCTGCCACAGAGAGTCCGTCCACCGTGCGGGTGCGTGTGCCGGCCACCAGTGCCAACCTGGGTTCGGGGTTCGATGCGGTCGGCCTGGCACTGGACTACCACGACGAGATCGTCTTCACCCGTTCCGTGGACCCGGGCGACACCACCGCCTATGTGGTCATCAAGGGGGAGGGGGAGCGGACCCTGCCCAGAGACGAGACCCACTTGGTTGTCTCCGCCTTCCGACGTGCCTGCCAGGTCTTTGGTCTGCCAAAGTTCGGCTTCATCATGCGCGCCGTCAATCGTATTCCCCAGGCAAGGGGGTTGGGATCCAGCGCTGAGGCCATCGTGGCCGGGATTGCGGCGGCTGCGGCCTTCGCCCACGCCGGCCCTCTGCGCCGTGATGCCGTCTTCGCGCTGGCCGCCCAGATCGAGGGACATCCCGACAATGTGGCGCCTGCAGTCTACGGGGGACTGACCGTCTCCTATGATCTGGCCACTGGCGAAGGGGTGGGTTCCCTGCCCATAGCCGGGGGCGCACCCCTGGAGGGCGGTTACCATACCCTGCGCTACAAGGTGGATCCGGCCATCAAAGCCACAGTCTTCGTCCCTGGTGCTCATCTGTCCACACAGAAGGCCCGACAGGCCCTGCCCAACCGGGTGCCTTACGCGGATGCCGTTCATAACCTCTCGCGGGCTGCCCTGATTCCCGGCGCTCTGAACCCCGGCTCACTGGATGACCTGGGGACCGAGGCCGTCGGGCAGGCTGCCAGGGCCAACGCCCTGCTCTTCGTAGCCACCCAGGATCGGCTCCATCAGCCATACCGGGCCGGGCTCATGCCCTCATCGACCAAGCTCCTGCAGCTCCTGCGCCGTCAGGGTTACGCGGCGGCCGTCTCAGGGGCTGGACCGTGCATTATCGTCCTGCACTACGGGGATGCTGAAAATCAGCTGCGGACCCTTGCCAAGGACTATCTGGATTCCGGTCGCTGGCGGATTCTGCCCCTGGATGTGGACTGCCAGGGGGTTCAGGTGGAACGGGACCAGGAAGGCAATCGTGAACACTGAAGACAGGCATATCCCGCTCATCCTGGCCTCATCCTCCCCCTCCAGGCGTCGGCTTCTGGTCCAGGCAGGCATTGACCCCATCATTCGACCCTCAAAGGTGGATGAGCCAGCAGTCCTGGCTGAACAGGCCGGAAAATCAGGTCGTCACCTGGATGACCTGGATGCGTGCGAACGGGTCGGTGTCTTGGCTGAGGCCAAGGCCTCGGCTGTCCAAGCGACCATGGATGCCGTCAAGGATGCCGAAAGGCGCTCGCGGGGCGAACTGGTCACGTTCAGGCCTCTGAACCAGAGCGATTCCGGTGCATCCTCCCGGAATCCCATGAGCCAGGTCCTTGGGGCCTGGGGCGGGATGATCGATGCCGAGCGCGGACCCCTCCTGCTGGGATGTGATTCGCTATTCAGCATGGACGGGGTCGTCATGGGCAAGCCTCACAAGCCGGAGCGTGCTCTGGAGCGGCTTATGGCCATGCGTGGCCGAACCGGCACCCTGGTCACCGGCCACTGCCTGATCGATTTGGCCACCGGACATCGGGCCCGGGCGGTCAGCAGTGCTCAAGTGATCTTCGGAGACTACGACCGGGCCACCATGCAGGCCTATGTAGCCACCGGCGAACCCTTGGAGGTGGCCGGATCCTTCACCTTGGAGGGGTTGGGCAGCGCTTTCATTCAGGGCGTCGAAGGCGACCCCAGTGGGGTGATGGGATTGAGCATGCCCGCCCTGCGCGCCCTGGCCCAGGAGCTGGGTGTCTCCTGGTCTGACCTTTGGGCCGAACGGGTCATGCCCGAGCGTCAGCCGGCCGACGGATCGACGCATGGTCCTGAAGGACTGGCCGCCCCCGCGGAGAACGTCCATCAGCCTGGCGACGGATGGGTGGACTGCGCCTGCGGCAAGCGGCACTGGGGGCTCAATGGGGCTGCCGGTGTCTTGCTGGCCCGGCGTGATGTCCGCAGCGGCGCGCCGGTCAGTGTGCTTCTGCAGCATCGGGCACGTTGGAGCGCTGAGGGCGGCACCTGGGGTGTGCCGGGCGGTGCCATCTCCGACGGGGAGAACCCCCTGGAGGGCGGTCTGCGCGAGAGTTATGAGGAGGCCAACATCCGCCCGGAGGACATTCAGGTGGTGGGGTCCTACCTGGAGGACCATGGTCCCTGGGGTTACACGACCATCCTGGCCTTCGAGCGTCCCGGCCACCATGTCGACCCCCGCATGAATGACGACGAGAGCATTGCCCTGGAATGGGTGGACCTGGACAAGGTCTCGGGCCTACCTCTTCTGAAGGCTTTCGGACAGGACTGGCCGCACTTCCGGCAACGCTTGGAGACCCTGGCGGCCGAAGGCTGAGCGGGAAGCCTGTTCGGGCGTATCAGCTCAGCAGCAAGGCGACCAGGGCGATGATCACGGGCGAGCTGATCGTGCTCAGCAGGATGGCGTCCCTGGCGAAAGTGGTTCCCACCCCGTAGCGGGCTGCGTAGTTGTAGACGTTCTGGCCGGTGGGCAGGGCCGCCAGAACCACGCACCCGTACAGCTCCGCCCCGCTGAAGCCCATCATGAACCGGGCCAGCAGGTAGGCGATTATGGGCATGACCAGATTCTTCAGAATGACCGCGCAGAGGGTGGCCCGGCGGTCCGTCCCCCGGCCCATGGGCCGTGAACCCCGCAGGGACATGCCGAAGGCCATGAGAATCATGGGCACTGCCGACTGCCCGATCATGTCGATGGGCTTGTAGACGAAGTCAGGGATGACGAAATGGCCGGCCTGGGCGCTGATGGCCGAGATCACTATGCCACCCAGGGAGCCGATGAGGATGGGCTGCTTCAGAGGCTGTTTGAGGATGGTCTTGACTGAGAGCCTGCCGCTGGTGGTCGCGTCCAGAACGGTCAGCCCGATAGGGGTGAACAGGGCCTGTTGCATGACCAGGATGGGCGCCACCAATGTGGGATTGCCCAGAATATAGGTGGCGACAGGCAGCCCGATGTTGTTGGAGTTCAGATACAGGGCGTCAAGAGCGCCGATGGTGGCTTCGGCGGCCGGCAGGTGGAAGCTGGTTGCGTTAAGGGCCACGAAGAGCAGACCCACGGCCGCCGCCGACAGGAAGGCCACGATGATGCTGGGGTGGAAGATGACCGACAGCTTCTGCTTGGAGAGGATGGCGAACATCAGGCAGGGCGTTGATACAAAGAAAGAGTATTTGTTGAGCACCAGCTGGGCCGTGGGACCGCCTACGTGGAAGCGTGCGGCCACATAGCCCACGGCGATGACCACGCCGATGATGAAGAACCCTTCCATGGCACTGAGCAGTCCAGGCACTCCGGCATCCTCCTCGTCTCGCATGGTGGACGGCGGCTTTCCAGGCGGAGTGCCACCGCTTCCGTCGTCCCCATTGTGCCACCCGGACCTCATGCTTGCGGCTATAGTTCCATCCGCGCTCCCTCGGCCCGCTAGCATGGCACTATGGCCAAGAACACACAGACGGATATTAATCTTCTTTCCGGCGTCCGGGGGGCTGAACCTGCCCAGGACCTGGCAAGGATACTGGAGGCCATGACAGCCCTGCCCTCGGTCAGCGGCCAGGAGGGCGCCCTGGCTGATGCCGTCCAGAGGGCCCTGTCCTCACGGGCCGACCTCTTGGTCCGACGGCTGGGCGACACGGTCGTGGCCTCCACCCGGCTGGGCCGTCCCCATCGCATCGTCCTTGCCGGGCATCTGGACACCGTGCCCGTGGATGGGAACATGCCTCCGCGCTGGCTGGAGCCCGGCGACCCGGACATTCGGGCCGACCTGTCCGCCGCCCACCCCGGATCCCGGGTGCTCTACGGCAGGGGCACCGCCGATATGAAGGCTTCGGATACCGTCTTTCTCCACCTGGCGCTCACCCTTCGGGAGCCGGTCTATGACCTGACCTTCGTCTTCTATGACCATGAGGAGGTCCAGGCCGATCTGAACGGGCTGGGTCGGGTGGTGGCTGCCCACCCTGACTGGGTTCAGGGGGATTTCGCCATCATCGGCGAGCCCACGGACTGCGCCATCGAAGCCGGTTGCAACGGAACCATGCGCTTTGACCTGATCACCCACGGCACAACGGCCCACTCTGCCCGGGCCTGGATGGGCAGCAACGCCATCCACGCTGCCGCGCCCATTCTGGACCGGCTGGAGCAGTACAGTCCGGCCACGGTGCGGGTGGATGGTCTGGACTACCGGGAGGGGCTCAACGCCACCATGATCGAGGGCGGCCTGGGCACTAACGTCATCCCCGACCGCTGCCGGGTGCATGTCAACTACCGGTTCGCCCCCGACAAGAGCCTGGCCCAGGCCAAGGAGCTCATGATGGGTCAGGGGACAGGTGCAGAGCTGGGCAATGGCGAGCATATGGCCTGCGGCGGGGTCTTCCAGGGATTCTCGGTGCGCATGTGCGACGAATCGCCCGCAGCCCGTCCGGGTCTGGACTCGCCTTGGGCCCGTTCGCTGGCGGATCTGGTCGCCCGGACCACGGGCCAACAGCCTCGCGCCAAGCTTGGGTGGACCGATGTGGCGCGATTTTCAGCCCTTGGCCTACCGGCCGTCAACCTGGGCGCAGGGAACCCCCTGCTGGCCCACAAGGCCGACGAACAGGTGCCCCTGGATGACCTGGTCCGGCTGGAAGCAATACTGGTCGAGTGGCTCAATGGACCTGACGGCCGCTGATCTGTGCCATACTAGAGGACGGTGGTTCTGCCTGACCACTTGCAGCGTAGGCGTTGATCCCCCCGTATGGAGACCCAGTGATTCGTACGGGCGTCGGTGTCCGCCTGCGTCAGGAAGACTTTTTGCCAAGGCGTTTCGATCAGGCGCACGCAGGTGCGCGGCTGCAGTGAGAGTGCAGCGTGAGGACGGATCGGAACCGTGAGAGCGGCACGAGGCGGCGTGCCGCAAGGAGCATTGTGCCCGAAAAAACGAATAATGAGGATACCCAGGATAATAGGTCCGCCAGTGGGAATGGGCAGGAGCGGCAGGTCCAGGAGACCGCCGGTTCCGGTACCCGTCGCCGTGCTGGACGGCGTGTGGTCAGGGTGGCCGGCGCAGCTGGTGCCGACGTGCCCGTGAAAGTCGAGGCCGAGAAGCGCAAGACCTCCCGCAGGGCCAAGGAGGAGGACGATGAGTCCGAGCCCTCCTCCACCCGTCGCCGTCGCACCCGCAAGTCCAAGGAGGATCAGACGGCCGATCAGAGCGTGCAGGACCACTCCGGCCAGGATGCCCAAGATGATGGGAGCGAGTCCAAGCCAACCAGGACGACCACTCGTCGTCGCACCAGAACTGCCACCCGTCGACGCACCGAGGAGCATACCCAGGAGGGCGAACCTGATCAAGACCGTCAGGAGCGTGCCCTTGAGGCTGTGGAGGCTCTGACCTCAGGCCGCAGCCAGAGGACCGGCCGGAAGGCCCAGGAGCAGGATGAGCGTCCACGCGCATCCCGTCCCCGTCCTATGACATCCCTGCTCTTCCAGGAGCCGGTCATACCCGCCTCCCGGCCTGAGCAGGATGAGCGCCAGGAACGGGATGATGAGGACGAGGAAGTCGAGCAATCGTCCAAGACCTCCCGTCGCGGCAGGTCCAGGAACGCTTCGGAGGTCGGCTCGCGCCGTTCCCGCAGGCTCAACGCCGAGGAGCGCAGGGCCGCCGACGAGGTGGAACGCATCGAGGAGGATCTGGATCACGAGGGTATCACCTTCGTGGTCGACGATGATCAGGAGCAGGACGAGGATCAGCAGGAATCCGGCACCCGCACCCGTCGCCGTCGCCGTGCCAAGAGCGATGATGAGGACACTGAGAAGACCGTTTCCACTCGTCGTCGCCGTCGCGGGCACGAGCAGGAGAAAGACAAGGATGACGAGGACGAGGCCCCGCTGACCCGTCGTCGTCGCCGTCGCAGGGGCTCCAAGTCCGCTGAGGGCGAGCCAGAGGAGTCCAGCACCCGCCGTTCACGCAAGCAGCAGTATATTGACGAAATCACCGACGTGGAGGGCTCCACCCGCCTGGAGGCCAAGAAGCAGCGCCGACGGGACAACCGCCGCGAGCGCTCCCGCCAGTCCCAGCTGGTCGAGCAGGACTTCCTTGCCCGCCGCGAAAACGTCAACCGTCTGATGGTGGTGCGCGAGAAGGAGCATCACACCCAGATCTCGGTCATCGAGGACGACATCCTGGTCGAGCACTACGTCTCCGACATCCAGGAGGTCTCGACTGTCGGCAACATCTACCTGGGCCGGGTCCAGAACGTCCTTCCCAGCATGGAGGCCGCCTTCGTGGACATAGGCCAGGCCCGCAACGGCGTGCTCTACGCCGGCGAGGTCAACTGGGACTCCACCCGTCTGGAGGGCCAGCCCCGCCGGATCGAACTGGCCTTCAAGTCCGGCGATCCCGTGCTGGTCCAGGTCACCAAGGATCCCATCGGCCACAAGGGCGCCCGCCTGACCTCGCAGGTCACGCTGGCCGGCCGTTTCCTGGTCCTGGTCCCTTCGGGCGGCATGACCGGCGTCAGCCGTAAGCTGCCCGACCGCGAGCGTTCCCGCCTCAAGAGCATCGTCTCCAGGGTGGCTCCCAAGGACATGGGGGTCATCATCCGCACCGCGGCCGAGGGGGCCAGCGAGGAGGCCCTGACCAAGGACCTGGAGAACCTGCAGCGTCAGTGGAGCAAGATCGAGGACAAGCGCAAGGAGTTCCTGCACGGCAAGCGTCCCAAGCTTCTGCAGGGCGAGCCGGACGTGGCCATCCGCGTGGTCCGCGACATCTTCAACGACGACTTCGCCAAGCTGGTGGTCCAGGGCGAGGGGGTCTACGAGAGGGTCCGCAACTACCTGGAGACCATGGCCCCCGACCTGGAGGAGAAGCTTGAGCATTGGGATCCGGCCGAGCACCAGGGCAAGGATGTCTTCGACCGCTGGAGCATCGACAGCCAGCTGCGCAAGGGCATGGAGCGTCAGGTCTACCTGCCATCCGGCGGCTCCCTGGTCATCGACCGCACCGAGGCCATGACCACCATCGATGTGAACACGGGCCGCTTCATCGGCAAGGGCAAGTCCCTGGAGGAGACGGTGACCCGTTGCAACCTGGAGGCCTCCGAGGAGATCGCCCGGCAGTTGCGTCTGCGCGACATCGGCGGCATGATCATGATCGACTATGTGGATATGGTCATGCCGGCCAACCGCGACCTGGTCCTGCGCCGTCTGGTGGAGTGCCTGGCCCGGGACCGCACCAAGCATCAGGTGGCCGAGGTCACCTCCCTGGGTCTGGTCCAGATGACCCGCAAGCGGGTGGGCCAGGGGCTGGTCGAGGCCTTCTCCGAGGAGTGCCCCACCTGCCATGGCCGAGGCTTCATCCTCCACGACAAGCCGACCATCTCCGCCTCCTATGCCGACCCCTATGCGGTCAAGGGCGGCGACCCCTTCGTCAAGACCAACAAGCATGGTCATGGCTCCTCTGCCAAGGAGACCCTGTCCACCGGCTCGACGCCTGCAGTCAAGGCCAAGCTGGCCAGGATCGCTGCGGCGGCCCAGGCGGCATCGGATGAGGATGAAGCCCAGGCTGAGACGGCGGATGTCGCCAAGGAGTCATAAACTGAATTTCGTTTTGTCGGCGGGGCAGGCACATTTGACGACGCGGTGTGTTTGCTTCTATACTGGTTAGCTGGTGTCTGGACGGGTTCGTCAATTGCATGGCGAGACCCGGATGCCGGGCGCATACAGCTTTGGACAACAGGCAAGGTAGGGCTATGTACGCGATTGTGAAGGCCGGAGGCCATCAGGAGAAGGTCGAGGTCGGTGACCAGATCACGGTCAACCGTCTGGCTGCCAGGAAGGGCGAGTCGGTCGAGTTTCCGGTCGCGCTGGTCGTCGATGGATCCAAGGTGACCATGGCCGCCAAGGATCTGGCCAAGATCTCCGTCAAGGGCGAGGTCGTGGACGACGAGGCCAAGGGCCCCAAGATCAACATCCAGAAGTTCAAGAACAAGACCGGCGTGGCGCGCCGCAAGGGCCACCGCCAGAAGCAGACCGTGGTCAGGATCACGGCCATCGCCTGAGGGCCTAGGTCGAGGTAGGAAAGGAACCAGACATGGCACATAAGAAGGGCGCGTCCAGCTCACGCAACGGGCGCGATTCGAATGCACAGTACCTGGGCGTCAAGAAGTTCGGCGGCGAGGCCGTAGTGGCCGGCAACATCATCGTTCGCCAGCGTGGCACCAAGTTCCATCCCGGCCAGAACGTCGGCCTGGGCAAGGACCACACCCTCTTCGCCCTGACGGACGGAACAGTTCGGTTCGCCAACCGGCGTGACCGCAAGGTCGTTGACGTGCTTACAGCCTGATTGCCCTTTATCGGCATCGGCCAAAGGCCATCCCTGTTCATGGGGTGGCCTTTTTCGATATGTATGGAGATGCCGGGCATTCAGCTCTCAGGGGCCGCATGTCAGGCCGGATTGAGTACCATGGGCCCCTATGAGCGCATTTGTGGATCAGGTCACCGTCCATGTCAAGGGTGGCGACGGCGGCAATGGGGCTTGCTCCATCCGCCGCGAGAAGTACAAGCCCCTGGCCGGGCCCGATGGGGGCGATGGTGGCCAGGGCGGTTCGGTCATTCTTCAGGCCGATGCCAACGCCACCAGCCTGCTGGACTACCGCTTCCTGCCACACCGCCAGGCCGAATCAGGCACTATGGGTCTGGGCGGCGACAAGGATGGCAGCCGTGGCCGGGATCTGATTTTGCCGGTGCCTGTGGGCACTGTGGTCTTTACCGCCAAGGGGGGTCAAGGCGAGCGCAAACAGCCGGGCGAGCGTCTGGCCGACCTGGCTCATGTGGGGGACCGGTTCGTGGCGGCCCAGGGAGGCGTGGGCGGCCTGGGCAACCGCTCCCTGGCCACCAAGGCCAGGCGGGCTCCCGGCTTCGCACTGCTGGGGGACCCCGGGCAGGAGCGCGACCTGGTACTGGAGCTCAAATCCATCGCCGACGTGGCCCTGGTGGGTTTTCCCAGCTCTGGCAAGTCCAGCCTGGTGGCGGCCATGAGCGCGGCCCGGCCCAAGATCGCCGACTATCCATTTACCACCCTGGTGCCCAACCTGGGCGTGGTCCAGGCAGGGGAGAGCCGCTTCACCATGGCCGACGTGCCAGGGCTGATTCCGGGGGCCTCCCAGGGCAAGGGCCTGGGGCTGGAGTTCCTGAGGCACATCGAGCGCACTGAGATCATCGCCCATGTCATCGACTGCGCAACCTTGGAGCCAGATCGTGACCCCATGAGCGACTATCAAGCCCTGGAAGAGGAGCTTTCCCGCTATGCCGACCGCCTGGAGCTTCCGCTGGGGGTCATCCCTATGGCCGAGCGGCCCAGGGTGATCATCCTCAACAAGGCTGACCTGCCGGAGGCTCGCGAGCTGGCTGAATTCGTCAGGCCCGACTTTGAGGCTCTGGGCCTCAAGGTCTTTGTGGTCTCCACAGCCTCGCATCAGGGACTCAAGGAGCTGGGCTATTACCTTGCCGGTCTGGTGGACCGCCTGCGCAGGCAGCTGCATGAGCAGCAGGAGGCCAGCCAGGAGGAGCGCGTGGTCATCCGCCCCCTGGAGCGGCGGCGCAGAAATGGGGACCAGTCCGCCGACTTCACTCTTGAGCGGCATCAGACCCGTTCCGGACAGACCTGGTTCAGGGTCTGCGGAGCCAAGCCCGAGCGCTGGGTGCGCCAGACCAACTTTGACAACGAGGAGGCCGTGGGCTACCTGGCCGACTGCCTGGCCAGGATGGGTGTGGAGGATGCCCTGCGCAAGGCCGGGGCCAGGCCAGGTGACGAGGTCCGCATCGGTCCTGGCGACGATGCGGTGGCCTTCGACTGGGATCCGAGCGTGGCGGCCGGTGCCGAAATGCTGGACGGCACCCCCCAGGTGGCTCGGGGCCGTGACCTGCGTCTGGAGGAGAGCCAGGGACTCAGCCGCCGCCGCACCAACAGCGAACGCCGCCGCCGGTACCACCAGATGATGGACGCCCGGCAGGCGGTGCGTCAGGTCATGGAGCAGGAGCGGCGCCAGGGGCACTGGGCCGACCCCTCCGTGGATGATGATCCCCACGACAGGCAGGGCCTGCTGGGGCGCGGGGATACGGATTCGGCCAGTTCGGAGGAGGCCGGGCAATGACCGGTCGGGAGGAATCCGACGAGGCTGAGGTTCGCTCCCGGGTGGCCCAGGCCCGCACCATGGTGGTCAAGGTGGGCACCAGTTCTTTGACTGATTCCCATGGGCGCCTGGACCAGGATCGCCTTCGCTCGCTGGTGGGTGCCCTGGCCTCGGCGGCTGTGGATGGCGCCCGTCTGGTACTGGTCACCTCTGGGGCCATAGCTGCCGGCTTCGGCACACTGGGTTTTGACCAACGTCCTGATGACGTGGCCACCCAGCAGGCAACGGCCTCAGTGGGCCAGGGTCTGCTCATGGCCCAGTACGAGGCTGCCTTCGCCCGCTATGCTCTGCGTGTTGGCCAGATCCTGATCACCGCCCGTGACACCACCCATGCCATCCAGTACCGCAACGCCCGGCGCACCCTCTGCCGTCTGTTGGATCTGGGGGTCATCCCCATCGTCAATGAGAACGATGCCCTGGCCAGCAACGAGATCCGCTTCGGCGACAACGACCACCTTTCGGCACTGATCGCCAACATCGTCAGCGCCGATGCCCTGGTCCTGCTGACTGACGTGGATGCCCTCTACACTGAGCCCCCGTCCCGCCCAGGGGCGCGCAGGATCGGCTTTGTGCCCGATGTGGCGGCCATCATGGACCAGGTGGATGCCCAAGGGTCCGTCTCCGGGCTGGGAACCGGGGGCATGGCCACCAAGCTGGAGGCGGCGCGGATTGCTGCGGCTTCCGGCATGCCCGTGGTCCTGACCCGTGCTGATCTCGCCGGCCCTGCCCTGGCCGGCGACCAGGTGGGCACCCTCTTCGCCCCCATCCGTCCACGAGGCTCCTCGCACCGGCTCTGGATCAAGTTCGCCTCCCGTCCCCGGGGCGGCTATCTGGTGGATCAGGGGGCTGTCAAGGCTTTGCGCGGCGGTCGTGCCAGCCTGCTGGCAGCTGGTGCCAAATCGGTCCAGGGTGAGTTCTCGGCCGGGGATCCGGTCTGGATTCACGATGAGTCTGGCCACCAGGTGGCCAAGGGCCTGTCCGGCTATGACTCCGAGGAGGCCCAGGACATGCTGGGCCTAAACACCAAGGAACTCCGCCGCCGACTGGGTGCCCACTATGCCCACCCGCTGGTGCATCGGGACTCTCTGGTCCTGGTCTGAACACAGCTCTGGGGGTGCTGGGCGGTAGCATGGCCACATGACTATGGCGCAATGGCAGACCCTGAGCAGACGCATAGATGCGGTGGCCCCCAGTGCCACTCTGGCCGTGGATTCAAAAGCCAAGGCCATGAAGGCCCAGGGCATGAATGTGATCAGCTTCGGTGCCGGCGAACCCAACTTTCCCACGCCTGACCACATTGTGCAGGCGGCTGCCCGCGCCTGCCTGGATCCGCGTAACCATCGCTATACGCCCACAGCGGGCCTGCCCCAACTGAAGCAGGCCATCGCCGACAAGACCCTGCGCGACTCGGGTTACCAGATTGACCCGGATCAGATTGTGGTCACCAACGGCGGCAAGCAGGCCGTCTATGAGACCTTCCAGGTCCTCTTGAACCCCGGTGATGAGGTCATCATTCCCGCACCCTACTGGACCAGCTATCCCCAGATGGTTCTGCTGGCTGGCGGTCGGCCGGTTCCGGTGCTCAGCGGAGCCGACCAGGGCTATATCCCCAGCCTGGAGCAGCTGGAGGCGGCCCGGACCGAGCGCACCCGTGCCATCATCCTCAATCTGCCTGCCAATCCGACCGGGGCAATCTGGGATGCCGACCTGGTGGCTGCCGTGGACCGTTGGGCCATGGAGCACCAAATCTGGGTGATCAGTGACGAAATCTATGAGCACCTGACCTACCAGGGGGCGCGCACGCCCTATCCAGGCGCTCTGGTGCCCCAGGTACGCGATCAGCTGATTGTGGTCAATGGTGTGGCCAAGACCTATGCCATGACCGGCTGGCGGGTGGGCTGGCTGATTGCCCCCGTGCCGGTGGCCAAGGCGGCCGCCAAGCTTCAGGGGCATATGACCTCCAACGTGGCCAATGTCTCCCAGCAGGCGGCCTTGGCTGCCTTGACCGGCGGTCTGAAAGATGTGGAGGCCATGCGGTCGGCTTTCGCCCTGCGTCGGCGGGCCATTGTGGATGCCTTGAATGCCATGGATGGGGTGAGCTGCCCTGAACCCCTGGGTGCCTTCTATGCCTTTGCCGACGTGACCGGCCTGCTGAATCGGCCAGTGGGTCCGCAAGGCACAGTCTGCGCTACCTCGAGTGAGCTGGCCGAGGTCATCCTGGAACAGATCCAGGTGGCGGCCGTGCCAGGCGAGGCCTTCGGCGCGCCCGGCTGCCTGCGTTTTTCCTACGCGCTGGCTGACGACGACCTGGCCGAGGGCATGCGGCGCCTTGGGGGCTGGGTCAGCGCCTGATCCTGCTCCTGAGCGAAATGCTGTCAGGGCAACACGGTTGGACGCAATCCACCCTTTAGGCTAGACTTGCGATTTGGCGGTTTTTCCTCCCTGCCGAGTAGGCTGGTAGGAAGTTCCGATAGGGAAGTGGCGCAATTGGTAGCGCAACGGTCTCCAAAACCGTAGGTTGTGGGTTCGAGTCCCGCCTTCCCTGCCAAGGCTTGCAGCAGATGATGCAGAACAAACGAAGGACGGATGACCATGGCACAGAAGGATGGGGCTGAGGAAGCCAGGCCGAACTTCTTCATGCGTATCGGGCTCTTCATCAAGCAGGTCATCGACGAGATTCGCAAGGTCGTGACCCCCACAGGCAAGGAGCTGGTGGGCTGGTCCGTGGCCGTCTTCATCTTTGTGCTGCTGCTGATGGTCTTCGTGACCGTGATGGACTTCGGGCTGGGTAAACTGGCCTTCCTGATATTTGGCTGAGCCGTGACAAGGTAGAAGGTGGAGTGATCCATGAGTGATGATCTGACCAGAGAGGGACTGGACCCCGATCAGGCCGCTGAGTCGGTCCCGTCGGCGTCCGAGGATGTCCCCACCCAGGAGGATGCCCAGGTCCAGGATCAGCAGCTCGGAACCTCTTCGGAGCAGGCCGAGCAGGACAGCACACCCGCCGAATCCGCCCAGGCCAAGAGCGCCCAGGTCGATTCTTCCGATTCCGAAGGCTCCTCTGACGATGACCAGGCTGATCAGGACGATCCCGGTCAGCGTGCCGTGGACGAGTTCTCCAAGAAGCTGCGCACCCTTGAGGGCAAGTGGTACGTTCTGCACACCTACTCCGGCTACGAGAAGCGCGTCAAGGCCAACGTGGAGTCCCGCGTGGCCTCCTTCGGCTTGGAGGACAAGGTCTTCCAGGTGGAGATTCCCATGGAGGAGGTCGAGAAGCACACCGACAAGGGTAAGAAGGTCGTCACCCGTGTGCGTGTGCCTGGTTATGTGCTGATTCGCATGTGGCCCGATGAGAATGCCCGCCGCATCATCCGCGACACCGAAGGCGTCACCGGGTTTGTCGGCCCCAGCAAGGAGCCGGCTCCGCTGACCCGCAAGGAGGTCGTTCAGATGATGGCCCCCATGATCGCCTCCGAGGCCCTGAAGGCCGCTGGGGACAAGCCCGAGGCCGCCAAGAAGCGCACGGTGGAGGTCTCCTACGCCGTCGGCGATCAGGTCACCGTTACCGAAGGACCTTTCGCCACCATGGCCGCCGTGGTTTCCGACGTGGAGCCCACCACGCAGAAGCTGACCGTTCTGGTCTCCATCTTCGGCAGGGACACTCCTGTGGAGCTGGGCTTCGACCAGGTCGAAAAGATCGCCTGAGCGCCGTCGGCCGGTCCCTGGTCGATGCGATAATCGTCAAGCTTGTGCTCCCCTGTGGAGCGCATTTGGAAAGAACAGGTTGCGGGAGGGGACCTATGGTCTCCGACATCACCGCTTCGTAGAAAGAAGAACCAGCATATGGCTGCAAAGAAGAAAGTCACCGCGCTGATCAAGGTGCAGATAGAGGCCGGCAAGGCCAATCCTGCGCCCCCGCTGGGCCCTGCACTGGGTTCCCACGGCGTGAACATCATGGACTTCTGCAAGCAGTACAACGATGCCACCAAGGACAAGATGGGCCAGGTCATCCCCTGCATCATCACCGTCTACGAGGATCGTTCCTTCACTTTCATCACCAAGACTCCGCCGGCAGCCGACCTGCTGCGCAAAGCGGCCGGTGTCTCCAAGGGTGCCGGCAACCCGCTGACCACCAAGGTGGGATCCGTCACCAAGGCCCAGGTCCGCGAGATTGCCCAGACCAAGATGGAGGATCTGTCGGCCCGTGACGTCGAGGCCGGGATGAAGATCATCGAAGGCACCGCCCGTTCCATGGGCATCACCGTCACCGACTGACATTTTCGTTGTGAGCGGCAGGGCATACGCTTGCCCGCACCGCGACTGCTGATAGGAGAAGCAGATGACCAAGCGTTCCAAGAAGTACCGCGAGGCGGCCGAGAAGGTCGATCGCACCAACCTGTACACCCCCGAGGAGGGCATCGCCCTGCTCAAGAGCATGCCCAAGCGCGGGTTTGACGAGACCGTTGAGGCCGTCTACCGCCTGAACGTGGATCCCCGCAAGGCCGACCAGCTGGTCCGCGGCACCGTCAGCCTGCCCAACGGCACCGGCAAGACCGTGCGCGTCCTGGTCTTCGCCCGCGGTCCCCAGGCGACTGCAGCCGCCGAGGCCGGAGCCGACGAGGTGGGCGATGACGAGCTGGTGACCAAGGTTGCCGGCGGCTACCTGGACTTCGACGCCGTGGTGGCCACCCCCGACATGATGGGCAAGGTCGGCCGTCTGGGCCGCGTGCTGGGTCCCCGTGGCCTCATGCCCAACCCCAAGACCGGCACCGTGACCATGGATGTGGCCAAGGCGGTCACCGAAATCAAGGCTGGACGTATCGAGTTCCGTGTGGACAAGAACGGCAACCTGAGCTTCCCCGTGGGCAAGGTCTCCTTCGAGCAGCAGGCTCTGGAGGAGAACTTCCACGCGGTCGACGAGGAGATCAAGCGTCTGAAGCCGGCCACGGTCAAGGGTCGCTACATCACCAAGGCCACCGTCACCACCACCATGGGTCCGGGCGTCCCCCTGGACATCGCGGTGCTCTGAGCCGGTTCGGCTGTATACTTCCAGGGCGGGAGACCTTCGGGTTCCCGCCCTTTTTGTATCTTGATCAGGCAGCACTCGTCCCGGCACCAGTTGGCCCGGTGGCAGTCAGTCGGTGCCCGGGTGTGACCTGCGGATTCTGCCGATGATCAGGGCTGCCTGGAGGACGAAGGATTCTCGTGGGTCCATGGCATCCCAGCCGGTTACCTCTACGCAGCGCCTGAGCCGGTAGCGTACGGTGTTGGGATGGATGCCCAGCTTCTTGGCAGTGACCTCCAGCGAGTTGCCCGAGCGCAGGAAGGTGAGCAGGGTGGTCGGCAGGGGCCCATCCGGGTCCTGTCCGGCCAGGCTCAGATAGACTTCCTGGTAGAGCTGGTCGGCTGCGTCCGTGTCTCCGTTGAGGGCCCGTTCAGGCAGCAGGTCGTCGGCGTGCAGTGGTCTGGGCAGCGCGGCGGTGATGGGATCAGCCACTGCTGGAGCTGCAGCGTACGTGCTCAGGGCGGCTCGGATGGAGGATCCCGCACCGGAGATTCCATGGTGGAGAGGTCCCAGACAGACAGCTGACTCGTCGGCGAAGAAGCGCAGGGTGGATGCGCAGAAGTCCGCCGGAGTGCCCGACCGGTTGGGGTCGATCAGGGCCACCATGAGTCCTTCATTCTCGCCCACTAGGGCTCTGCCGCCTTGACGGGCCACCGTGGTGTGGATGGGTTGACGGGCGTTCTCCATACCCTGTCCGTCATCGTTGCCCCGTGCCTCGCCGACGACGGCGAAGCAATCGAATTCGGTCGGCCAGCCCAACCGGGCCAGATCGTCAACAGTGCGTGTATCTGCTGTGTTCTCAATCAAATGCCGGATGATTCTCGACTCCGCTGCGGCCTTGCGCCCGTTCCTCGCCTCGGCCAGGTCGGCGTAGAGAGCGGCTGCTGCGGTGGCTGCATGACGGGTGTAGACCAACGTGGACCGTTCCCCCTCGGCTCCCATGGTCCGGCCAGCCTCCTCAAGCATGTCCAGAATGACCCGGGTCAGCTCCATGGCCCGGTGCGGTCCCAGGCTCCGGGAGAGCTCGGCTGGGACGGGGGAGGGGACTTCGCTGTCTTCCGAACCCTGGGCGTCAAGTCGGGACAACAGGTCGTCCATGGCTGTTCGAATGGCCCCCTCCAAGGTTCTGCGCCCATCGGCAGGCGCGGATCTGGTCCAGGGCAGTGCCTCCTCCAGATGATCCAGTGTCTTCAGAAGAATCTGCTCCATGGCGGCATCGGACGCATGAGGTGCCAGGTGAACCTGCTGCGCTTCGGCAGGGTCGTCGCCCTTCGGCCCGGACCGCTTCGACTTGCCAATCATGTCGGCCGGTCCATCAGGTTTTCGGCACGGGCACGGCGGCTCTGTCGGACCATGTCCAGGATCAGGAAGGGCACCACCATGTCCACCGGCAGCATGTGCCGTTCGAAGTTGTTGGCTGGGGCGGTGATCATGACCCCCATGATCAGCAGGAGGGGGAACCAGCACAGGGCCCCACGCCAGTGACCGGCTGCCAGGCGGGCGACGATCAGCAGCAGGGTGACCACCACCCAGAAGTTGGCCCGTGCCACAAGGCCGAGGAGGGGGGTATCGGCCCAGGTTCTGACGAATCCGGTAACCCCGTTGCGCCAGTCGTGGCACCAGGCCGCCAGCCAGGAGCCCGAGTTCTGTACGTAGCCGTTGTTGAGGTAGTAGGACATGGCCACGTAGGCAGGGTCGCCGGGGTCGAAGTAGCCGTAGGACTCGGCCATGAAGGCATCCAGGTAGATCGCCGGGTTATGCAGTCCCACCTGGAGCCAGGCCCGATTCAGCCGGGACAGCTGCTCGGGCGTGACGGTCCTCCAGCGATAGACGATCAGTTTGGGCTGGTTGCCCGAGGACTTGACCCTGTCGGCCTCCCAGGGGGTGTACTGGATGGCGGCATTGTCCAGGTCCATGATGGGTTCAAGGTCGGCTCTCGCCTGGGCCGGAATCCCCCGGGGGTTGCGCTGGGCCACCCGGGCGATCTGCTGCAGCTGGATGCTGCGGCTCTCCACCGGGTCACCCTGGATGACCGTCCCCGTGGCCGTCAGGGCCCCGGTCACCCCGGTGAACAGGATCAGGGGCAGCAGGAGCCCTATCAGGATGGTGGCCCACTGGCGACGGTGGACGATCAGGGCCAGGACCAGCTGGGCCAGAACGATGTAGAGGGCGTATTTGGCGCTGATCAGCATGATCAGGGTGCTCAGGGCCAGGGCGGGCCGCAGTCGAGCCGCCTGGCTGGCGTAGAGCGGCGAGTTCCTGTCCGCTGACTCCAGCTGGTGCCAGATGCCGAACCACCAGATGAAGGCGAAGGCGAAGAGGGGGGACTTGGTCAGGCTGAAGGTGCTGAAGACCACGAAGGGGGAGAGGAGGAAGAAGAGCATGACCAGGGTGCGGGCCAGGGCCCCAACCTGTTCAGTTCCGCTGTCGCGTAGGAAGCGGTCGGCGGTGACGGCGCAGCAGAAGGCTGCGAAGATCACCTGCAGCCCTGCCAGGAGTACGATGCCCGCGTCATAGGATCCCGTCAGATGGTTGGAGGCCATGATGGTCATCCCGTAGAACAAGGTCAGCACCATGTTGTGCTGGTCGGTCAGGAATGTGGGGTGGTCCGGCCACAGGTAATGACCGATGGGGTAGACGTCCATCTGTGTGAAGGTATTGCCGCCGTAGGGGGGCTGATCGCCCTGCAGCTGAGCCAGGAAGTTGGCACACTCCTGGGCCTGCGCGTACAGGTCGGCCCCATAGGCGGCCAGCAAGGTAAGAAAGGCCCAGGCCCAGCCCAGCAAAAGCAGGCGCATGATGGACCGCCAGCCGCTGGTTTGCCGGGTTATGAAGGCCGCGTAGGTACGCATCCGTGGACGCTGTGCCAGGGCGGTCAAGCGCTGTGGCATCCTAAAGGGCTCGCGACCCAGCAGAATCCGGCGGCAGACCAGGACCACAGCCAGACAGACGGCCAGGGTGCCCAGCATGATTAGGAGCTGGGACAAACCCACTTGCGTAAGCGATCCCTGCTGACGGTAGATGGGGCCCAGGCCAGTGCAGAAGGCGATCCAGAGGCAGGCCAGCAGGGCCAGGACCAGGCCGACGGTCCGGGATGCACGAGACCCGGGTCTCCCGGTCTGCAAGGCCGATGTCTGCACAGGTTGTTCGCCCGCCTCTCTCGCTTGCGCCCTTCCGCTGTCTGCGCTCAAAAGAACCCCTTTCGCGGGTCATGCCTGGTCTACGGCTTCCCCATTTTATCCAGTGCCCATCCGAGGATGCGCTCTGAGCTATCCAAGGGTCCACTGTGAAAAGATACAAAAACCGGCCGCCGCTTTTGTGTGTGGTTCGCTACCGGGGCTGACCCCTTGTGCCGTATAGTGGAACGCGTGCCTCATCAGAATATCAAGTGGCAGCCATCGGCATCGCTGGACAGTGGCGTAATCTCCTCGATCGTGGTGCTCGACACCGTCGATTCGACCAATACGCTCGTGGCTCATGCTCTGGAAGCCTCGACCTATTCGGATGCGCGCGACCGGGTCGAGCGGCTGTTTGGGGGCGGTGAATCGACAACGAGCTCGGAGACCGTGAAGGGATTGGTCTCTGGCACAAGGGGAAAAGCCGAAGATACGCCTCGAAAAAATGCCCGTCAGGGTATTTCTACGACTACACGATACGAGGGAAGAGTCGCAAGTAAAGGTATTCGGCGATGGC
Organism: Bifidobacterium sp. W8114; assembly: GCF_016101165.1. Classification (NCBI taxonomy): domain Bacteria; kingdom Bacillati; phylum Actinomycetota; class Actinomycetes; order Bifidobacteriales; family Bifidobacteriaceae; genus Bifidobacterium; species Bifidobacterium sp. W8114. Next base: position 209,463 of record NZ_JACFRA010000002.1, on the reverse strand, counting down.
CGGGCGCCGGGGGGAGCACCATGCCGCTGAGCGTAGCGGTTGCCGATGCGCAGTCCCGGTGCCGCGGTCGTCTTGCCCGAACCTGGGTCAATCAGCCCCGATGCTCTCTGCTGGCCACTTGGGCCCTGCCGCTACCCACCAGCCTGCTGACAGGATCCTTCGGTGGATGGATGCCCATGGTGGCGGGACTGGCTGCCTTGGAAGGCCTGCAGGACGTGCTTGAGTATCACGGCTGCACTCTGAGCGACGGTGGCGACCCTGAACGAGTCATGACGCTCAAGTGGCCCAACGATCTGTTCTGCCGCGGGGCCAAGCTGGGGGGCATCCTCTGCGAACTGGTCCGGGTGGATCAGGACTGGTCGGCACTGGCTGTCGGCATCGGCATCAACCTCTTCCTGCCCCGGCAGGCGCTGCCCATTGCGGAGTCCACCTCCCTGCAGCTCCACTACCGGAATCTGCCCGACTATCAGACCCTGCGCGACGACCTGGTCGATGCCATCAGCTGGCACCTGAGCGGGGAGATGGCCCCCCTTGGCCTTGACGGGTCGCTGGACCGGGTCCTGAACGGGCCCCAGGGAGTGCGCTCGAGGATTGCCGGACTCAGCTGGACGCTGGGCCGGCGGGTCAGGGTCGTCCCCGTAGCCGGTGAGCCCGTGGAGGGACGTGCCCTGCAGATCAATCCGGACGCCTCCCTGCGGGTACGGCTGCCCGACGGCGACCAGGTTGACGTGTCTACGGCAGATGTGGGCGTCCTGCCTGAAGTGGCCGCTGTGGGGGCCTAGATTCCCACCCTGTTCATGCTTTCCGTCAGTCCGATCACCCTTGAGCAACCAGTGAGGAGAGGGGAATGAAAAAACTGCTGATCGCCAACCGCGGCGAGATAGCCCTGCGGGTTGTACGCACCGCCCAGGAGATGGGCATTGCCACCGTGGCCGTCTATGCCGACCAGGATCGGGATGCCCCCTATGCCCAGATGGCGGACGAGGCCTATCTCTTGCCTGGGGACACCAACATTGAGACCTATCTGAACGAGGATCTGATCGTTTCCATCGCCCGCAGGTCAGGCGCTGACGCCCTTCACCCGGGCTATGGCTTCCTGTCCGAGTTCTCCTCCTTCGCTCGGAAGGTGATTGAGGCGGGCATCACCTGGGTGGGGCCGGATCCGGAGGTCCTGGACGAGCTGGGCGACAAGATCACAGCCTGCAAGGTGGCCGAGCGGGCCCGGGTGCCCGTGGTGCCCGGACTGAGCGAGCCCGTCACCGACATGCGCCCCCTGCTGGACTTCGCCGACGAGCACGGCTATCCGGTCATGATGAAGAAGGCTGACGGCGGCGGCGGCCGGGGGATAACCCTGATCAACGACAGCGACGAGCTGCGCACCTTCTACATGAACCATGATGCCCTTCAGGGAGGCGACCTGGGCGACTACTTCATCGAGAAGTTCGTGGATCGGGCCCGGCACGTGGAGACCCAGTCCGGCAGGGACAGCCACGGCCAGTTCACCGTCTACTCCACCAGGGACTGCTCGGTCCAGCGCCGCAACCAGAAGCTGGTGGAGGAGGCCCCGGCCCCCTTCCTGTCCGACGATGTGATCGCCCAGCTGGAGGGATTCTCCCGCCGCCTGTTCGATACGGTGGGCTACGTGGGCCTGGGTACATGCGAGTTTCTGGTCACCCCCAGGGACGACGTCTACTTCATGGAGGTCAACCCCCGGCTGCAGGTGGAGCACACGGTCAGCGAGCAGGTCTGCGGACTGGACCTGGTCCGCGAGCAGCTGCGGATCGCCGATGGCGGCTCCCTGAATGTGGCGCCCCCGCCCCGCGGCCACAGTTTCGAGCTGCGCATCACCAGCGAGGACCCGGCCACCAACCTGACCCCCAGCTCAGGGACCATCGAGTCGATTCAGTGGCCCTCCGGCCCCGGCATCCGCGTGGACTCAGGCGTCGAGGTGGGTGACACGGTCTCGCCCAGGGACGACTCCATGATGGGCAAGCTGATCGTGACCGCCCAGGACCGTCCGGCGGCCGTGGCCAGGGTTCGTCGGGCCCTGCGCGAGATGAGCATCAGCGGGGTCCCCACCCCGGCCGGCCTTTTCCAGAAGATCTTCACCAACCCCGAGTTCACCGCCGAGGGCGGGCACTCCTTCGACGTGTCCACCAAGTGGCTTGAAAGGGTCTACCTGAACGTGGAGCCTGCCTCCAACGGCAGCGGCCAGCCCGCCTCGGTCTCCGGCGCCTCGGCCCAGGAACAGGACCGGGACAGCGATCCCATGGAGACCTACAACGTGGAGATCGACGACAGGCGGGTCAAGCTCTCCCTGCCCCAGTCGCTGCTGGGAGGGATGGGCGGCCCCGGCGGTCACGGCGGCATTTCCAGGCCCAGGCAGCCCCTGCGCGGGCGCGGGCTGCGCGATCAGGAGCCTGGCGCCCCCCGGCAGGATGCGGCCCGGTCCGGCGTCATCGTGGCCACCATGCAGGCGGTGGTCACCCGCATCAACGTGGCCCCCGACCAGGAGGTGGACAAGGGCGACCTGCTGGTTGTTCTGGAGTCCATGAAGATGGAGAACTACGTCTATGCCCCGGCCAAGGGCCGTGTGAAGACCATCGATGTGTCCGTGGCACAGGGGGTGGATCCGGGCCAGACCCTGGTCACCCTGGATCTGGGCGGGGAGGAGCAGGCATGAGCGTCGCCGAATCCGCCTTGGGCTCCCAGCCGGTGCGCCAGGGCATCCACCGGGCCGCCGCCCTGGCCAAGCAGGCCGAGGAGCACGCCCGCGACCGTCAGCATGCCAAGGGCAAGCAGACCGCCCGTGAGCGGCTGGATCTGCTTTTCGACAAGGACACCTTCGAGGAGGTGGGCCGCTTCGCTGGTGGCGACATCGCCGGGGACCGGGCGGGCTCTGCGGTCATCACCGGCTTCGGCCTGGTCTACGGGCGCAAGGTCGGCGTCTATGCCCAGGACTTCTCCGTCAGAGGCGGTACCCTGGGACGGGCCGAGGGCGAGAAGATCTGCCGTCTCATGGACATGGCCCTGCGGATCAAGGTCCCCATCGTGGCCATGATCGACTCGGGCGGCGCCCGCATCCAGGAGGGTGTGGCCGCCCTCACCCAGTACGGCCGCATCTTCCGCAAGACCTGCCAGGCCAGCGGCTTCGTCCCGCAGGTCTCCCTGATTCTGGGACCCTGCGCAGGGGGTGCCGTCTACTGCCCGGCCCTGACCGACCTGATCATCATGACCAAGGAGAACTCGGACATGTTCGTCACCGGTCCTGACGTGGTCAAAGCGGCGACCGGCGAAACCATCAGCATGGACCAGCTGGGCGGCGGTTACGTGCACAACACCCGTTCCGGCGTGGCCCACTACCTGGGAGAGGATGAGGCCGATGCCATCGACTATGCCAGGACCGTCCTGGCCTACCTGCCTGCAAACAGCGGTCAGGAGCCTCCCCGATACGCCTTCATCTCCGGCCATGCAGAGCGCCAGGCCGCCAAGCGACTGGCTACGGTCATTCCTGAAAATGACCGACAGCCCTACGACGTGCTGGACGTCATCCATGCCATCGTCGACTACGGCGAGCTGGTCCAGGTCCAGGAACTCTACGCCCGGTCCATTGTGGTGGGCTTTGCCTGCCTGGAGGGTCGGCCGGTGGGAATCGTGGCCAACCAGCCCATGGTGGACGCGGGCAGCCTGGATGTGGAGTCCTCCGAGAAGCTGGCCCGCTTCGTCCGCCTCTGCGACGCCTTCAACCTGCCGGTAATCACCCTAGTGGACACCCCCGGCTACAAGCCGGGCTCGGACCAGGAGCATGCCGGCATCATCCGCCGGGGGGCCAAGGTCATCTACTCCTACGCCAATGCCCAGGTGCCCATGGTCACCATTGTGCTGCGCAAGGCCTTCGGCGGCTCCTACATCGTCATGGGCTCCAAGGCCATCGGCGCGGACCTCAACTACGCCTGGCCCTCCTCGCAGATAGCTGTGCTGGGAGCCCAGGGCGCGGTCAACATCATCCACCGGCGCGACCTGCAGGAGGCCAAGGAGGCCGGCCGGGACGTGGATGAGCTGCGGAACAAGCTGGCCCAGGAATATGAAAGCAGCACCGTCAACGCCAATCTCTCCCTGGAGATGGGCGAGCTGGACGGCATGATCGATCCGGAGCAGACCAGACCGGTCCTGGTCCAGGCCATGGACCTCCTGGCAGACAAGCAGCGCGTCAGGGTCAACGACAAGCACCACGGCAACCAGCCTCTATGAGCTTCCCCTCGTCATTATCAGCAATCCCCAACTCTCTATGAATAGGACATCATGACCAATACATTCTTCATCAACCGTCTCGCCGAGCAGCCGCACGCGCTCATGTTCGCCGGCCAGTCCAACCCCTGGACCGTGGCCCTGGCCGATCTGCAGGGCGATCCCGACATTGACAAGGCCCTGAGGGAGCGCATGGCGGCGGCCACCGACCTGCTCAGGGCGGTCAAGCCCGATCTGCTGGCCACCAACGGCCGTCAGCTGGATCTGTTCGGCTACAGACCTGACCCGGTCAGGCTGGGGCCGGCCGCCGACGCGGCGGTCAGCGTTCCCGGCATCGCCCTGGTGCAGCTGGGCGCCCTCATGGACATGGACCAACTGGGCTACGACGCAGCCCAGGCCCGTCCGGTGGCCCTGCTGGGACACTCCCAGGGAATCATCGGCGTTCACATGGTCCAGGAGATCCAGGCTGCCGGATCCTTCAAGGCCGCCCAGGGCGCCATCGACCAGATTCTGGCCACCGCCATGCTGATCGGCACGGCCGGCACCCGCCAGGCCCGTCGTCTGGGCATCCACCGCCAGGGTGAGGCCACGCCCATGCTCTCGGTGCGCGGCGCCACCCGCCATCAGGTGGAGGTCCTGGTCGACCGGGTGCCTGGCGCTCGCGGTCCCATCAGCGTGGCCGTGACCAATTCGGACCGCAACCTGGTCCTGTCCGGGTATCCGGAGGATCTGGCCGCCTTTGCCATCGAGGCGGGCAAGGAGAGCGAGCATCAGCGCCAACTGCGCGAGGACAAGGTCCGCGGCGGAACCGCCTTCTCGCCGGTTCTGGAGTATCTGGATGTGACCCTGCCTTTCCACTCGCCGCTCATGAAGGAGGCCGTGGACCTGAGTGTGGACTGGGCTTCCCGCTGTGGTCTGGACACCGAGCGTGCCCGGGTTCTGGGCGAAGAGGTTCTGCTCAACCATGCCGACTGGGCTGGCCGGATCGCCGAGGTCATGGACCAGCAGGATGCCGCCTCCCTCTGGCTGGTGGATCTGGGCCCGGGCGAGACCCTGGGCAAGCTGGTGGACAACCTGGTCCAGGGCACCGGTGTCGGCGTGGTCGAGGCCTCCAATCAGGCCCGGCGCGCGGAGCTGTCCACCATGGAGGAGGACCCGGCCCGAACCCAGGACTGGTCCAAGCTGGCCCCCCGTCTGCTTGAGACCCCGGCCGGCCCCCGGGTGGAGACTGCTTTCAGCCGGTTGACCGGCAAGCCCCCGGTCATGCTGGCCGGCATGACCCCGACCACTGTGGAGCCTGAGATCGTGGCTGCAGCCGCCAACGCCGGTTACTGGGCCGAGCTGGCCGGCGGCGGCCAGGTGACCGCCGAGGTCTTCGACCGCCATGTGTCCCAGCTGGAGGACCAGCTGCAGGAGGGCCGCACGGTCGAGTTCAACGCCATGTTCATGGACCGGTACCTGTGGAACCTCCAGTTCGGCAGCCAGCACATCGTGCCCAAGAAGCGCGCCTCCGGCACCCCCATCGACGGGGTGGTCATCTCTGCCGGTATTCCCGAGCTGGATGAGGCCGTGACCCTGATCCACCAGCTCAACGAGGAGGGCTTCCCCTACGTGGCCTTCAAGCCCGGCACGGTGGACCAGATACGCCAGGTCGTGGCTATCGCCCGCAAGGTCGCACCCACCCACATTTTGATGGAGGTCGAGGGCGGGGCCGCAGGAGGCCACCACTCCTGGGAGTCCCTGGACGACCTGCTCTCGACCACCTATGCCGAGGTTCGTGCCTGCCCCAACATCGTGCTCGTGGCTGGCGGCGGCATCGGCACCCCTGAGCGGGCGGCCGACTACATCAGTGGTCAGTGGTCCCGTGCCTACCACCTGCCGGACATGCCCGTGGACGGCGTCATGATCGGCACAGCGGCCATGACCGCCAAGGAGGCCCGCACCAATCCTGAGATCAAGCGGGCTCTGGTGGCCACCCCTGGCATCGACAGCTCCACCCCCGATCCGGACCCCTTCGCCCCCATGGGTGAGAAGTGGGTGCCCAGCGGCAAGTCTGTGGGAGGCGTGGGCTCCGGCCTGAGCCATCTGCACGCCGACATCTACGAGATGGAGAACTCCTCCGCCGAGTGCGGCCGCCTGCTGGTCCGGGTCATGAAGCACCCCGAGGAGCTGGAGACCCGCCGCGCAGAGATCATCGAGGCCCTGAACAAGACCGCCAAGCCCTACTTCGGCGATCTGGAGACCATGACCTACCAGGACTGGGCCCAACGTTTCGCCGACCTGGCCTACCCCTGGGCCGATGACACCTACATCGACCGTTTCCTGCACCTGCTGCGGCGCATTGAGGCCCGTGTCTGCGAGCGTCAGAGCGGCGAGTTCGACTCCATCTTCGCCTCCAGGCAGGATGTGGCTGAGCCCGAGCAGGCGCTTCGACGGCTGCACGAGGCCTATCCCCAGGCAGCCGAGCTCAAGGTGGTGCCCACCGACGTGGCCTGGTTCCCCGTCCTGGTGCGCGAGTACCCCAAGCCCATGCCCTTCGTGCCGGTCATCGACAACGATCTGCTGCGCTGGTGGGGCCAGGATCAGCTCTGGCAGTCAGAGGACCCCCGCTACGGCGCCGACTCGGTCAGGGCCATCCCCGGACCCATCTCCGTGGCGGGCATCACCACGGTGGACGAGCCGGTGGCCTCCATCCTGGGACGGTTCGAGCGGGCGGCCATCGACCGGGTGCGCGACCTGGACAGTAGTCCCGCCAAGGCCTACAGCCAGCTGGCAGGCGCCGCTGACGCGCAGGAGTTCATCCGCCGCAGCCCCAACATCTCCTGGGTGGGCCACCTGATGGCCAATCCGGCTTACGGCACGGCCATGGACGACCCCAACTACACCATCACCGCCACCGGCCATGACGCCCAGGGCGAGCACTACGACCTGGACATCCACCTGGACACTTACTGGGACGACGATCCCGACGGCGGCCTGGACCGGCATGCGGTGCGTGACATCGTCGTGCCGCTGACCCTCAAGAGCGACCAGGTCGGTCTCTTCCCGGTGGTCGACCGTAGCCGCTTGCCCAAGGACGTCTACGCCATGCTGGCCGATACAGCCGGCATCGGCAACACCACCATCACCGGCGACAAGCTGGAGGCCATGCCTGTCATCGAGAAGGACGATGACGACCAGGAACACCCCTTCGGCCTGGCCCACAGCGGCTACACCCTGGCAGCCAACCTGGGCTTCGACCATGAGGCGGCAACCGGTGGTGCCCTGCCTGATGCGCTGATCCCCTCCGGCTTCGCCCCAGACGCCCTGGTGGGTCCGGCCTGGCCGGCCATCTACGCAGCTCTGGGATCCGTCTATGTGAATGGCTTCCCCATCATCGAGGGACTGCTCAACGCGGTCCATCTGGACCATCTGATTGAGCTGGAGGTCAGCGAGAAGCGCCTGCTGGAGCATACCGGCCAGCGGATCGGACTGACCAGCTGGGCCGAGCCCTACCAGGAGTCCGCCTCCGGCCGGGTGGTGACCATCCATGTGGTCCACGCCGCCCAGGACGGAACCGTGCTGGCCCGCGAGGTCGAGCGCTTCGCCATCCGTGGCCGCGCCTACAGCGACCAGTTGCCCCAGGAGGCTCCCGAGTACGGCGGCATCCGCGCCGACACGGTGGACACACCCCGCAGGCTGCTACGCCGCGTCACCGTCACCGCCCCCACGGATATGACCGCCTTTGCACGCACCTCCGGGGACTTCAACCCAATCCACACCTCCAAGCGAGGCGCTGCGGTCTCCGGCCTGTCTGCGCCGCTGGTGCACGGCATGTGGCTGTCGGCCACCGCACAGTACGCGGCCCAGGCCACTGACGAGCAGGGCGTCCACTACGAGATCGCCGGATGGACCTACAACATGTACGGCATGGTCCAGCTGGGCGACAAGGTGGAGATCAGCCTGGAGCGTGTGGGCAAGGTCCGCCATGGCGGCCTGGTCCTGGAGGTCACCTGCAGGATCGACGGACAGCTGGTCTCCCGCGGCACGGCAATCGCCCGCGCCCCGAGGACCGCCTACGTCTACCCCGGCCAGGGGATCCAGCAGCAGGGCATGGTCCTGGACGAGCGGGCCAAGTCGCCTGCCGCCCGTGAGACCTGGGAACGGGCCGATGCCCTGACCCGCAGCAAGCTTGGGTTCTCCATCCTGGCCGTGGTGCGTGACAACCCGCACACCCTTACAGCCAAGGGGGTCACCTACCACCATCCTGAGGGTCTGCTCAACCTGACCCAGTTCACCCAGGTGGCCTTGGCCACCGTGGCCTTCGCCCAGACCGCCCGCCTGCGCGAGTCCGGCATGGACATCTGGCCCGCCTACTTCGCCGGCCACTCCCTGGGCGAGTACAACGCCCTGAGCTCCTTCGCCGGGGTCATGTCCCTGGAGACGGTTCTGGAGCTGGTCTTTCACCGTGGATCCACCATGCACTCCCTGATCGAACGTGACGAGCAGGGGCGCAGCAACTACCGGATGGGCGCCCTGCGTCCCAACCAGTTCGGCGTGGGCGACTCCGGCGTCAAGCAGTATGTGGAGTCCGTATCCGAGGAGTGCGGCGAATTCCTGGAGATCGTCAACTACAACCTGGCCGGCCAGCAGTACGCCGTGGCCGGGACCATCGCCGGTCTGGAGTATCTGCGAGCCGACGCCAACCGTCGGGCCAAGGAGGCGGGCGGTAAGCCGGCCTTCATGTACGTGCCTGGCATTGACGTGCCCTTCCACTCCACCCTGCTGCGCAAGGGGGTGCCAGAGTTCCGCGACACCCTGGATGCCCTGCTGCCCGAGCACATCGACTACTCCCGCCTGGAGGGTCGCTACATACCCAACCTGGTTGCACGGCCCTTCCGGATGACCAAGGAGTTCGCGGCCTCCATCCTGGAGGTGGTTCCTTCCGAACGCATCAAGCAGGCTCTGGGCGATCCCCGGGTCTGGGACCAGTATGCGGCCGACGACCAGAAGCTGGGCCGTCTGCTGCTGACCGAGCTGCTCTCCTGGCAGTTCGCCTCCCCGGTGCGCTGGATCGAGACCCAGGCGATCATGTTTGATGCCCCCGAGCAGGGCGGCCTGGGCGTGGAGCAGCTGATTGAGATAGGGCTGGGCCATTCACCCACCCTGGCCAACCTGGGCACCAAGACCCTGAAGTTGCCTGACTTCCGCGAGCGGCATGTGAGCGTCTACAACCTGGGCAGGGACGAGAGCCGGGTCTATCTGACCGACACCGATCCCATGGCCCCGGTGGAGGAGGAGCCCGCAGCTCCGGCCCAGGACTCCAGTCCTGAGCCTGCTCCAGCTGCTGCTCCCGCCCCGGCACCGAATCCGGCTCCAGCTGCTGCTCCTGCCCATGAAGCAGCCGAGGATTCGGTTCCTGCTCCAGCTCCGGCTCCGACCACCGGCGGCCCATCGGGTGCCGAGGTGGCCGACCTGCCCTTCAAGGCCTCGGACGCCATCGCCGTCCTGCTGGCCTACTCCACCAAGATCCGCCCCGAGCAGATCGGGCAGACCGACACCACCGACACCCTGACCAACGGCGTCTCCTCCAGGCGCAACCAGCTGCTGATGGACATTAGCTCCGAGCTGGGCGTGGCCAGCGTGGACGGCGCCGCCGAGGCCAGCATGACCGACCTGAGCGCCTTGGTGAACAAGGTGGCTCCTAACTATCGGCCCTTCGGCCCGGTGCTCTCCGACATCGTTCGTGAACGCATCCGCGACCTCTTCGGCCCCTCCGGCCTCAAGCTGCAGCAGGTCGAGCAGCGGGTCTCCGATGTCTGGCAGCTCGGTGCTGGCTGGGTCTCGGCCACCGTCGCCAGCCTGGTCCTGGACACCCGCCAGGGTGCCTCCTCGCGCGGCGGCGACCTGGCGATTCTCCCCACTGAAGCCGTCTCCACTGTGCCTGCGGCCAATGCTCTGATCGACCAGGCCGTTCAGCAGGTGGCCCAGCGTCACGGCGTCACGGTCTCTATGCCCTCTGCAGGCGGTACTGCTGGCGGTGCCGTGGTCGACTCCGCCGCCCTGGATGCCTTCGCAGCCCAGGTGACCGGCTCTGAGGGTGTACTGGCTTCCACCGCACGCTTCCTCCTGGACAAGCTGGGGCTTGAACCCCCGACCGTCCAGCCTGGTGAGAATGAGGATGCTGCAGTCGTGGCTGCCGTCGATGCCGAGCTGGGCAGCGACTGGCCCGAGCAGGTGGCACCACGGTTCGAGGCCTCGCGTGCCGTCCTCTTCGACGACCGCTGGGCCAGCGCCCGCGAGGATCTGGCTCACATCTACCACGAGCATGATGATGACCGCAGTCGCCTAAGCTTCGTAGGAGCCGGATGTGAGGTGCACGATCAGGCCGTCTGGTACGCCGAGCAGGCAGGCAAACGCGGCGAGCAGGATCTGGCCCGGGTCTTCAGCGGCATTGCCGACCAGGCCATGACTCCTGCCGACTCGGACCAGACCACCGCACGATTCGCCAAGGACGTGGCCGTGGTCACCGGCGTGGCCCCCAAGTCCATCGCGGGATCTTTGACTGCCGGGCTCCTGGAGGGCGGGGCGACGGTCATCGCCGTCTGCCACTCCCTGAAGCCGCAGACCGTCATCTGGGCCCGCGACCTCTACCGTCGCCATGCCGTGGGTGGTGCCCGTCTCTGGATCGTGCCCGCCAACCTGTCCAGCTATCGGGATGTGGATGCCCTGGTCGACTGGGTCGGCAATGAGCAGCGCAAGACCACGGGGGCTACGACCACCGTGCTCAAGCCCGCCTACGAGCCCACCCTGCTGCTGCCCTTCGCAGCACCCGCCATGCACGGGACCATGGCCGACTCTGGCCGGCTCTTCGAGTCCCAGACCCGGCTCATGCTCTGGAGCCTGGAACGCCAGATCGCCGGGTTCGCCGGCATCGGGGCGGACACCGATGTCGACCACCGTCTGCATGTGGTTCTGCCAGGCTCACCCAACCGCGGCATGTTCGGCGGTGACGGAGCCTACGGGGAGGTCAAGGCCGCCCTGGACGCCATCGTCAACCGGTCCCGCCCCGAGCAGGACTGGTCCGGCCGGGTCACCTTCGCCCACCCGCTGATCGGCTGGGTCCGTGGCACCGGGCTCATGGGCGGCAACGATCCGCTGGTTAAAGTCGTGGAGCGCCACGGCATCCGCACCTACTCCACCGAGCAGATGGCTGATTCCCTGCTGGAGCTGTGCACTGTGCAGGCCCGCCAGCAGGCTCTTCAGTCCCCGCTTAAGGCCGACCTGACCGGTGGCCTGGGCTCCAGCCCGCTGGACCTCAAGGCCCTGAAGGCCGAGGCTGCCCAGAACGACGATCCATCGACACCGGCTCCAGCCGGAAAGCCCGGGGATGCGCCCGCAGATGCCGACAAGGATCCGGGCCGGGTCATCAAGGCCCTGCCCACACCTCGGGTGCCCGCCCAGGCTCCGGTGGACCTGCAGGATTGGCAGGGCGTGACCGCTCGGCCCGAGGATCAGATCGTCATCGTCTCCATCGGCGAGATGGGTCCCTGGGGCTCCGGCCGCACCCGCTTCGAGGCCGAGATGGGCATCCATTCGGATGGTCAGGTCGACCTGAGCGCCGCCGCCGTCCTCGAGCTGGCCTGGAACATGGGTCTGGTCGAGTGGCAGGACAGCCCCAAGCCGGGCTGGTACGACACCGACGGCGAGCTGGTGCCCGAGCAGGACATCGCCGAGCGCTACCACGACCAGGTGGTGGCCCGCTCCGGCATCCGTCCCTTCGACGACGGCATGGGCTCCGACTACCGTCAAGGCACCAATGAAGAGGAGGTCGACGTCTTCCTCGATCACGACGTGGCCTTCTCGGTGCCCACAAAGGATATGGCTCAGGAGTATGTGGCCCAGGATCCGGATCACACCAGCATCGCCCACGACGAGCAGTCCGGCGAGTGGACCGTCACCCGCCTGCCCGGCTCCCGTATCCGCGTGCCACGTCGGGCCACCATGTCCAGGACCGTGGGCGGCCAGTTCCCACAGGGCTTCGACCCGGTCAAATGGGGCATTCCCGCCTCCATGGTCGGGGACGTGGACGAAATCGCCCTCTGGAACATCGTGACCACCGTGGACGCCTACCTGTCGGCCGGCTTCACACCGGTGGAGATCCTGCAGGCCGTGCATCCCTCCAAGGTGGCCTCCACCCAGGGGACCGGCTTCGGCGGCATGGCTTCCATGCGCAAACTCTACCTGGATCGCTTCCTGGGCAAGGAGATCCCCACGGACATCCTCCAGGAGGCTCTGCCCAACGTGGTGGCCGCACACGTCATGCAGTCCTACATCAGCGGATACGGCAACATGGTCCAGCCGGTCTCGGCCTGCGCCACGGCTGCGGTCTCCCTTGAGGAGGGCGCTGACAAGATTGCACTGGGCAAAGCGGACTTCGTGGTCACGGGTGCCATCGACGACATCGGCGTGGAGTCGGTCATCGGCTTCGGCAACATGAACGCCACCGCCGACTCCGCCGAGATGTACGCCAAGGGCATCCAGCCCCGGTTCTTCTCCCGGGCCAACGACCGTCGGCGCGGCGGCTTCCTGGAATCCCAGGGCGGCGGGACCATCCTGCTGACCCGCGGCGACATCGCCCTGCGCATGGGTCTGCCCGTGGCTGGCGTGGTCGGGTACATCCACTCCTTCGCGGACGGCGCCCATACCTCCATCCCCGCACCCGGGCTGGGGGCTCTGGCCGCCGGCATGGGCGGCAGGGACTCGGACCTGGTGCACTCGCTGGCCAAGCTGGGCGTGGACCCCGACGACATCGCCGTGGTCTCCAAGCATGACACCTCCACCAACGCCAACGACCCCAACGAGTCCGAGCTGCACAACACCCTGGCCCATGCCATCGGGCGGACGGACGGCAACCCGCTCTACGTCATCTCCCAGAAGAGCCTGACGGGCCATGCCAAGGGCGGCGCCTGCATCTTCCAGATCAACGGGCTCACCCAGCTCTTCCGGTCCGGGGTCATCCCGGCCAATGCCTCCCTGGACTGCGTGGATCCGGTCCTGAGGCGTGACGACCATCTGGTCTGGCTGGAGCAGCCTCTGAAGGTCGGCAGGATTAAGGCCGGACTGGTCACCTCCCTGGGCTTCGGCCATGTCTCCGGCATCGGGGTCATCGTCAGCCCTGGAGCCTTCGAAGCGGCCGTGCTCAAGACCTCCGGCCGGGAGGCCCTGGACCAGTGGCGTCGCCGGGCCAATGACCGTCTGGCCGCTGGCCAACGTCGCCTGGAGGAGGGCCGCATGGGTCGGGCCCCGCTCTATGAGCCCATCGATAACCGTCGCTTCCATGAGGACGGCAACGGGTATGTGGGCCATGAGGTCGAGAAGGCCATGCTGCTGGATCCCCAGGCCCGTCTGGGCGCCGACGGTTATTACGACCGGGGCTGAGAGCAGCGTGAGTTGGTCGGTTTCCTATTCTCTGTAGCGGGAAATGGGAAATCGGTAAGAGCTCAATCATCGCGCTGATCAGGGAGGTGGGCCAAACGGCTCACCTCCCCTTTTGTTATGGGGTGGATGCTCATCAGCTGCTCATACTCGGGTGATCGCTTCCTTCACGGGAGAGTGGGTGAAATGTCCCTGGGCACGTCAGGCTTGGCTATGGCTATCCCTTGTCTTGCTTCAATGCTGTTTGAGGGGCAGGCGGCCTTTACGACCTGACGGTGTTTGGCTCCTGTTCATGAAAAGGTATAAAAAGTAGATGGGTGGCCCAGGTTTTACTTGGGGTTATTGCTGGGCCACCCGAATGGCCGGACTTGTCTTTGGGGAGTCGTCCGACCGCTTACTCGTACGAAGTGTTGGTGTTAGTGGCCGCTGTTATGGAATTCCTGCGGCTGCGGTTTGTTGTCATAATACCCATGGCGAGAAGCCCGACCATCATAGCCACGCCGATATTTTTCCCTTCAACTGTGGGCGGGTCTCCATGTTGTACAAGGCTCTGCCCAGTGATGCCTACATAGGTTTATCGCTGAGTAACACCACGCAATGATTAATTGACCGCATGTTCCGGTTGGCCCATGTGCTATGCTGTTTACCGAGCCAACGGCTTCGCGGGCGTAGCTCAATGGTAGAGCCTCAGTCTTCCAAACTGATTACGCGGGTTCGATTCCCGCCGCCCGCTCCACTTAGACGCAGGATTCGATAAGTCGGCGTTTGCATTAGCGTGTTGGAATTCAACGGTAGCCTGTATCGCTTTTTTCTTAGTGAATTGTGCGTTCTGTATTGAATGCATCCTTATCGCTGGCAGAGCTATCAGCCATAGCTGGTGATGCATTGGAGGTTACCATCATTGCCGCTGGTGTGGCAGTAATCAACCTAATGGATTTTTCCTGGCTCTTATGTTCATGCAACAAGGCATCTTCGCGTCATTCCGAGCATCCCTATTGTTTGCTGGTCACGGTTGTTCCCATGATCTTATCGGCAAAGGTCTGCCCCCTGCCATTCCATAAAGGCCAAAGAAAACCAATGAGGAGTGATGCGAAATCAGCAAGATGCGCTTTCTCTCGCACGCCCATTCTCAGACCGGATATAGGCAGATTGGAATCCTGATCGCATACCTGAAGTTTGAGAAGACGGTGCGTCCAGGACTGTCCATTGCGTGTAGACCATGCAGAAATGACACACACAACAGCCACAGAAACGCAATCAATCCAGGATTGAGCAAAACCGCCTGGCGAAGATCTTCCAAATACAATGCTCCCCACTAACTGTGATAGCAACGACGCTGGCAATACTATGCGAAGCAGGTATGACGCCACTCTGTGCCACCATAAAGCTGACATTCTTGCCTCCTCTCAATACAGTATGACAAGCGTATTCCTGCACTGCCTTTGATGATGTCCCCTCGGTCGCGCGTCAAGAACGAAAAACTCAAGCAACTCCACTCCGAACGGGAGAAGGTCGCAGAACTCCTCGAAAACACCCAGGCGTGAACCATTCTGATCGAGATTCACACATAGGCATGAAAGCAAGGTCGAGTGTTCTGAATTTCTGATCGATGTCTAGCTGCTCATGATTCTTTCGCAACTGCTTACTGAATTTCCGTTCGCAAGTGTGCAACAAGCCAGGGGAATTGTGTAGGCATTGCCGCTTGGACTGGACTTCTGTGGCTTCCAGCCCTGCGAAGACTTCGGGGCCGCTGCGCTGAATGTTCTCAAATGATATTTATCTACAGTTGGCCTCGCCCGCTGCCCTCCGAGCAGGTTGTAGGAATTCAGGGCCACGGGTGTGCTCGGACATGCAGCAGGTCAAAGATATCGAGCAGATAGCCGTTCACCAACCCTCTCCCGGAGTTGTGGCTAAATGCTAACATCAAAGTCAATATCAATGAACTACTCAAGGATGAGTCCCATGAAGAAACGATCTTTAACCGTGGTTATCTTCGTGACGTTCTTGGGCCCGATGCTGTTGATGGGGCTTATAGTCTCCGCAGATCAAGCTTCCGTGCAGCCTGCATCGGGAAAGGTTGCAGAAGGCCAGCCAGTCTCAATTGATGCAGCTACCGTTTCTTCTTCACAATCATCATCTCAAGACATCGACGCGGCAGAATACTGGACGGAAGAGAGGATGCGCTCTGCTCGTCCTGCGGAAGAACTGGTTTCTGAGCCGGATCAAAGTGATCAAATTCGACCAGCCGAGCAATCTAGCAAGATGAAAGTTACAGAAAGCTTCTCACATCCTGTCCGCCCCAAGCCATTGCTGGGTCATCAGACCGGGAATGCAGTTGTTCCTGAGATGACTGGGACGGTGCTCTTTAATTACGATGGGGAAGGCGTTGGTACATGGTCCTTCTTACACGATGGATGGAAGGGCACTGACTACGCTCCGTAAGATATGGCAGAATCTCACCCTATCTGTTCTCTTTCGCGCCTTCCCGCCTTGCTAGCCTCTTGTTCTTTCTGATTTGATTCCTTTTTTGGGGCTATTTGTGCAAAATTACAGGGATCGTTGATTATGCCTATAGGTTGTGTGGTCCCGAATTTCTGATCGGATGATTTGCTGCAGGGGCTGATGAGGGGGATACTCGGGCCTATGAATGATGCCGGGTTTGGACAAGTGCTGGGGTTGGGACATGACTTGGTCGATCTGAAGGAGTTCGGCCGGCAGCTGACTATGCCAGGCACACGCATGACAAGCTTGTTCTCGCCTCGGGAGCGGCGGCAGGCCCAGCAGCGGGCCCTGCTCAAGCATGACGACACGGCGGCGCACTTGGCCGTGCGCTGGGCCGGCAAGGAATCGGTGCTTAAGGCCTGGTCGCAGGCGCTGGGACCTGAGCCATCGCCCTATGGTTTGGATGATTTTCCCTGGAGCGGTGTGGAGATCTTGGATGATGGCCGGGGTCGGCCGAGCGTCAATCTAGAGTCCTCCGTGGTAGCCAGGCTTTACGATTCCTTGCCTCTGACCGGTGGTCAGGTCAATCGAGTGCAGTTATACTGGCGTATCGCTCTAAGCCATGATGGACCGGTGGCTTCGGCGGTCGTGCTTTTGTGCAGGTGTGTCTGAAATCAGGCTAGGGCATGTGACGTATTCGGCGTTAATTCCTAGTTATCGCCCTCGGCAGCCGAATAGAAGTCTTCGGCATGTGGGGCGATGCCCTGACTGTGTCGAAGCCGAATTCGATGATCAAGGCTTCAGATGCAGTCAGCACTATGTATTACATGCGTCGTTCTAAGGGTTGACCGAGGCTCCCGTGTAGACTACATACAGCCTCTTCTTGAGGCCGGTTCCCTGCTTACGTAGGGATGATCCCGGAGCATTGCCCGGCTGCGCCGGCAAGCAATTCAGGTACGGCGCGGCCAGGGAATGATTCGGGCCGAAGACACGAAGCCACCCCTCCGAAGCCGGAGGTGCAGCCCTTTTACATGCCTGGGAAGCTCAGCACCCCGTGGTGATCTGAGGATGCACTACGCACATGTAGTGGTGGGCCCCCTCAATTTGCTCCTGGGTGTAGTGCTCGGGGGCGGGAGAGTAGCTGGAGCCGCCGCCTCCCGGCGAAGGCGCGGGAGCGGTATAGCCGCCTCCCGATCCGCCTCCTGATCCGCCTCGGGCGTAGCCCGAGCCACTGGAATGGGCCGAAACGCTGGCAGAGCCGCCCCGTGCATGGCTCGAGGAAGGTGCTGGAGCCGCCGCAGCTGCTTGCTGGGCTTGCTGCTCGGCGGCCTCCTGGTCGGCTCTGGCCTTGGCGGCCTTCGAGTCATTGACTGCCTGCGTCTGGCCGGCGATGTTCTGTATGGCCTTGCGCCGCCCGTTGGAGTCCACCTTGGCGTCGGCCTGCACGGCCTTGGCCTGGTCGAGCGCCGTCTTCAGGGCATCGCGCACAGCGTTGTCTGCCACCTGGCCGTCGCTGCCCGAGAGCAGCGTGTCGCCGTCTGTGATCGTCTTATCCAGGTGCGCCTTGACCGTCCGGGACTCGTCATCGGCGACTTTCTTCGAGGCCGCTTTGACGCCGCGGTCGGCGGCATCAGCCTTGTGTGCAACTTGGGTGGCCTGTTGTGCCAAGGCTCTCAACGAGCTCCACGAGTCGTCCACGCTGCACGAAGGCACTGCGGGGACGGCGGGCTTGGCGGCCTTGTCCACGGCGGCCACGACCCTGACGTCGGACACGTCTCCCTGGGGTATGGCCCGGACCTGCCGCTGTGCCGCAGCCCGGTCCGCCTTGTAGGCTTTCAGGCTTCGAGTTGCGGAGGCCGCCTGCGACTGGCAGTCGGCCAGGGACTCCGCCTTGACGTGTGAAGACCAGGTCCACACCCCCAGCGAAAGGCCTGCCGCGACCGCCAGGACCGCCACGAGGCCGATGACGAAATGCCAATGGTCAGCCTTCGTCGATGCGTCCTGCGCATTCCCCTTCCATACCATGACTGATTCCTTCCCTCATGGTGCAGGCCTTGCATGTCTGCGACAAAACACCCGCATCGGCGGGGATAATCCTTGGTGAGGCAAACTTTTTGTGCATAATACGCGTGTTCCCCGCATACGTGTGAATAACCATATTTATAGCAGACTCGCCGGATCTGACTTCATGTGCTCCCTGCATCCACGGGGATGCTTCCATCAAGGAGAGCATAATTGCAGAGTTGCAGTTGTATTCGTCGCATCTGCGTGGACGATCCCATATCTATAAAAGCAGAATTCACGACAGAACAAGGGGTGCATCATCATTATTGGTCCAATCCTCTTCGCTTATTCCAAGTTCAAATATTGTGGAACGGATGGATGGCGAGTTCCCCACCATAATTCAAAGCCAAAAACCACAGTGATTCCGAAACGCTATACTAAATCAGCTCGATCTGAAGAGTCCTCAGCTATCGCTACTTTTCCTGGTTGGATGTGGACATGGGAAGTAAGACATCCGAAGGCATCACCATTCGTGTAGAGTGACCAGCAACTATGTGGATTAACTTCGCTGGTTGAAACGTGCACATCTTGATGGAACACATGGCTGCCGAATCGCTCTGTTGCCGCGTGGGAGTGCAACAGGTATGTCTTTCGTTTCTTTGTCGTTGGTCTCAGTGCTCGCATAAATGGGGTTGCCGCTGGTTTGTCAGGGTTCATCGATGAGGGCGTGCATAAAGAAAGCCACGGGTAAGTGCAGACGAGTTTACAACCTCATCCTTGTCTTTGAAGGAGATAAAGCGCTTTCGCATGATTGATTTGGCTGGCATATAAACCTACTAAACGTGTTCTTGACTGGATTGCGCCGAATCTTGGAGTTATGTGGTGTGGCCAGACGATGATGAAGCAAGCAGAGGTTACGGGCAAGTATCAATGCATGGATTCGGCGAGAAGACTTATGCTTATGATGTGTGTCAGTACGATCCAGAGTGTCCTGTACATCGTCATCGTCCAGGGACGACGTGTCCGGTGGTTTACCGCAAGAGGATGGCTGCGGCGCGTGAGGCTAAACGCCGTCAGCAGCAACGTGACGAGCTAATAGGCGTTGTCGTTTTCGTGGCGGTCCTTATCATTGGCTTTGCCATCTTGAATATGGTAATTCCAGGGTTTCTGAGCTCTTTGTTGCAGGGCCTCGGCTTCATGAACAAGTAAATGCCAAGCATTCCTGACTCTTGATCATAGTCTCAATGCTAAGAAGGTCTTACCGATGCTTGACGTCCATTGCACCGAGCGCGATACCTATCTCAGTTTTCAAATCGTGTAGTTGAAATCAGGTGAGCTCGCTCTGCGTGCCAATGCTATGCAGGGCGTTGCTCGTGGTGGGTGTTTGTACTTTTGGATTGCTACCAATACCATCGCTATCAGTCTGTGGGGCCGACAGAGATGCTTTGGATGCACTTCGATGGTCAGGCAGCTCGGTTCTATTATCAGCAGATAATTGCCAAGCGAGGGCGGATTTTCGCCCTGGAGCAGGATGAAAAGGCATTGCATCCGCTAAAGACCATTTACAACATATTTCGGTCCGGCACCTATTTATCTGAAACATATGCTTGCGAAATATGTGACGGACTTCCTGATCTGGTTCGTTGATGCGCCTGTGGTGCAGGGTGACATTGACAGGAGCGGCCATGACATTCAAATGGTGATGACATATATTGCCAATCATCTGGAGGGGCCCCTTGATCTTCATCAGCTTGCCGCTATGACTGGCCTGGGGGAGCGCAGCTTCATTAGGGTATTCAAAAGGGCAACCGGTTATACGCCTCATGCCTATGTTATGGACGCGCGCATCAATTCGTCTCGAAGCATGCTCAGCAATTCCTCCAAGCCTGTCGAGCAGATAGCCCTAAATTGCGGGTATTCCAAGCTGTCCGTCTTTTGCAGCGCTTTTAAGTCAAAAGTAGGTATGTCTCCTATGGAGTACCGTCGTCGTACTTTGTAAATATTGTAAATGATGGATTAAATCGATGACCGCGTCAAGCACATATTCCGTAATGAAGAGTATCTTGGTGGAGTCCGTTATGTTTCATAGTCCAGCTGTAGTTAAGAGACTCCTATGGATAATTGCATCTGGTCTGTATAGTATGTGCTCTGTAATGAAATTGGCATAACATGCATAGACGGATTAAGTCGCCATGAGGCGAGGGTTGAAATGGTCTTCTGACCGTTCTTATAAAAGGGCTCATCAGCATTGACTGATGGGCCTTTTGTTTTACCTTTTAATATGCTGCGCTTAAACTTTCATTTATTAATACGTGTACACAATATCTCTTTAGAACAGTCAGAGACCGAATTGACATTATCGGATAAAGGTATTATCTTCGATTAAAAGAACGAAGTTGTTCGCCCATACGAGGGAGAAGGGTTGATGGTTAAGATGGTTGTGCTCAGATTCGAAGATGCCCACCTGCCTAAGTGGGTCTTTGGTTTGCGCTTGGCAAACGATACCCAAAGTAATTGCGATCTATCCTTTGGCAGGATGTTTATATGACGACCGAAGGCAATGAGATAGACGAATATCTGGCCCGCACCTCGAAAGATCATGGTTTCGAGGTCTGCGTACAGCATCTGGTGATGACGGGATGTCTCGATGCAGCCTTCGCCGGCAGGCTGGCCGGTTATCTGTATGACCAGGATCAGGCTGATATGGGTCTGGACACTGGCCTTCTTCATGACATAGGCAAGTATTCAGATGAATTCCAGAGGATGATTAGGGAGGCTTATGATGAGCAGTAGTGTCAATCACTCTTCATACGGGATGAAAGTAGCGTATAAGCTTCATCTTCAAGAAGCCACGTTTGCCATTGCAGGACATCACGCTGGTTTGCCGGATTTTGGCAACCGTATTGATACCGAGAATTCAAGCACCTTGGTCGGCAGAATGAAGCGTCCCAACCCTGATGCCTCGCATTGGAAGGATGAGATTACCCTTCCCGAAGTCAAACCGCTCGCGTCTTTGGGCTCGCATTTCTCGGACATGATGCGTATCCGTATGCATGAATCAGCACTAGTGGATGCGGATCGTTTGGATGCTGAGTTCTTTGTCAATGGCAAAGTAGAGCGCGACGAATCACCATTCCTCGAACAACTGCTTCAGGATCTCGATCCTGATCGTTTGTCCAACTCTATTATGCCGTCTCCGCAGGAATTACGTGAAATAAGCAAATCGCTGGCTGAGCAGCTGCGTGAGCATCAGTCAGTCAGAATCAAGGCGCTCGCTGAAATCATGGAACGTAGAGCTGAATCCTTCCTGTCGGCGAAGGCGAGTACGTCGTTGAATGAAAAGCGTAATGCCATATTGCGTGACTGTCTTATTCACGGAACCGATCCTGAATGGAAACCAGGTCTATACACGCTGACTGCTCCTACAGGCGGCGGCAAGACTGATTCCTCGCTCACTTTCGCACTTGAACACGCCAAAACGCATCATATGGATAGAGTTATTTACGTCGTGCCCTACACGTCAATCATTGACCAGACGGTAAAGGAATTCGAAACCCTTCTAGGGCCAGATGCGGTTCTGCCACACTATGCAGATGCGGCTTTCCAGTTGAAGGAGGAAAACGAGCTCACCGTAAACGATCTGCATCGTAGTTTTGCGGCCGAGAACTGGAACATGCCGGTTATCGTAACCACGGCTGTGCAGTTTTTCGAAAGCCTGTTCGCCAACAAGGCCTCTAAACTCAGGAAGATTCATAACATAGCCAACTCTGTTGTGATCTTCGATGAGGCCCAGACCTTACCCTTGCCTCAGCTGAAACCATGTGTACAGGCCATAGCTGAGCTGGTTACCAACTATCACGTCACCGCGGTACTATGCACAGCCACTCAGCCGGCCTTGCAGGATCTGTTTGCCCAGGCTCTTGGACGTCCAACTCTGTCAATTCCAGAAATTGCGCCATTGAGCGAAAATGAGCGCTCAGAATTCCGGCGCAATCGAATCGTTGATGACGGTCATAAGGACATGGATGAGATGGCTGCAGCAGTAGAAGGCCATAATCAGGTCCTGTGCGTGGTCAACACACGTAAGGAAGCGCAGTGCATCTCCGGAATGGCGCGAAAGCATGGCTTCGAAGACGGCACTTTCTGTCTGACTACACTGCAATGTGCCTATGACAGAGAACGATTGCTGAAGCAGATACGGCATCGCCTCGCTCAAGGAGAATCCTGTAGGGTCGTATCCACGTCTCTGATAGAGGCCGGAGTGGATGTTGATTTTCCCGAGGCATATAGGGAACAGACTGGTCTTGATTCGATTCTTCAGACAGCTGGCCGTTGCAACAGAGAAGGTCGACGTGAAGCGGATGCCTCATTGGTTCATGTTTTTTCGACTGGTGAGGGCCAGGTTTCATTTTTGAAACAGAATATGCTGGCTTTCGAGTTGGTACGGGAAGGCAATGCTGACCTGGCATCATCAAAAGCTATTCATGAATACTTCACCAGGCTCTTTGGAATGCGTGGGGATGAGAGTCTCGATCAGCGTCAGATTCTAAAGGCTCATGAGCGTGGAATATCAGGATGCCGTATGCCGTTCGCTCAGATTGCTGAGCTGTTCAAGCTGATTGACACTCCAACTGTTCCCGTCTATATACCGGTCAATGAAGAAGCGAGCGCCCTGTGTGCCCAGCTGACTGATCCTCGTTGCTATACGCGAGGTCTGTTCCGCAGATTGGGCCGGTACGCAGTCAATGTCTGGCCTAGACAGCTGGACAGACTCAAAGAGGCTGGGAAGATATCCGCTCTGGCTGAGCATGGTGCCAGGTCGGATGACGATGCTTTTGTTCTGCTGGACATGGGCATGTATGACAGTGCTACAGGTCTGCAGGTCGATGAAGATCAGTTGCCTCAAAACGGTCTGCTGTATTGATGGCTGAATCGTAATTAGCAATACCGGCAACAGGAAAGGAGACCAATGACAGTACAACTTGAGGTCTGGGGTCCGTACGCCCTCTTCACCAGACCGGAAATGAAAGTAGAGAGGGTCTCGTACGACGTGATGACGCCGTCGGCGGCACGGGGAATTCTGGAGGCTGTGTTCTGGCATCCAGGCATGGTCTGGCGTATTGACAGGATTGTGGTCATGAATCCGATCAGGTTCACCAGTGTTCGTCGCAATGAGGTCAGCAGCGTGATTTCGGCCGATACTATCAGGTCGATGATCAATGATCCGTCCAAAGACAGCGCGATCTATACTTCCTCAGACATTCAGCAGCGTGCCTCCACCATTCTGCGGGATGTTCACTATGTGATTGAGGCGCACTTTGATATGAATAGTAAAGCTGCCGCTGGGGATACGCCGGCTAAGTTCATCAGCATGTTCAATAGGCGGGCTCAGAACGGGCAATACTATCACCACCCTTATTTTGGAACCCGGGAGTTCCCTGTCGATTTTCGGCTTTGGGATGTCGATAAGGGTCAGCCCAAGGGTTTTGAAAATGGTCGTCGGGATCTGGGTTACATGTTATATGACATGGACTATCGAGACCCTGCGGACCCGCAACCTATGTTTTTCAGAGCTGAGCTGATTAATGGTGTGCTGGATGCAACTGATCCGAAGGTGAGCTCATGATTGGCGAACTAGTCAGACTTTACGACCGGCTGGTGGAGGCTGGTCAGGCACCGCGCTATGGATACAGCGTTGAAAATGTTCCGTGGGGCCTGGACATAGCGGATGACGGGGCCATAACCCATGTCATTCCGTTTGGGACATTGACAAAGAACAAGCAGTTCAGACGTATGATGCCTGTTCCAGCACATGCATTACGAACGGTGAAAATTCAGGCCAATTTCCTCTGCGACAACTCCTCTTACCTGCTAGGTGCAGATGCCAACGGTGCAACAGATAAGGCGGCCAAGCGCTTTGCAGCTGCTGCTGAATTGCATCGTCAGGTGCTTGCGAACGCCGAAGATGATGAAGCTCGCGCAGTGCTCGCTTTCTTCTCCCGGACGCCTCAAGCGGCAGTTGTCGAGGAGAAATTGGGCGAAGGGGACTGGAAGAAGGCCTTGACCGGTAATTTCGTCCTCTGCCGCAGCGGCTTACCTTTATCTGAAAACCCAACCATGCAAAGATACTGGGATTCATGGTTCTCTGCGGGTGACGAGGACAGTGATGATTCGGCCGCTGGTTCTGAAACCATGCAAAGTGTTGTTTCAGGTCAAGCCGTCGTTCCCGCTCTTACTCATCCAAATATCAGAGGCGTCCGCAACGCGCAATCCAGTGGATCCGCGCTGGTGTCTTTCAATGCGCCAGCGTATCTTTCCTACAACAAAAAGCAGGACCAAAATGCTCCTATGAGCAAACGTGAAGCCTTCGCTTACACGACAGCCCTAAATACTGTGCTGAAGGACGATCAATACACAAGAACTATCAATGATGGTTCCTTGACGATTGTCTCCTGGGCAGAGTCAGGACAGGCTGAGTACTCAGCTGAGATGAACTTGTGCATTGAAGGCGCTGCAGGGGTTGACCAACAGGATCTAATAGCCACTGTCACGGCCTTGTCTAAAGGGAACCCCGTTGATTTCAATGGTGTCAGGCTTAATCCGGATGAGCATTTTTACATCCTTGGGCTTGCCCCTAATGCGGCCAGGCTTTCGGTGTCCTTCTTCTTGAAGGACACTTATGGCAGTTACATGGAGCATGTACGTCGGCATTATGCAGATTTGGATATCGAACGACCGAAATTTGATAAACGTCGTGACCTACCTGTGTGGATGCTCCTTGCGCAAACTGTGCCATCTGTCGCTGGTGGGAAAAAGAGGATTCCAGCTTCCCCCCGTACAGTTTCCGACCTATTTAAGGCCATTCTTACAGGTGCGCCCTATCCTACGTCGCTCCTGACTGCTGTCGAGAACCGCATTGGCGTTGAGCATGAAGTGCCCCGCGCCAAGGCGGCAATCATCAAAGCGTATTTTCTTCGTCATCCAAACAACCAATGCCCTAAGGAGGTATTGCAAGTGTCCATCAACAAAGAAAGCACCAATGTGCCCTATGTCCTAGGACGACTGTTCGCCCTGTACGAGGACATACAACATGCTGCGAATCCTGGTATCAATACCACGATTGGTGACCGGTTCTTTACTAATGCATCGACCATGCCTGCCGTGGTTTTCCCGCACTTGGGCGATTTGGCAAAAAAGCACCTGCGAAAACTGTCGACGGGAACGCGCATTTACTATACCAAGCGTATCGCAGATCTGATGACCAGAATCGGCGAGAACTTCCCGACGAGGTTATCGCTGCCTGAACAGGGTGCTTTCCAGCTCGGATATTATTTCGAGACTCAGGAGCGCTACAAGGGCAAGAACAAGGACGACAATAAGGAAACCAACAAGGAAGAAGGAATTGTAAATGAGTGAGCAAACTGCCAAGGCTATCCAAAATAGGTACGATTTCTCCATTCTCTATGATGTTGAGAATGGCAATCCCAACGGAGATCCGGAATCAGGCAATATGCCACGAACCGATAGTGAGACCGGGATTGGAATTGTTACTGATGTTTGCCTGAAGAGGAAGATACGTAACTATGTGCAGTTAATTAACGGGGATAAGGCGCCCTGGCGTATTTATATCAAGCAGCAGGTTCCGCTGAACCGCCTCGATGCTGAGGCATTGAAAGCGATTGGCGTCAATGGGGACCCCGATGTGGACAGTATCGGGAAGACCTTAAAGAAGGCCAAGAAGGAAAATGGCGAGCTGGATAGATTAATCCTCGATTACATGTGCTCCAATTTCTTCGATATCAGGACCTTTGGCGCGGTGATGACCACCTTCGTCAAGGGCGGGTTGGCCTGTGGCCAGGTGCGTGGTCCTGTGCAACTTGGATTCTCGAGATCTATCGATCCGATTTTCCCGCAGTCTGTCACCATCACCAGGGTGGCCATTACTACGGAAAAAGACCAAGAGAACAAGAACAACGAGATGGGTAACAAGTCCATCGTTCCTTACGGTCTATACCGTGCTGATGGCTATGTGAATGCCAAGCTTGCACAAAAGACCACCGGGTTTAGCGAGGAAGACCTGGCCATGCTTTGGCAGGCCATTCTCAACATGTTCGAGTTTGATCATTCTGCAGCTAGGGGCAAGATGGCCGTTCGCAAGCTCTACGTCTTCAAGCACAGCAACGATCTTGGCGATGCTCCCTCCTATAAGCTGTTCGATAGCATTCATGTGGCTCATAAGCCTGAGGTCGAGACCCCGCGCAGCTTCTCGGATTACGATGTGACCGTCGATACTTCAGCTATTCCGCAGTCGGTCGAACTGACTGAAATGGTGGATGGTTGAGAATACTGCAATGAGTGATAATCCCATGGACTTGTCCATGGCCACAGGGCCGGCCGAATATCCTGAGGATGAATGGCTGGCCCTGTCTGGCATTCAGCATTTTGAGTTCTGCAAGCGCCAATGGGCATTGATTCATATAGAGGAGCAATGGCGTGACAACACTAGAACGTATGCAGGAGACTTTGAACATCGACGTGCCCACGACTGCCATGCTTCTGAAAAACGCGGTGACACCTTGATACTCCGCGACCTGCGTGTATTCTCTCGAAGTTTGGGAGTCGTCGGCGATTGCGACATCGTCGAATTTCACACAGCTCAGGATGGAATTTCGTTGATAGGCAGGAGAGGACGTTGGAAACCCTATCCTATCGAGTACAAGCACGGTTCCAGCAAAGTCAATAATGCTGATCGTTTGCAATTGTGCGGCGAAGCCATGTGTTTGGAAGAAATGCTCTCCTGCAGCATCGGCCAGGCGGCATTGTTCTATCAGCGGACTAAGCGCCGTGAAGTGGTCGAACTCAACGAAGATCTTCGCGCTCACGTAGTCGATGATCTAGCGCAGATGCGGGATCTTTATCGGCGAGGCCATACTCCAAAGGTGAAGCCAAAGACGGGATGCCGGTCATGTTCATTGAAGGATATCTGCCTGCCCGAACTTGTACATAAGTCTTCCGCTGCTGACTACATTCGAAAGACTTTGAAAGAGTTGTAGGAGTAACTTGGTCAATGAGAGCTTATTGAGGAAAAACACTAAAGGGAAGCGATGATCCATTGAGACAGATGTTGAACACCTTGTTTGTCACTACAGAGGATGCCTACCTTTCCCTGGAGCAGGAGAATGTCGTGGTGAATGAGGGCGACCACGTCATGGGACGGATTCCCCTGCGTGCCTTGGAGTCTATTCTTTGCTTCAGTTACAAGGGTGCTTCGCCAGCCTTGCTGGGTAAGTGCAATGAATTTGGAGTCTCGTTCGCCTTTTACTCCCCTCAGGGCAAATACTACGGGTCAGTACTTGGGGAAGCTAACAGAAATGTGCTTTTGCGACGCCGCCAGTATCATATGGCCGATGACGATAATGAGGCCTGTTCGATTGCAGCCTCATTCGTCATGGGTAAGATATTCAATGCGCGACAGGTGCTGGAGCGCGCTACCCGAGACCACGCCTTACGGATCAATGTGCCTCGTGTCAAAAAACAGAGTGCCCGTCTGTCGGCAGCCTTGCGGGAATTGGATGACTGCCTAACGGCGGATTCGGTTCGCGGTGTGGAGGGGGATGCTGCCAAGTGCTACTTTTATGCATTTGATGATCTTATCCTCACAAATAAGGATGATTTCTACTTCGAGCAGCGCAGCCGGCGGCCACCGATGGATAGGATGAATGCCCTGCTGTCATTTATCTATGTGCTGCTCTCCGGAGATTGTCGCTCTGCACTTCAAGGTGTCGGCCTTGATCCTTATGTCGGGTTCTTGCATACAGACAGGCCAGGTAGGTCTTCGCTGGCCCTTGATCTTGTTGAGGAATTGCGCCCTGCCTTTGCGGATCGGCTAGCTTTGTCTCTGGTCAATACCCATGTGGTTAAGGCTCGAGATTTTGAAGTTCGAGAGAACGGAGGAACTTACCTTAACGACAAGGGGAGGAAGCAGGTGCTCTCAGCCTGGCAGAAGCGCAAGAATGAGCAAATTATGCACCCCTTTCTTAAGGAGAAAGTTCCATGGGGCTTGGTGCCTTATGTGCAGGCACTGTTGCTGGCTAGATACATACGTGGGGATATGGATGCCTATCCGCCAATGTTTTGGAAGTAGGGTGGAAGAATAATGATGGTGGTTGTTGCCTACGATGTTGACACTTGTAAGGCGGCTGGTCGGAGACGTTTGCGAAAGGTCGGTCATGAATGCATGAAGTTTGGACAGCGTGTGCAAAATAGTGTGTTTGAATGCGTGGTCACTCCTGTCGATCGTGAACTGCTAAAACAGCGGCTGATGACGCTGATCAACCCTCAGGAAGACAGCTTGATCATGTACGACTTGGGTGCCAGATACTCGCGCCGAATCCATTACTATGGGGTGAGGCGCCATATCCCTGTTGATCAAGTGATGATGCTATAGAATCATTGGGCCTTGGTTGTACTGCATTATAATTTGAGCCGCTGAAGTTAGATGATGGCTCAGTGGTTGGTGTAATACTGTAAACAGTGCAGTATGTTGATTGTTGCTGTGGATTATCGTTGCCGCGAAACGCTAGCAATCATGTATTCGTCTGATTCTTCGCGCTGCGGATCGTTGCTTCTGTACGATATTCAGTCTTGATTTCGCATGTTTTAGTGAGCTGATTTTGTTGAATTTCCATGCAGAGGTCTGTAGATGCGGAGAAAGCTAAAATTTTAGTGAAACAGATGAACGGTTGTTTGATAACTGAATAGTGATGTTGTCGACTTGAGACATCATCTCAATTGCTCGACTACAGACAGAAGCTGAGTACCTAGGTTGGGCTGTTGGGAGTCGTCAGCTATTAAAGCTAATCATATATTGGTCATTGGATGTATCATTGAGCAGTCGCTCCCTTCACGGGAGCGTGGATTGAAATACATGCTGGCGCCACCTATATGACTATCGATCTGGTCGCTCCCTTCACGGGAGCGTGGATTGAAATCTCGCCAAACTCCTCCCGGTGTCTTACCGCGTAAGGTCGCTCCCTTCACGGGAGCGTGGATTGAAATCTCGCGGGTCGGTGACCATCACCCCGCCGAGCAAGGTCGCTCCCTTCACGGGAGCGTGGATTGAAATCCCAAGGCCGGGTCCGCCCCCACGCTCTTATCCGGTCGCTCCCTTCACGGGAGCGTGGATTGAAATCATCCGGCCATCACGTCCTTTGCGCGACCGTCGCGTCGCTCCCTTCACGGGAGCGTGGATTGAAATTTGAAAATGATGGCGACATATACCATATCCTGAGATGTCGCTCCCTTCACGGGAGCGTGGATTGAAATATGGACTATGTGCCGCATATCATCGGATACGTCGTCGCTCCCTTCACGGGAGCGTGGATTGAAATCAGAGCGTCAAGTTTTTGTTGAAATTCAATCAGAAGTCGCTCCCTTCACGGGAGCGTGGATTGAAATTATCTTGTCGCCTGTAGGGCCTACCGCATATGGCGTCGCTCCCTTCACGGGAGCGTGGATTGAAATGCTTTTGGCCATATGCGGTTTTGATATATTTTGGTCGCTCCCTTCACGGGAGCGTGGATTGAAATCAAACGGTCACACCCTTTTCAAAAATCCCTTTGATGTCGCTCCCTTCACGGGAGCGTGGATTGAAATACGTCGAGGCTGGAGGGCTGTGTGGTGATGATGAGTCGCTCCCTTCACGGGAGCGTGGATTGAAATCCCATGAGGCCTCTAGATGTGCGGCATGGCTAGCGTCGCTCCCTTCACGGGAGCGTGGATTGAAATCCGGGCATGATAGCCACAAGGCGTATCTCGCACGTCGCTCCCTTCACGGGAGCGTGGATTGAAATCTACTAGTGTGCGCCATTGCAGGCACCGTTTGGGTCGCTCCCTTCACGGGAGCGTGGATTGAAATCCCGAGGATAGGTATCTCAATGCGATGGCTGACATGTCGCTCCCTTCACGGGAGCGTGGATTGAAATCTCTAGGGTTTATCTCTATATCCTGACCTATTTTGTCGCTCCCTTCACGGGAGCGTGGATTGAAATATCTGTGTAGTAGCCGACCTTATAGTTTGGCCGGGTCGCTCCCTTCACGGGAGCGTGGATTGAAATCTTATCATCCTTGATGGCGCGGTCGCAGGCTTCAGTCGCTCCCTTCACGGGAGCGTGGATTGAAATATGCGGTTTTCAACCAGTGAAACGCATTGTCTCGTCGCTCCCTTCACGGGAGCGTGGATTGAAATTCGGTGAGCACGGTTTCTGTGGTCATTTTCTTAGCGTCGCTCCCTTCACGGGAGCGTGGATTGAAATCTCTTGCTGGTGATATGGAAATGGCCCTCGATTATGGTCGCTCCCTTCACGGGAGCGTGGATTGAAATTTGGGGTCGCCATCCATGATGATTGGATACGACCGTCGCTCCCTTCACGGGAGCGTGGATTGAAATGTGAAGGTTTTGCGAAAGTCAGATACCCAGGGTGTCGCTCCCTTCACGGGAGCGTGGATTGAAATTTTGCTGTTGGTGTGGCGTGAGTCTTTGAGTGTCTGTCGCTCCCTTCACGGGAGCGTGGATTGAAATCAAATAGAACCTACAAACCCGCTTACAGCAGACCGTCGCTCCCTTCACGGGAGCGTGGATTGAAATGCTGGTCGCATTCAGCCCGTACTCTGCTATAGCTAGTCGCTCCCTTCACGGGAGCGTGGATTGAAATATCTACAAGGGTGGCCGTGGTGGTGGTAAGTCTCGTCGCTCCCTTCACGGGAGCGTGGATTGAAATAATGACGCGCTGCTCGCTGGCGGTAAGAGCACCAGTCGCTCCCTTCACGGGAGCGTGGATTGAAATTGCTCCAGACCGGTGGGTGACGCTGATTAAGGCGGGTCGCTCCCTTCACGGGAGCGTGGATTGAAATAGGAAGGCGACCATGAATCCTAGAGCTAAGCTCAGGTCGCTCCCTTCACGGGAGCGTGGATTGAAATTTGTCGTATCGGCGTGTGCAAAGGCCAACAGCATGTCGCTCCCTTCACGGGAGCGTGGATTGAAATCGGTAGTGCCAGGTCGGCGGCCGGTTTGAGCGTGGTCGCTCCCTTCACGGGAGCGTGGATTGAAATACAATACAATCACAAATAGCACTATTACCACTCCGGTCGCTCCCTTCACGGGAGCGTGGATTGAAATGTAGGCTCTGATGATAGCGTCTACGTCGATAAGGGTCGCTCCCTTCACGGGAGCGTGGATTGAAATTTGCTCCTCGCTGTAGGGTCCCCAAGCCTTGCCGGTCGCTCCCTTCACGGGAGCGTGGATTGAAATATCCATCTTGGCGGTCAGCTTATCCCAGTCGGCCAGTCGCTCCCTTCACGGGAGCGTGGATTGAAATGGCGAGGCGAACGCCTTCACGGAGGCTCTGCGTGTCGCTCCCTTCACGGGAGCGTGGATTGAAATATATAGTCCTTGGTGGCCAGGTCCATATCCGTCCAGTCGCTCCCTTCACGGGAGCGTGGATTGAAATAGTCACAAAATCATCACATATAGGCGCCGCCACACGTCGCTCCCTTCACGGGAGCGTGGATTGAAATGTCAAATCGGCGCGGCAGTGTTCCCTGCCCCATGTCGCTCCCTTCACGGGAGCGTGGATTGAAATTCATCGGAGGTCTTCGGCGGAGGAGGACAGCAAGGTCGCTCCCTTCACGGGAGCGTGGATTGAAATCCGTGTTGCTGATCCGCGTGAATTGCGACTTCACGTCGCTCCCTTCACGGGAGCGTGGATTGAAATAAAGATTGTTTGGGGGTCGAAACCTCAATAATACGTCGCTCCCTTCACGGGAGCGTGGATTGAAATTCTGCCAGACGTAGCCGCCCGGGGTGATGATGTCGTCGCTCCCTTCACGGGAGCGTGGATTGAAATGCCTTGGCCCGGATCTCGTTGCGCAAGGCCTGACCGTCGCTCCCTTCACGGGAGCGTGGATTGAAATTAGCCGAAAATCACAATAATAGCACTTGTGCATTAGTCGCTCCCTTCACGGGAGCGTGGATTGAAATGGCCTGGGAGGGCGCAAGGAGGACACGGTGCTGGGTCGCTCCCTTCACGGGAGCGTGGATTGAAATATCGCGTCTGTTGCGGCTGCTGTGGATGAGGCTAGTCGCTCCCTTCACGGGAGCGTGGATTGAAATCCGAAAATAATGTCGTCGCTTGGCTACTCTGCTGTCGCTCCCTTCACGGGAGCGTGGATTGAAATTCCCAGACAATCCACTGAGGACGGAGCTCGCGTGTCGCTCCCTTCACGGGAGCGTGGATTGAAATATCGTGTATCCGGGGACAGCCGTTTTCGCATCCTTGTCGCTCCCTTCACGGGAGCGTGGATTGAAATATCGATCCCTTTCGGCAGGTTTATCCATTTGAATGTCGCTCCCTTCACGGGAGCGTGGATTGAAATACCGTCTACATTAGCATCATCGGAACAGCGACACGTCGCTCCCTTCACGGGAGCGTGGATTGAAATTTCGCGTCTCGGGGTGTGTAAAATAGGGACTGATCGTCGCTCCCTTCACGGGAGCGTGGATTGAAATCACATGAAGCCATGCCACTGGGCGCGGGCACAAGGTCGCTCCCTTCACGGGAGCGTGGATTGAAATTTGGTCATGCTCTGGCGAGAAAGACGTTCGATGGTCGCTCCCTTCACGGGAGCGTGGATTGAAATCGCCATTTATCAGGAGCAATCAGAAATCAGCGAAGGTCGCTCCCTTCACGGGAGCGTGGATTGAAATGATGATGATACCGCCCCACTGTGGGATATGGTCTGTCGCTCCCTTCACGGGAGCGTGGATTGAAATAATACTTCTCCAGCCGGATACCCATATCATTACTGTCGCTCCCTTCACGGGAGCGTGGATTGAAATTGCAACCCGCTCGACCAAGACGGCTACCCAGGCTAGTCGCTCCCTTCACGGGAGCGTGGATTGAAATGATTTTGAGGATGATGGGACACCGGGCAAAAAATAGTCGCTCCCTTCACGGGAGCGTGGATTGAAATTCTGCCCGTCCGGATACAGGAGGAGCAATCACTAGTCGCTCCCTTCACGGGAGCGTGGATTGAAATCAGACGACCCTCGAACACCGTGCCGCTATCCACTGTCGCTCCCTTCACGGGAGCGTGGATTGAAATACCGACCTGCATCTCCCGGTATCATCATCCCATGTCGCTCCCTTCACGGGAGCGTGGATTGAAATACGTCGATTGCCGCATGCACCTCGGGTGTCATGAGTCGCTCCCTTCACGGGAGCGTGGATTGAAATCCTGACCTGACCACGGTCCTTTACGGGATAGCGGGTCGCTCCCTTCACGGGAGCGTGGATTGAAATATGATGATAGGCTCAAAAAAGGACATTATAGGACTGTCGCTCCCTTCACGGGAGCGTGGATTGAAATTTCAAAATACCCTTGGGTGACGGAGGGTATCATGTCGCTCCCTTCACGGGAGCGTGGATTGAAATAGGTTGGCAAGGATCGGCAACTGCATGTGATCGCGTCGCTCCCTTCACGGGAGCGTGGATTGAAATGCTGGTGAGCTGGTCATAAATGGCCTGCTTGCTCGTCGCTCCCTTCACGGGAGCGTGGATTGAAATAGCGTGGCCGGATACGAGGAAGGCGTGGAACAGGAGTCGCTCCCTTCACGGGAGCGTGGATTGAAACTTGACGACAGGCCGCGCCGGTACACGACCTCTCAGGTCGCTCCCTTCACGGGAGCGTGGATTGAAATGAGGGGTGCACCCGCTACCAGCAGTCCGGCGTCACAGTCGCTCCCTTCACGGGAGCGTGGATTGAAATTCATGACCCCCGAGGTACACGCGGCCATCGACGTGTCGCTCCCTTCACGGGAGCGTGGATTGAAATGCTGACGACGCTGAAACGGTATATGCACGCCAAGTCGCTCCCTTCACGGGAGCGTGGATTGAAATTCGCAACAATCCACAATATATGCTCCATACGTATTGTCGCTCCCTTCACGGGAGCGTGGATTGAAATACCTGGGACATGGATCAGATCAACAGCAAGGAGGAGTCGCTCCCTTCACGGGAGCGTGGATTGAAATATCGAAAATCGGATAATGCTTGGGGTCGAGATGAGTCGCTCCCTTCACGGGAGCGTGGATTGAAATGTTCATTTTCCAGTAGGTGAATTTTTGCATGCACGTCGCTCCCTTCGCGGGAGCGTGGATTGAAATCCCAGCTTGTTCTGGACGTTTACATCCCTGTCAAGGTCGCTCCCTGCACGGGAGCATGGATTGAAATAAATTGAAGATAAGAAATAAATTTGCTAGTATTGGTCGCTCCCTTCACGGGAGCGTGGATTGAAATCCACTACCATTTATATCACTGAAAAATGCTGTAAGTCGCTCCCTTCACGGGAGCGTGGATTGAAATAAAAACGTGCTCATGTTCAGCGCCAATCCGACCGTCGCTCCCTTCACGGGAGCGTGGATTGAAATAGCTTACTGGCAAGTGGCCGGAATGCCAAAGGAATGTCGCTCCCTTCACGGGAGCGTGGATTGAAATGATTTCTATGCGGGCTGAGCAGGCGTGGAAAGCGGTCGCTCCCTTCACGGGAGTGTGGATTGAAATCTTATTCAATGGCTACCATTACTGATAATAATGGAGTCGCTCCCTTCACGGGAGCGTGGATTGAAATGCTCTGACCTATGTACAACAGCCCGGCGAGACTGTCGCTCCCTTCACGGGAGCGTGGATTGAAATACTTCTGACAAGGCCATCTGGAGGCAACTGCAGGTCGCTCCCTTCACGGGAGCGTGGATTGAAATTGCACGAAGGTCTCCAGCACGCCTTTGGCGAGCAGTCGCTCCCTTCACGGGAGCGTGGATTGAAATATTGGTCATGAGCGTATTGACCAGATTGGCTGTGTCGCTCCCTTCACGGGGGAGTGGATTGAAATACAGGTGCGTTTGGCGGCGCCGAAGAGACGATGAGGTCGCTCCCTTCACGGGAGCGTGGATTGAAATGTGTGCATGTGCCAGCCATGTCGGGCGAGGACGGTCGCTCCCTTCACGGGAGCGTGGATTGAAATTGGATCAAGACGGCCAGGGGCTTGTGAATAATCGGTCGCTCCCTTCGCGGGAGCGTGGGTTGAAATTACGACACCGTGGCGCTTTCCACCCTTCGGCAGTGGTCACTCCCTTCACAGAAGCATGAATTGGAAAACCGATTGTGCTACTTTGAATTACCCAGACAGCATTGTTTTCTAGCGGGGACATGCAGTAAATCTGTTCTTTCCTCAGAACTCTGTTATGAATTGTATTCCTTCTAAACATGAGTATGAGTTGCTGCACGGGCATAGTGTCAATCTTTTTTATGTCATTCTCTTGCTCATAGCCGCGAGAATGATCCCAAGCAGTGGACCCGGACCTGAACCTTTCAGTAGTATAGAAATACTAATGGTGCTCTCAGCATCCGCGGGAATGATTCTGCAGGACATCGGATGGATGCCCTGCAGGTTCACAAAGATGAGAGAAGATGAATGGCTATGGATGAGGATTTCATGAGAAAAATGGCATCCAAGGATAAGGCCTGTACCACTTATGACCATATTCCCCAGAAGAGGATCGATGACTATGTGTCAGAGCATCCTATCACTGACGACATGGATGATGTAGAGCGCCGGGTCTGGGATTCGCTGGATGATGAGGACAGGCGAATGATCCAGTCGGATCGTACATACTATGGGACAAACTATGGTGCTGGTTTCGGCGGCGATACCAAGGTGAGTTTCTACGATGTCCTCGGCATCAGGCAGTTCGATTGATGCATCCCCGGGTTCCCATGTGCTGTTTCAATCAGTAAAAGGATTGCTGTAGAAGTGCCGGAGAGAAGCCATAACCACTTTATGGTTTGAACATGAGTATGGTTTGAAGATGAGCACTTGATTCTCTGGGGATGATTCGGCCGTTTGCTCGGCCAAGAACGAGAATGCTGTGTGCTCCCCGCATCCGCTGGGATTATTCTATAGGACATCGGATGGATGCCCTATAAGTTCGCAAAGATGGGAGAAGACGAATGGCTCTGGATGAAAAGTTCATGAGAAAAATGGCATCCAAGGATAAGGCCTGTACCACTCATGACAATATTCCCCAGGATCTGATCGACGGTTATGCGTCAAGGCATCCCATCACCGAGAAAATGGACGAAATCGAACGCAGGGTCTGGGATTCGCTGGATGATGAGGACAGGCGGATGATCCAGTCGGATCGCGTATACTACGGTACGAACTATGGTACAGGCTGCGGTCCCGGTGACGAATATGTGACTTTCCGTGATGTCATCGGCATAAGGCAGTTCGACTGATTCATCCCCGGGCTCCCATAAGCTGTTTCAGTCAGTAAAGGAATCGCTGTAGGGGCGCCGGGGTGAATCCATGACCGCTTCATAGCAAACATGAGTGTTTGATTCTCCTCCGGCCGTAGTAATCGCATCAGTGTGCCCTATTGAAGGTTCTGTCTGCATTTCAAGGCATCCATTACCGCTTTGCAGATGACTGGCAGGGTGTTTGAACACGGATTGTCATGGTTTTAAGATGCGTATGATCGACTGGTCAGAAGACACAGCCCGGGTACTCCTCGGATACCTGCTGGATGATTCTGGGTCTGCAGCATTTTCGGTCGCAGAGATCAGGTGTCCCCCCCCCCCCCCGTCTGCGGGGATGGACTATATCGCTTGCAGTATGGTTCTATTTATCCGCTACCACCTGGATGCCGAGTATTTTGCGAATTGTGCTTCTCGCTCCTGGGCGCGGGTGTGCCGCCCGGTATAAGCTTGTAGGCGATGTGTCCACGAGCAGCGGACTTGGAGGTGTGGTCGCCGATGGAGCAATTCGACGATGCGGATGGTGCGGAATCCGGCGGAAGCGATTCAGCTGGTTTCGCAGCCGTGCAACCGCACGCGGATGAGGCGACTGCGGTGAACAAGGTTTCGGCCCATCCTGAGGCGACTATTCCGGATTCGGAATACTCGTTGGCTGAGATCGAGCAGCGACGTGCCCGTCCGGTCCGCTGGGTTGTCTTCGCGCTGGCGGTCCTCCTGGCTATCGTCATTCCTTATGGGTACGGGCGCTCGCTGGCCATCAACCATACCCAGGGCGTGCTCCACTATGCTTCGGTCCTGGATCCGCGAGGCATAGCCCTGATAGCCTGGACGGTGACCGTGCTGACCTTTATGGGCATAGGCATGTCCATCATCGAGTCGTCCTCCTGGTTCTGGCGGGTGGTCTTCGTGCTGGGCCTGGCCGCCGAGCAGCTCATAGCCGGCCTCTGCCTGCTCAAGATGAACTTCTGGTACAGCACCTTCGTCGTCTACCAGCATCAGGCCATCCTGGCCAACGCGGCCAACCTGGGCATCATCGCCGCCGGTCTGGGAGTGGCGGTCTTTGCTGTCGTCTTCGTGGCCATTCTGGTCTGTGTACGCAAGGATTCCCCCTGGAACACGCTGACCCACAGCTGGTCAGCCCTCTCCCTATTCTTCATCATCGAGCTGGCGGCCATCGCCATCGTCCTCTTCGGAGGCCTGATCACCGCGGCATGACCGCATCGACAAGCATGTCGGGGGATAGATCTGTTCCTCCTCCCATTCCCGCATCCGGTCCCATCGCTGTGTATAATGGACTTTTGGCGTGTTTCGCCCGCGGATCGAGAGCGCTTCAGCATAGGGCTGGTGCACCGCGTAACGGAAGAATGCAAGAGGAGGAGCCGTGGCTCTTACGAGTGAGCAGAAGCAGGCAATCGTCAAGGAATACGCGACCCACGAGGGCGACACTGGTTCCCCCGAGGTCCAGGTGGCTCTGCTGAGCAAGCGCATTACCGACCTGACCGAGCACCTCAAGCAGCACCAGCACGACCATCATTCGCGTCGCGGTCTGCTGCTCATGGTCGGCCATCGTCGCCGGTTGCTGGATTACCTCAAGAAGGTGGACATCAACCGCTACCGTTCCCTGGTGGAGCGTCTTGGACTGCGCCACTGATATGCATGCTTTCGCCCGGGCCTAGCGCTCGGGCGCTTTTGCATGACTGAACCAGGTACCGTCGACCCCGGGATGGGGTTGCAGAAGATGGTGCCGAATCCAAATGCAAGGCTGGTCCGCAAGGAATGAAGATAACCGGACATGGGGTTCGGCAGGACCAGACCGAAGTAGAAGGATCTCCGGCAGCCAATTGATGCCGAGCATCCTGACATCAGGTAGTAAACAAGCAGTAAACAAAAGGAGGAACCCTATGGAGGGTCCCGAAATCACGGCTGTAGAAGCCACGATCGATAACGGATCATATGGCAAGCGCACGGTGCGCTTCGAGACGGGTCGTCTCGCCCAGCAGGCGGATGGGGCAGTAGCCGCCTATCTTGATGACGATTCCATGGTGCTGTCCACCACCACCGCTGGATCCAGCCCCAAGGAGAACTACGACTTCTTCCCGCTGACCGTCGATGTGGAAGAGAAGATGTATGCAGCGGGCAAAATCCCCGGCTCCTTCTTCCGTCGAGAGGGTCGGCCCTCCAACGAGGCCATCCTGGCCTGCCGGTTGATTGACCGCCCCCTGCGTCCCCTCTTCCCGCACACCCTGCGCAACGAGGTCCAGGTTGTGGAGACCATCCTGGCAGTCAACCCCGAGGATGCCTACGACGTGCTGGCCCTGAACGCGGCCTCCGCTTCCACCCTGATTTCCGGTCTGCCCTTCGAAGGCCCGGTTTCGGGTCTGCGCCTGGCCCTGATCGATGGTCAGTGGGTGGCCTTCCCCCGTTGGAGCGAGCGTGAGCGCGCCGTCTTCGAGCTGGTCGTGGCCGGTCGTGTGGTCGAGGGCGGGGACGTCGCCATCGCAATGATCGAGGCAGGCGCCGGCAAGAACGCTTGGAGCCTGATCTATGACGAGGGCCAGATCAAGCCCGATGAAGAGGTTGTCGCCCAGGGTCTTGAGGCCGCCAAGCCCTTCATCAAGGTTCTGTGCGAGGCCCAGAGCGAGCTCAAGGCCAAGGCCGCCAAGCCCACCAAGGACTTCCAGCTCTTCCCCGAGTACACCGACGAGCTCTATGAGCGCATCGACCAGGTGGCTCATGCCGACCTGGACCAGGCCCTGTCCATCGCGGAAAAGCTGCCCCGTCAGGATCGCATTCACGAGATCAAGGAGAAGGTCCGCGAGGCTCTGGCCGACGAGTTCACCGACATGGACGAGGCCGAGAAGGACAAGGAGCTGGGCAACGCCTTCAAGGAGCTCCAGCGCCAGATCGTCCGTCGCCGCATCCTGACCCAGGACTACCGCATCGACGGTCGTGGCCTGCGCGACATCCGCACCCTGTCCGCCGAGGTGGACGTGGTGCCCCGCGTGCATGGCTCCGCTCTCTTCCAGCGCGGCGAGACCCAGGTGCTGGGCGTCACCACCCTGAACATGCTGAAGATGGAGCAGACCATCGACGCCCTGTCCGGCCCCACAACCAAGCGCTACATGCACAACTACGAGATGCCCCCCTATTCGACCGGCGAGACCGGCCGCGTGGGTTCGCCCAAGCGCCGCGAAGTAGGCCATGGCAACCTGGCCGAGCGCGCTCTGATCCCGGTTCTGCCCAGCCGCGAGGAGTTCCCCTACGCCATCCGTCAGGTCTCCGAGGCCATTGGCTCCAACGGGTCCACTTCCATGGGTTCCGTCTGCGCCTCCACCCTGTCCCTGCTGGCTGCCGGGGTGCCCCTGAAGGCCCCTGTAGCGGGCATCGCCATGGGCTTGGTCACGGGCGAGGTCGACGGTCGGCCCACCTACAAGACCCTGACCGACATTCTGGGTGCCGAGGATGCCTTCGGTGACATGGACTTCAAGGTGGCTGGCACCTCCGAGTTCATCACTTCCCTGCAGCTGGACACCAAGCTGGACGGCATCCCCGCCGACATCCTGGCAGCCGCCCTGCAGCAGGCCAAGGAAGCACGGGCCACCATCCTGGACGTGATCAACGAGTGCATCGACGGGCCTGCCGAGATGAGCCCCTATGCGCCACGCATCATCACCACCCAGGTTCCGGTCGACAAGATCGGCGAGGTCATCGGCCCCAAGGGCAAGATGATCAACCAGATCCAGGAGGACACCGGTGCCGACGTCTCCATCGAGGACGACGGCACGGTCTACATCGCCTCCGAGGGCGGCGAGGCTGCAGCCAAGGCCAAGGAGGTCATCGACCAGATCGCCAACCCGCACGTGCCCGAGGCGGGGGAGACCTTCAACGGCAAGGTGGTCAAGATCACCAGCTTCGGCGCTTTCGTCAACCTGACCCCTGGCACCGACGGACTGCTGCACATCTCGCAGATCCGCAACCTGGCCAACGGCGAACGCATCGACTCCGTGGAGGACGTCCTCAAGGAGGGCGACACCGTCGAGGTCATCGTCCAGGGTGTGGACGACCGTGGCAAGATCTCCCTGGCCATTCCCGGATTCGAGGACCAGGAGTCCGCAGGAGGCCGTGATCACGGTGGCCGCACAGACCGTCGTGACCGTGGCGGTGATCGTCGTGAGCGCGGCGGTCGTGGTGACCGTGATCGTCGTGATCGCCGCAGCCGTTCCTCCGACCGCGAGGATCGGTATGAGGCTCCGCGCCGCTCTCGTTCAGAGCATGAGGATCGCTACTACGACGATGAGGACCAGGAGGATCGTCCCCGGCACCGTCGTCAGAGCCGCGACCGTGACTATGAGGATGGGGGAGACTGGTTCGAGGACGAGGACCGTGGCTCCCGTCGTGACCGTCGTCGGGTCTCCCGCGACGAGGACGAGGATCGTGGCGGCCGGGGCCGTGGCGAGCGTCGCGGCCGTGGTAGCCGTGCCGAGCGTGATGACCGCAGTGACCGTGGCGGCCGTCATGAGCGTCGCTCTTCCGGACGTGGCGGCTATCGTGGCCGCAGGGAGAATCCGCGCTATGCGGCCGACGAGCACTACGACGAGTACCGGGCTGACCGGGAGGAGCGTTCCGAGCGTCCCCGTCGCCGGGTGCGCAGGGACTTCGACCCCTTCGACAGTGAAGACTGATTCCCGCTGATGCCGGATATTGATTGATTCGGTGTCTTCCGACAGGACCCCGTTCTAATGGGCGGGGTCCTGTTTTGTCTGCAGACCCTTCCGTGAGAGAATTGGGGACATGTCCGTATCACTGATCGTGCTTATTGTCATTGTCCTGCTGGTCGTGTTGCTGGTCATTTGGGGCATTGGAGCCTACAACGGTTTGGTCAATCTGCGCAACCGGGTGGCCAATGGCTGGGCCCAGATTGACGTCCAGCTCAAGCAGCGTGCCGACCTGGTGCCCAATCTGGTCCAGACGGTCAAGGGCTACGCTTCACACGAGTCCACCGTCCTGGAGGAGGTGACCAAGGCCCGCGCCGACGTGGCTCAGGCCCAGACGGCTGGCGGGGACCGGATGCAGGCCCGTGCCGATGCCGAGCAGCGGCTGGGTCGATCCCTGGTCACTCTGATGGCTCGGGCGGAGGCCTACCCTGAGCTCAAGGCCAACCAGAACTTCCTGGACTTGCAGCGTCAGCTCAAGGACCTGGAGGACAAGATCGCCTACGCCAGGCAGTTCTACAATGATGTGGTCCAGAAGTTCAACACCCGCATCGAGACGGTCCCCTCAAACATCATCGCATCACTCTTCCACTTCCGTCAGGCCCAGTACTTCCAGGCCGACGAGGGCAGCCGCCAGGCGCCCGTTGTG
This sequence comes from Bifidobacterium sp. W8114, assembly GCF_016101165.1. Lineage (NCBI taxonomy): Bacteria > Bacillati > Actinomycetota > Actinomycetes > Bifidobacteriales > Bifidobacteriaceae > Bifidobacterium > Bifidobacterium sp. W8114. The sequence continues at coordinate 167,619 of NZ_JACFRA010000002.1, read as the reverse complement.
GACTTCGGACAGTGAACGCCCCAGTGGCCTCCTCCGGGAAACCGGTCTCAGGCCATCCCTCCTGGAGCACTTCCCGCTTTTTCCGAGCCTTGGCACTGGCTTTGGTGGCAGCCTTGGTGACGTGCATAGTCGCTGCTCTGCTTATCTTCAACAAGAATTGGCCGGACCTGGTATACGATTCAGTGGACTATGATGTCCAGGTCCTGGATAACGGCGATTTGCGCATCAGTCAGGACCTGACCGTAACCATGAACTCCCGTGAGGACGACAACGGCGATAAACGTCCCTGGAGGGAGCTCTACCAGCGCTATCAGATCAAGCCTGACCGCCTGACCGGCATAAGCGACGTAAGCGTGACTGACCTGACTAATGGCTCCACATATAGGCAGGCTGACCCGCCGAAGGATCCTGATAACCTCGATCAAGTTCCCGATTGGGACAAGACCATGGCTGGCACCTGGTATATGGGCACCGTCTCGGATGCGGGGCTGGAATCCTACAAGCCAGGCGATGCGGGCCAAGGGTCCGCCTGCGGCGATCAGAGAAACCAGTGTCAGGTGGAGCTGGGTTGGAACATTCCGCAGATTGCCGAGGATTCAGGTCGGCGCTTCCGCATCGACATGACCTTCCACGGTGTCACTACTGCCCATCCCGATGTGGCTGAATTCCAATGGGAGCCCGTGGGCGACACCAACCAGATTTCCGTCGAGCATATGAGCGCTGATGTCAGGCTTCCCAAGCTTATAGGAACAGAGAAGGACAAGGATGCCAAGGCCTGGCTCCATTTCGCTGGCAAGGGTTCCTACCAGGTGGGCGATGACAGCAGTATCCACTTTTCAGCTGACCAGATCGGGCCAGGTCAGCATCTGGATTTGGTGGCTCTCTTCGATGCGAAGAGGGTTTCCTCGGTGGTCAGGACCGACTCTCAACCGGCGCGTGACCGCATCATCAAGCAGGAGCGCCAGCAGTATGAGCACTGGCACGCCGAGCAGACCAGATGGGCGCGGATCGGACTTTTGGCTGGTATACTGACCGTCTTAGCTGCTATCGCGCTGATTGTAGTGATGCTCTGGCAGGCCTTCCGCACCTATGGAGACTCCCAGTACCGAGGCGATATTATCTACTACCGTCAGCCTCCTGATCTGTCACCGGCGTTGGCCGCTGTTATCAACGATTTGATGCTGACCCGAAAATCCCCTATTGGCAGGCAATTGTCAGCCACCATTCTCTCCCTGGCCTCCAAGCGGGCCATCGCTCTGATTCCGGTCAAGTATGAGGACCGGGCGAATTCCGGCGGAGGTTCCCTGACTAAGGTGATGCGCTCGCTGCTCCACAAAGGCAAACGGCAGTCCATGGAGGTGGTCATTAATCCGGTCTGCAGTCAGGATCGAGCCTCCCTGGCCCTGTCCTTAAGCGAGGAAGCCTGCCTGACCATGCTGGAAGGTGCTTCCGCTCTGATGGGCTCCAAGGATGAACGTTTCGACCTGTACGAGATGATTGCTCTCTTCTCCAGCACCGAAGCTAATCATGGCAAGGTCTATCTGGAGGCTTTCGACAAGGCCGTCAAGTATGAGACCAACAATGCTGACCTGCGTGCCTATCGTCATGGCATAGAGGTCGTGCCCTTCCTGGCCGTGCTCTTGGCCGCTTTCATCCTGCTGGCTGGATTCCTGCCGGGCACCGTGCTGGTACGTGCGCCATTGGCCGTGCTTCTGGTGGCTGTTGCAGCATTCTCCATTCGTTATGGTAGTTCGCAAGTGCTCAGCAGGAATGGACAGCTCATGGCTGGTCAGGTGTCAGGGCTTCGGCGCTATCTGCTGGACTTCAGCGATTTTAGCCACCGGGGCGTGGAGGACCTGGTGCTCTGGGACCGCTACCTGGTTTACGCTGCGGCCTTCGGTATAAGTGACCGGGTTGTCGCTCAGCTGGCACAGGCCAGCCCTGAACTGACCGACTTCGACTGGCTGAATAATAATGCGCGCGGGAGCCTGCTCTACTGTACCTTCCTGCCTTACAGCCAGAATGTTCCGGTGGCTTCCTCCGTGAGTGGCCCTGAAACATTGGCTGCAAATTCAATGCTTGGCCAAGGCGGGGTGGTTGATCTGGGTACTCAGTTGACCCAGGGACTCGAACAGATCGGCGGCCTGATCGGCCAGGCCAGCGGCAACAGTTCCGGCAGTGGTATTGGTGGGTTTGGCTCCGGTGGTGGTTCCTTCGGCGGCTCCGGTGGTGGCTCCGGTGGTGGTTCCTTCGGCGGTCGTTGATACTGGGTCACAAGCTAAGCTCGATAGGAAGCCGGCGGCATTGAAGCTGGCATCGATCTACAAGACGGGAGTACATGTATGACATCGTCGATGCGGGCCTTGGGGCCCTTTACTACGACAGCGGTCGGACTGGGTTGCATGGGATTGTCCATTGAGGGCAAGCCGGACCAGGCAACGGCCATCGACATCATCCATCAGGCCCTGGATGCCGGTTGCCGACATCTGGATACTGCCTGGTCCTACTACGAATCGGGCGGCCCTGAGCAGACCAATGAACGATTGGTTCGCCAGGCTTTGGAATCCTGGAAGGGACCCCGTCAGGATGTGCTGGTGGCCACCAAGGTGGGACACTACCGCAACTTCACCGATGGTCGGCCAACCTGGGCTGTGGACGGTCGACCGGAGAGCCTGATCCGGCACGCCAAGGAGTCTGCTCAGGCCTTGGGCGTGGACACCATCGACCTGCTCTACCTGCACCGGCCCGATCCCCAGGTGCCCTATCAGGAGTCCCTGGAGGCCATGGCCGAGCTGGCCAAGCAGGGCGTGGCCCGGACACTGGGCGTCTCCAACGTAGACATTGACCGGATGGACCTGGCTCGCAGGATTCTGGGCAATGACCTCGTAGCCGTGCAGAACCAGTTCTCGCCCACCTTCACCAGCTCCCGCCAGGAGTTGGACCATGCAGCCGAATTGGATCTGGCCTTCGTCTGCTGGAGCCCCCTGGGAGGCTTCCGAGCGCCCAAGGATGAAACTCGTTATGATGCCTTCCGGCAGGTGGCCCAGGAGCACGGCGTCTCCCACCAGCGCGTGGTCCTGGCCTGGGAGCTGTCCCAGAACCGCAACGTCTTCGTGGTTCCCGGGGCTCACAGGGCGGCCACCATTCTGGACTCCCTGCAGGCGGCCGATATGGAGCTGAGCGAGGAGGAGTTGGAGCGTCTGAACCAGGCGGCGGCTGCATGAGTCTCGAGACTCAGTCAAGCGAGCAGGACTCGCAGAGCGTTCAGAGTGAAGCCTGGAATCGGGAACGGACCCTGTTGGACAGCAGCCCCCTATCGGCGCTGGATGATCAAGGTCGTCCAATCCCCGTCACCATTCCCATAGCCTTGGCGCCAGGGATCAAGGTGGTCTACACCACCAGACTGGGCGGGGTCTCCTCAGGCGATTACGCCCAGCTGAATCTAGGCGGCAAGGGTGGCGATGATCCGCAGGCGGTTGCTGCCAACCGTCAGGCCCTGGGCCACCAGCTGGACCGTCCCATAGCCCTGGTGGACCAGGTTCACTCAGCCCGGGTCTGGGATGCCGACCAGGGTCAGCCCCAGGGGCGTTGCGAGTCCGATGCTCAGGTGACCACCCGTCGTGACTTGGCTTTGGGCATCTTCGCCGCTGATTGCCTTCCCGTGCTTCTGGCCGACCCACAGGCCGGCGTGATGGGGGCGGCCCACTGCGGCCGTCGTGGTCTGGTGGCCGGCGTCATTCCGTCAACAGTCCAGGCCATGGCCGACAAGGGTGCTGACCCATCCAGAATCGTGGCAACTCTGGGACCTCGGATCTGCGCGGATTGCTATCAGGTGGGCTCGGACCTGGCCGATGATTTCGAGAAGCGTTTCCCCGGCGCATCCGGACCATGCAGGTTCGGCGGAATCGCCATCGACATCGCCACTGCTGCCAGGATGGAACTGAAGGCGGCAGGAGTGACCAATATCGTAGACTCCGCCCCCCGGGTCGGTGCCGCCACCAGTTACCTGCGTCAGGACCCGGACCTGATAGAGCTGTGCAGCCAGGACAGTGAGGGTCCCTCCTTGTCGAAGCGTCTTGAGGATCTGCGCCGCCCCCTGTGCACACTGGAGAATCCGCTCTGGTACTCCCACCGCCGGGCCTCGCTGGCCAGCAAGGCGGGGGAGGGGCGCATGCTGGCGCTTATCCTGGCCGACGACTGATGTTGTGAGATTGATTGCAGCCTGCTCCTGGCAGCCGGAGCAGGTCTCGGGTGCAGATGTTCGGTGCAGATAGCGCCGGGTCCGCACCTTTCTCTGTTTCCGTATGAGTACCGTTGAGTCTATGAGTGAGAGCAGAGCATCAGCAGCCCCGTCCGGGGTCGGTCAGGTCAACGCAGAGCCGGAGGAGCAGATTCAGCCGGTGGTGGCAGTGATTCTGGCGGCCGGGCTGGGCGTTCGGTTCGACGAGAGCAACCCCAAGCAGCTGGTGCAGGTGGGCGGCAAACCGATCATCACCTGGTCAATTGACGCCTTCCAGTCCAATGCCCGGGTCACGGACATCCTGGTTGTGGTCAACGATCGGGTTCGGGAGTCTGTCGAGGCCATCGTGGGCTCTGACACCTACGACAAGGTCCGCATGGTCATCCAGGGTGGCATCGAGCGCATGGACAGCACCGAGGCAGCCCTGCAGACCCTGGCTGAGGCGGATATCCCCCAGGATGCCAAGCTGCTCATCCACGATGCGGTGCGGCCTTTCGTCAGCCAGGAGTCAATCGACGGCTGCATCGATGCCTTGGATACATTCAACGCCGCAACCGTGGCCGTGGCCTCGACCGACACCATGCTGATGGCCGGGGACCTGGGCGAGCGCAAGGTTGTGCGCCAGGTGCCCGACCGTGACAACATGTTCAGGGCTCAGACCCCGCAGGCCTTCCGTTTCAGCACCCTCCGTAAGGCCTACGATCTGGCCGCTGCGGATCCGGACTTCCATCCCACGGATGACACACGTGTCGTGGTGGACCACATGCCTGAGGAGCCGGTGGCCATCGTGGCCGGCAGCGTGACCAACATGAAGATCACCCTGCCCTCGGACGTGCCCATGGCTGAATGGATAGCGGGCTCCCTGGCCGGGTGAAGCCCTGTGTACCATGGGGCACATGGAGCAGATCAAGGTCATCGTCGCCGGATACGACCATTACCAGGGTGTTGACGTCAACCCCTCCTATCAGGTCTCACAGGCTCTGGCCGAGCATGGCATGAAGGGTATGCGCCCTGTCGGCCCCACCGAGGAGGATCCCCTGGAGGGCGTGGACCTGGCTATTTCCGCCGTCACCATGCCTGTCAGCTTCGCCAAGGCCTGGCCCATACTGCATGAGGCCATAGAGCGGGTGCACCCCGATATCATCATCGCCACAGGGCTCAAGCGTCGGGCTCGTGGCATCGCCATGGAGCGTTGTGCCGTCAACATCAAGGAGGACGACGCAGACGACCGTGACGACTTAGGGGAGCAGGAGTATCAGGACGCTGCCCGCGAGATCAATCGCCAGCCCATCGATCCCCAGGGTCCGGCCGCCTACTGGACCCGTCTGCCGCTGAGGGCCATCCTGCACGACTTCGGCACCTGCGGCATTCCCGCCACGCTGAGCTCGGACGCGGGTACCTATGTCTGCAACGCACTCTTCTACAATCTGCTGGCATGGGCTGCAGGACACAAGGATGTCCTGGCCGGGTTCGTCAGTCTTCCCCTGGTCAACGATAGCGGCGGACAGGAGCGTGGCCTGCCCCTGAATCAGCAGATAGAGGCTGTGCGCGAGGTGGTCAATGAGACCATTCGCTACTACCGCAGGCCCTCCTCCAGCCCTATTCTTATTGCCTGAGCCCCGTATGTAAGGTCAATGTGTCGGCAGCTTGTCAGACGGCGAATTTCGGCTTGTCATGGGGTAGAGTCGAGGTAAATCCACCGGACCGAAGACATCCTTGTCACGGGCCGGCATGTCCTGGTGGCGAAGAGGAGTGTTTCCATGGCCGAAGATCAGTTTCCCGTTGTCCTGCGAGGCTATGACAAGGAGCGGGTCGACCAGGCCCTGGCGGCCTCGCGGAGCAATCTGGCCCGGCTGCGTCAGCAGATCAAGGCCGACGATGATCGCATTCTGAAGCTGGAGGCGGAACTCCAGGAGGCCAAGTCGCGTAAGGTCGAGCAGCCGCGCAACTCCTTCGCCTCCCTTGGAGCCAACGCCCAGCAGCTGCTGGCCTCGGCCGAGCAGACCAGTACCGAGCTGCTCAACCGCGCCAAGCAGGATGCGGCATCAACCAAGACCTCCGCCCAGGAGAAGGCAACAACCCTGGTCAACGAGGCCCGGCTTGAAGCCAAGCACATCGTGGATGAGGCCAACGCCAAGGCCAAGTCCATCGTCGAGGCCGCCAACGACGAAGCCAGGACCGTCACCACCACCGCCAAGCAGCAGAGCGAACAGAGTAAGTCCGCGGCTGATAAGGTGGTGGCCGAACGTCGCCAGGCCCTGGATCTGGAGCTGCAGAACTCCCGCGAGGAGCATGAGAAGCGGCTGGCCACCAACAAGGCCACCCAGGACAAGGAGCTGTCCGAGCAGAAGGCCAAGGCCGCCAAGGAGATTGCTGACAAGCGACGCAAGAGCGACGAGGAGATCGCCAAGCTCAAGAAGGATGCCAACGATCAGATTCAGAAGGCCCTGGCCGATGCCAACAAGAAGCTGGCCGACGTGCGCGAGCAGGTCTCCAAGAGCCTGAATGACGCCCGCAGGCAGGCTTCTGAGATCACTGACAAGGCCAAGTCGGAAGCCCAGCAGATTGTGGACGATGCCAAGGTCACCAGCGCCGAGACCATGGCCAAGGTCAACGCCGAAGCCGAGCAGGTGCGCTCCGACATCGCCGCCCAGCAGGAGGATGCCACCAAGAAGGTGGGCGAGCTGCTCAAGAGCCTGGAGGAGCGGCGGGTCAAGACCGAGAAGGAGACCCAGGAGCTGATTGAGCAGGCCAAGGCCACCCGCAAGGATGCCGATTCGTTCGCCTCCTTCAAGCGCGAGGAGTCCGAGCGCAAGGCCAGCCAGCTGCTGGAAGAGGCCAAGCAGCGCGCACAGGCCGAGGTCGAGGCTCAACGCAAGGCCGCCCAAGCTGAGCTGGACGGGCTCAGGGATCACATCACCAAGCTGCAGCACCGGGAAGCCACCATTACCGCTCGGGTCGATGAGTTGCGGAACATCTTCTCAAAGTCCTTCGGCAACTTCGACGGCTTCCACGACGAGACTGTGGTCAATGAGCAGGACGAGGGGCAGGCCCCCAGCGTGCCCGTGGTCAATGCTGTGCCTGCCGCTGATCCGCTGCCGACTCCAGCCCCGAAGGCCGAGAGCGAGGATGAGAGCGTCAGCCAGTCCCTTGCCGACCCCCAGGAAGAAGCCTCTAAGACATCGGACGATCCGGTCCTGGCGAGTCAACCAGCCGATGACCTGGCAACTGATGACGTGGCAGCTGATTCCGCCAGCAATTCCGAAGAGGAGGCCAGCGAAGCTGCGACTATCAGGTCCTCAGCCAATATGCCGACTCAGGTCCTGCCCGATGCATCCGGCCAGGCCGATGATGTGCCGGCCCAGGCCAAGGACGGACAGGAGGAGAAGGCGGTCACTGACCAGGAGACTACCGTCATTCCGCCCGTCAACGATGACATGACCCCGACCGGTCGGGACTGATCGGCGAACGTCGATTACTCGTCAGGGCCGGATTGCAGACATGGTCTGCGACCCGGCCTCTGTTTTGTTCGGGAGTCGTCTCAACATATGCCGAAACAGGCATGGGCGTCAATCTCAATCCGGGCCCTTGCTGAGGCCTAGAGTCAATGGTGAAGGGGTGCAGGCCAGGGGTCGTAGGGTTGGGAGGGCATCATGCAGCAAGCACATCACGCATCATCAGATTCGAGCGCCACAGATCCAATCGAGGCGGATGCGGGCAGACAGGAAGGATTGAGCCCATCTCCAGGGCCCTTACGTTCATGGAGCGCCCAGGTGCGTCGTGGGGTGGACCTGCAATCCCTCTACGCTCTGGTGTACTTGGTGGTGGCCAACCTGATCGCAGGTGTCCTGAATCTACCCTCGGTGGCCGCGGCCCTGGGCATTGCCCGTCAGCCAGGGCTGGGCGATCTGCTGGGAGATCTGGTCATGCTGGTCTTTCTCTTTGGCACCCGCGGCCAGGATCTGCTCGGCCGCGGCTCCAACCCGGTACGGTACAAGGCTCAGACCAATCCCGGCCCGGCCGTGCTGATCGGGGCCATCCTACTGATCATGCTGGCCAGCAGCATTGAGACCGGCTTCACCTGGGTGGTCAACCAGGGATCCCAGGCACTGGGGCTGGTCTACAATTCCACAACCTCCCAGATCGCAGCGGGCCAGCATGGGTTCCTGTCGCCCCTGGACACGGCAATCCTGGTCCCTGTCGTCGAGGAGTTCCTGCTGCGCGGCGTGGTCATGGGCAGGCTCAGACCCTTTGGACGGACCTTCGCCATCGTCACCTCCTCCTTCATCTTCGCCTGCCTGCACGGGGACATCACCCAGAGTCTGTTCACCTTCCTGCTGGGTCTGGTTCTGGGTTTCATCGCCATGGAATACTCCATCCTCTGGTCCATGGCTCTGCATATCTTCAACAACCTGGTCCTGGCTGACGCCATGATGTGGTTGACCCAGACGGTGCCGGCCCGCACCGGCATGATGATCAATCAGGGAATGACCCTTCTGGGCCTGGTTGGGGGGCTGGTCGTCCTTTGGCTGATTCGGGGGCAGCTGGCAGACCGCCTGCGTGCCGATCGCTCACCCTCCGGCACCTATAAGGGCTGGATCTCCCTTGGGTTGGCCGTCCTGGTGGTCCTGGCTGTGGTCAATGCGGCCCAGCGCTTCTCTTTGGCTTGATGACGGGCACAGTTGTCCACATCCTCCGCCAGACGAACCCCCGATGACTGATTCCCGCTATGCTGGATGCAGGGATGCAGATACATCCGCATGAAAGGAAACAAGGACAGACCGTATGACATCAGCACTGACACCACTGGATCAGACCCGTTTGAAGGACTTGTGCACCGCCTTCGATGAGCGCGAGGCCAACCACGCCGCCATGAACGCCGTCACCCAGGTAGGCATTGACGAAGTGGCCCACAACTATGATCGCTCCCGCCTGCTCCAGCACCGATTTTCGGTCAGCATCGACAATGGCACGGTCACATCGCAGGCGCATTCCGGCCGCTGCTGGCTCTTCAGCTCATTGAACGTGGCACGCTTCGTGGCCCGCAAGGCTCTGAACATTGATGACGAAAGCACCGCCAACCCCATGGGTGACTTCGAGCTGTCCCAGAACTACGCCATGTACTACGACAAGCTTGAGCGCGTCAACTACTTCCTGCGCGACGTAGCGGCTCTGGTACGTGCCGGTGAGCCTGTCGACTCCCAGCTCATGCGCTTCCTGATGGGCGATGTCATGGGCGATGGTGGCCAGTGGATCATGGCCATGAACATCTATAAGAAGTACGGCGCCGTGCCCAAGCAGTTCTATCCTGAGACGGCCTCCTCCCAGGACACCAGCCAGATGAACACTCAGCTGCGTCGTTTGCTCCATCAGGCCACGGCTCACATGGTGGCCGACCCGGACGGGATTGACGAGATCATCGATAGGACCCTGGAGGCCGGCCACCGTATGCTGACCATTCATCTGGGTACCCCGCCCACCAGCTTCGACTGGGAGTGGACCGACAAGGATGGCGTCTTCCACCGGGATGGGCGGATCACCCCGCAGGAGTTCTGGAAGCGCTACGTGAATGCCGGACTTGAGGACTACGTCTGCCTGGTCGACGACCCGCGCCCCGAGCACCCCAAGGGCCGCAAGATCGGCATCGAGCACCTGGGCAACGTGGCTGGCGGCGATCCCACCGAGTACCTGAACGTTCCGGTGGAGGTCATGAAGGACTGCGCCCGTCGTCTGATGAGCGAACAGGGCCTGCCGGTATGGTTCGGCGCCGACTGCCATCCCATGATGGACCGCAAGGCCGGTCAGTGGGCCACCGACCTGTTTGAGTATGGCCGGGTCTACGGGGTGGACTTCGACATGGATAAGGAGCAGCGGGTGCGCTTCGGCGACTCGGCCCAGAACCACGCCATGGCATTCGTGGGCGTGGACGTGGCCGAAGATGGCCGGACCACCAACCGCTGGCGGGTGGAGAACTCCTGGGGCGGGGACATCGCCAACAATGGCTACTTCACCATGAGCGACCAATGGTTCAGCCAGTATGTCTACGAGGTGGCTGTACCCAAGTCCATGCTGTCCGAGGAATATCGCCGGGCCTTTGACCAGCAGGCCATCATGCTGCCCGCCTGGGATCCCATGGGTGCCCTGGCCTGAGCAACAGCACTAATTCATCCACTTTTACCCATCAAACTGTTCGTTCCCGTGGTCTATAAGGGTCGCAGGAACGGACTGTCCACATTGGCCCGGATGTGGGCGGTTATAAGAAATGCGGGCATGATTGTCGAAGTACGACAGAGAGGAGAGAGACCGTGGCATTCGTCAAGGAACCGGATATCATCCCGGAAGAGGAGCGGCAGTATTTTGCCGATACGGCCGTCTTTCCCGAAACAGTGGATGTCAACATTCGTCAGCTGGATCCAATCCCGGCTCCCAGGGTCTTTCTGCGCTCGCGGCCCCTTGATCCGGAACGGGTGAATCTGGTCCGGGACTCTCGTCAGGCCATCCGGGATGTTTTGCATGGGCGGGACGACCGGCTCCTGGTCATCACCGGCCCCTGCTCCATCCACGATCCGGAGGCTGCCCTGGAATACGCCCGTCGCCTGTCGGCCGTCAATGAGCGGTTGAAGGATCGTCTGCTGATTGTCATGCGGGTCTATTTCGAAAAACCCCGGACCACGGTCGGTTGGAAGGGCCTGATCAACGACCCCGACCTGGATGGGACGTTCAACATTCGCAAGGGGATTCGCCTGGCCCGACAGGTGCTTTGGCAGGTCCTGGGTCAGCGGATTCCGGCGGCCACAGAATGGCTGGATCCCATCACCCCACAGTATCTTTCTGATGCGGTCAGCTGGGGGGCCATCGGTGCCCGGAACACGGAGAGCCAGGTCCACAGGGAGCTGGCCAGCGGCATGTCCATGCCCATGGGCTTCAAGAACTCGACCGATGGCAGCGTAGAGGCTGCGGTCGATTCCTGCCTGGCTGCGGCATCCGAACATCACTTCCTATCCATCAACCTCGACGGTCATGTCATCGCTGCCGAGACCCGGGGCAATCCCGACTGCCACATAATTCTGCGCGGTTCCGGTCATGGTCCCAATTACGATTCGGAATCCGTCCGATCCGCCCTGGAGGCCATACATCAGGCGCCGTTGGGCCCTGGCGCCTGCCGAGGTCTGATCGTGGATGCAGCCCACGGCAACTGTGGCAAGGACCCCGTACGTGAGGCCCAGGTGGTCGAGGACCTGGCAGACCGTCTCGCCAAGGGCGAGCAGGGCCTGTCAGGCATCATGATGGAGAGCTTTCTTGAGGGCGGTCACCAGAAACCGGCTCCACTGGATCAGCTGGTGTTCGGCAAATCCGTCACTGATGCCTGCATCTCCTGGGACAGGACCGAGGAGCTGTTGCAGATCCTGGCGGATGCCGTGCAATCCCGTCGGGAAAGGATGAGGGCATGAGTCGGATGAAGGATGAGCCGCAGGAGCCTCTGCCCCGACCCAGCAAGGCCTACGAGGTTGAACTGGTGCACAAGGCGCTGGCGGCCGGTGTCAACCCCCTGCAGACCGGGAATGTGCCCAGGTGGGAGGACGAGGTAGGCATAGGGCGGATCGTCAACAGGCGGGTCTTTGAGCTTGACCGCCTGCCTTCGCCCGCGCAGATGCTGACCCGATACCCCTTGGATGGACCGGCCAAGGACCTGGTCATCCGCTCCCGGCAGGAAATAGTGGACTGTCTGCATGGGCGGGACGACCGGTTGCTGGTCATTGTGGGCCCCTGCTCCATCCACGACCCCGATGCCGCACTGGACTACGCTCGCCGTCTGTCGGCCGTCAATGAGCGGTTGAAGGATCGCCTGTTGATCGTCATGCGGGTCTATTTCGAGAAGCCCCGGACCACGGTCGGTTGGAAAGGCCTGATCAACGACCCCGACCTGGATGGCAGCCACAACATCCAGAAGGGCCTGGTCCTGGCACGGCGGATTCTTCTGGGTGTGCTGGAGACCGGGCTTCCAGCGGCCACGGAATTTCTGGAACCTACATCGCCCCAGTACATTTCTGACGCGGTCAGCTGGGGGGCCATCGGTGCCCGGAACACGGAGAGCCAGGTCCATCGCCAGCTGGCCAGCGGCATGTCCATGCCCATCGGCTTCAAGAACGCCACGGATGGCAGCGTGGATGTGGCCATCGACTCTTGCTATGCGGCCTCTGAGCGCCACACTTTCTTCGGAATAGACCACGAGGGTCAGGCCGCAGCCGTCGCGACCATGGGCAACCCCGACTGCCATCTGGTTCTTCGCGGCTCCAAGTCCGGCCCCAACTACGATCAGGACTCGGTGCGGGCGGCCCTTGCCGTGCTGCGCCAGCGCATGCCCAAGGACAGCGCGGCTGCCCACGGACTGATCATCGATGCCTCCCATGGCAATTCCGGCAAGGACGAGCGGCGCCAGATCCGGGTTGTCCATGAGTTGGCCCAGCGTATAGGCGACGGCGAGGAGGGCTTTACCGGGCTGATGATGGAGAGCTTCATACGTGGAGGCAATCAGAAGCCGGCCCCGCTGGATCAACTGGTTTACGGGTGTTCGATCACTGACCGCTGCATCTCCTGGCCTGATACTCAGGATCTGTTGGGGGAGCTGGCTGAGGCAGTGGACCGTCGCCGTAGCACGGCTCGTTGACTTACGAGCCGCAGTAGGCTGGTCGGGCCGCATCAGCTGGTGAAATCATGGATAAGGAGTCAGGCATGAGTGAAACAGGCGATTCCCTGGAGGGCCAAGATCAAGGACCGGTTGCCGTCATAGGTGCCATGGATGAGGAGGTGGCCCTGATCGGCCAAGGCCTGAAGCAGGCGGATCAGGATTCCCATGCCGGCGATGCCGGATTAAAAGTCATATCCGGTACTCTTGATGGGCCGCACGGCCCGGTTGGGCTGGCTGCCACTGTTGGCGGCATGGGCACCGTCAACATCGCCGCCACCACACAGTATCTGATCGATGCCTTCCATCCCAGGGCCGTCATCTTCTCCGGCATCGCCGGCAACCTGAACAAGGACCTGCATATCAACGATGTGGTCCTTGGAGGTACCCTGCGCTATCTGGACACGGATATGCGATTGGTGGCTCAGTCGGCCCCCGGCACCGAGGAGTTTCATTCGGACCCTCACCTGCTGGATCTGGCGAGCCGGACTCTGGACTCCATGGGGATCAAGCATATCGTCGGCACCATTGCGACGGGTAATTACTTTGTGGACAGCCCGGAGAAGATTGCCCAAGTCAAGGAGCAGACCGGGGCCGATGCGGTCGAGATGGAAGGGGCGGCTGTCTGCCACGTGGCTGCCCGCAACAAGGTGCCGGCCCTGGTCATCCGCGCTCTGAGCGACAATGCCGACACCGACTATGAGGTCTTCCGGGAGTTCGACATCTCCGAATATGCCGACACGGCCGCCAGGCTGGTCCTGGGTATCGTGCGTGAGCTTTAATTGCTGACCGGCAAGAGATCGCCGCTCGAGCGCCTTTTGCCTGTTGAAGGCTGTTGACCCTGGGTTGACGGCCTTCTCTTGTTATTGCGGCCACTCTGGTCCTGACCGGTTCATGGACCAGCCGGAGGTCGGTTGTGCCATGCAGGCCCTGATCAGACGCTGTCTACTCGTCAGCCATATCGGCCACCGATCCTCTGTCAATGAGCTCCGGCTCTATGTAGAGGTGCTCGATGCGCTGGTCCGGGTCTTGTATCCGCCGCACTTGGAGGCGTAGGGCGGCGGTCGCCAGGTCCTGGGCCGAGGATCGCAGGACCGTCAGGCGCTTGGTGTAGCCGTCGATGGTGATCATGGATAGATCGTTGGGAATGTGGCACCCCCTTCTTTCCAGAGCCTGGACCAGAGCGATGGACAGGTAGTCTGGATGAACCAGGACAGCCGTGGTGTGTGTCTCCAGAATCGTCTGGACGATCTGCTCGACATCCTCGGCCGCATATGGCTGCTTGTCCTTGAGCAGGAAGGTCTGTTCAAGCCCGCCTCCTTCTTTCATCATCAGCTGCCAGCCCAGCTCGATATCGCCTGCGGTGGGTGTGCTGCCCAGAGCCAGTCCCACCCGGTGGTGGCCATGCTGACGGAAATGCTGCAGTCCTCGGCGGACTCCGGCTGGATGGTCGGTATGAACCGAGTCGAAGAATCCGGGCAGCCATTGTGGCGGATGGCGTTCCAGAATGGTTACAGGCAGTTGGCACTCGGTCAGCCACTGCCAGGTTTCCGGCGCGACATCCGGTTCAATGCTGGGGGCCATGATCAGTCCAAGCATCTGTGGATCAGTAGCCAGATCATCCAGAATATCTATCTCGGGAAAGGTCTCATAGGAGGTTTCCTTGGCAACGATCTCCAGGCCGAATTTTTCGGCCGCCATACGTCTGATGGCATCGGTCACTGAGGGCCAGATGAAGCTGGGCTCGGGCAGGGCTACCCCGATCCGGCTTCTACGAACGACAGTTGCCCTATCCCGGCTGGAAGCTTCATCCATGGCCAGGCTTGACACGCCAGCATTGGTTTTGCCGTTGGCGCCTCCGGCGCTTCTGGTTCGATCTGGATTGCCCTTTCTCCTGGCTTTCTTTTTCGAGGTGACATTCGTTCTCACTGATGGCTTTGGTATATCAGCCAAGGCAGGGTCAGAGGTGTAGGAGGAAGTGACTGTGAACGATTCGGCAGATTGGCCTTGGAAATCCAAGGATTTGACGGCCAGGGCACCCCCGCGCACACGTCTGACGAGACCAGCTCTGGCCAGATTGTTCAAATCCCTTCGGACGGTTATTTCTGTGGTGCCCATCATCCGTGCCAGGTAGGGCACTCTGACTACGCTCTCTCTGAGAAGTGCGTTGAGGATCAGCTCTCGTCTCTGAGCTGGGAGCCATCCTGCTGCCGGGGGATTGGGGAAGGACGCGTCAGCCGGATCCTGTCTTTTGCTTCCTGCCCCTGATTCTCTCTGATCCATGCTCTGGCCTCGATGCTTTACTCTGATGCTGATGAGGGCAGTCGCGACGGCCAACATCCCTAGCTTTTCTAACTTTTCAAGTGTATACCAGGGTTGTGGCCCAAGAGTGATGGAAACAGACTGCAACAAACTCTTCAGGTCATTTTCAGACCAGTTAATCTGGATTTATTCGCTCGGAGTTATCATGGGCAGGTAAGCCAGCAAGGGTTTACCTGGGGACTGTGATAAGTCTGCAGCGAGAGAGGGGTCGGCCTTATCCGGCCTCTTCCGCGGCATTGTCGCCGAAGGAAAGGGATGACCATGAACGTGAAAACTGTAACCAAGGCTCTGGCGGTGACGGCTGCGGGCGTCATGCTGCTGGCTGGCTGTGGAGGTGGCGGCTCAAGCAAGCAGGCCTCCTCAGGAAGTGACGGATTCGACAGCAAGGCCAACACGACCATCACCTTCGCTGGATGGTCTTTGGACATGACCCCCGAGTTCAAGACTCTGGCTGACGGCTTCCATAAAGCCCACCCCAACGTGACCGTCAACGTCAAGCAATACTCAGCTGATGACTATGACAAGCAGTTGACGGCGGACATCTCCTCAGGCGCCCAGCCCGATGTCTTCCCCATCAAGAACATGATCAAGTATGTCACCTATGCAGACTCGCAGGGACTGGCGGATATCTCCGACATCGCCAAGGGCTACCAGGGCAACAAGCATATTGATCTGAACGGCTATAACCACGACGGCAAGTACTTCGCCCTGCCCTACCGCAGTGATACCTGGGTGCTCTTCTATAACAAGGATATGTTCAAGAAGGCCGGGGTAGAAGAGCCGAACGCCAAGTGGACCTGGGATGATTACACCAAGGCTGCCAAGGAACTCCAGGAGAAGCTGCCTGCAGCAGGTTACGATGCCAACAGCGTCTACCCCATGTATATGCATAACTGGCAGTCCGTGGTGCAGTCCTTCGCTCTGGCACAGTCCGGCAAGTCGGCCGCCAGCACTTTCCTTAAGGCCGACTTCTCCTACATGGAGCCCTATTACAAGAGGGCCTTGGAGTGGCAGAAGGACAAGTATACGATCGACTGGAACACTTCGTTCACCAACAAGGTTCAGTATCAGGCGCAGTTCGGCACCCAGAAGGCCGCTATGATGCCCATGGGCACCTGGTACGCCGCCACTCTTCTGAGCCAGCAGCAGTCCGGTGAAGCCCAGAAGTTCAGCTGGGGCATGGCTCCGGCTCCCCAGAACCCCAGCACGAAGCTGCCCAAGACACCGATCACTTTCGGCAGCCCCACCAGCCTGGCGGTCTCTTCCAAGTCTTCCGGTCAGAAACTGGCTGCCGCCAAGGAGTTCGTCAAGTGGGCCACCGGGCAAGGCGGTGCTCTTGAGCTGGCCAAGCTCTCCACCACCCCCGCCTATATCGATGACAAGGTGACCGATACCTTCTTCTCTCCTGAGGGCATGGCCTCCGACCAGGCCTCCAAGGATGCATGGAGCAAGCACGACATGAAGATGGAAGCGCCTGTGGACAAGGCCACGGACACCGTCAACTCCATCCTCAAGGACACCCACTCTTCGATTATGACGGGTGCCAAGTCTCCATCCGATGGGCTCAAGGAAGCAACCCAGAACGTTAAGGATCAAGGCGTACTGGACGAATAGTCCCAGGTGACGCAAGGGAGGCTTCAGGATGCACATGTGTCCTGAAGCCTCCCACTGAGCCAGTTGGAGTAAAAGTGGCGAGGGGCTTCCCAAACCCATGACACGTGATGGCAGTAAGGAGAGGCACAGATGTCAGAAGAAATCGGCGTGATTGACGACCGACAGGCGGCCGCTGATCACAAAACGGGGTCTCATGGGCCCGGCGGCGGGCGGCGGGCCCCGAGGATTAAGCAGGGCAAGTTCAATGCCAAGGCGATTTCACGAAGGAACCTGCGCAATGGTCTGATATTCATATCGCCGAATTTCATAGGTTTTATCTGCCTGACCCTCCTGCCCACCCTGACGCTCTTTTATATAGCTTTTACCAAGTGGTCGGCTTTCGGCAACCCTGTCTTGAACGGCGTGAAGAACTGGGTCAGGCTATCCCACGACAAGATCTTCATGACCTCGGTGTGGAACACCATCTACTATTCGATAGTCCACATCCCCCTGACTCTGGTTCTGGCCTTCGCCCTGGCCGTCCTGCTCAATTCCAAGCTGCGCGGACGTGCCTTCTTCAGAACGGTGGCCTTCTTCCCCTACATCACCTCCATAGTGGCTGCGGCCCAGGTTTGGGGCATGCTCTTCGACCCCAAGTCCGGTCCTATAAACTCCTTCCTGCGGCTTTTCATCAGCAATCCCCCCGGGTGGCTGGGCTCGACGGCCTGGGCTATGCCCGCTGTGATCGTCGTGGGTACCTGGCGTGAGGTCGGCTACTATATGATTCTGCTCCTGGCAGGTCTGCAGACCATCCCCTCCGAGCTCTATGAGGCCGCTGAGCTTGATGGCGCAAACGGATGGCAGCGTTTCTGGCATGTGACCGTACCCATGATGCGCCCCACACTCTTCTTCGTCATGGTCACCCTGACCATCGGATCCTTCAAGATTCTTGATCTGACACTGGTCATGACCGATGGCGGCCCCGGCACCAGCACCCTGGTTCTGGCGCAGTACATCTACCGTGTGGCCTTCGAACGTGGCGACTTCGGCTATGCTTCGACCGTCTCCCTGGTTCTTCTGGCCATCTGCATGGTGGTCACGCTGTTCCAGTTCTGGTACAACAATCTGAAGGAGGACTGAGATCATGTCCACCAACACAGTCTCCGCAGCTGTTCCCTCACCCGCCGGTGAGGAGGTTCCCTGGAACAAGAAGCCAGTCTCTCCGGCCAAGATTGCAGGCACAGTCATCGGGTATCTGGCCATGATCGTCGTCTCCGCCTTCGTGCTCCTGCCCTTCTTCTGGATGTTCCTCTCCTCCCTCAAACCCAACAATGAGGTCTACGCCATCCCCATCAAGTGGTTCCCATCGGTCTGGCACTGGGAGAACTATATTGCCATCTGGACCAAGTCCGATATGACGACCTGGTTGCTCAACACCATCTTCTTCGCTGTGATCGTGACACTCCTGCAGGTCTTTACCGGATCCTTCGCAGCCTATGGCTTCTCGAAGATCCCCTTCAGGGGGCGCACCACCCTCTTCCTGATCTATATCGCCACCATGGCCGTGCCCTGGCAGGCCTACATGATTCCGCAGTTCAAGCTGGTCTCCGCCGTCGGTCTCTCCGATACGCGATGGTCCATCATCCTTCTGCAAGCCTTTGGAGCCTTTGGCGTCTTTATGATGAAACAGTTCTATGACACCATACCTGAGGATTTGTCTGAGGCGGGCCGATTGGATGGGCTCAGTGAGTTCGGCATCTACTGGCGCATCATGCTTCCCCTGTCGGGACCGTCACTTGCAGCCTTGGCCATCATTACCTTCACTAATACGTGGAACGACTACATGGGTCCGTTGATTTACTTGCGTTCCCAGAAGCTCTACACGATCCAGCTGGGCCTCAAGCTCTTCATTTCCCAGTACAATGCTGATTTTGCCATGATCATGACCGGCTCGGTTCTTTCGGTCCTGCCCATCCTGATCGTCTTCCTCATCGGTCAGAAGCAATTCATCGCCGGCATTGCGACATCCGGTATGAAAGGCTGAGTTTTGGCTGGAAGTGATGGCGACCAGGGGCGTCCCGCCAAGGGCTACGCCATGCGGGCCCTCTTGGGGATCACCAACTCCATTGCTGTGGTGCTGGGTGCTGGGTGTTGCTCCCTGCTGGGGATGCTGCCCTTGGCTGCTGTATTGATCTTTCTGAGAGATCCGCAGTACTTCCCGACCTATCTGCTGGCAGCCGTGCTGTCCGCACCTGGTCTGGCGGCACTCTTTGCCATATATCGCGATCATCCAGGCCTGTCGTCGGCCTCTGCCCGGGCCAGGCGGCAGGCCATGGATTCCATGACAGAGAGTGGGCAGTCTCTGCCGGATTGGATAGCGAAACCCTATGTGGATTCGGGGACGGTCTATGGATTCTTCCGTGCATACTGGCGGGCCTACAAGGTTCTGGCCCTAAGGTCATGGGCGACCTGGCTGCCTCTGGGGCTCATTGCTTTCGCGCTGATTTATGATCTCCAGATCATGTCACAGCTCTCATGGGGCCAGATTATGTTTTTCCCAATCCTGGTATGCCTGCTTCTCCTGGTGCAGACCGCCTTGGTCTCTCTGGTGCTATTGGTGGAATATCCTCGGGCGCGCATCCGCAAGGTCTTGGTCAATGGCCTCCTCCTGTCGGTGCGCCGCTGGTACATGTTGGTTCTGTCGCTGGCGGTCCTGGCCGGGTATGTCTGGGGGCTGATGCGCTCGCCCATCCTGGTGGCCCTTCTGGCCACTGGCCTGATTTGGTATCTGGTCTGGGCAGCTGTGCGGTGGCAGGCTGATCCCTTCTTCCGCCAGATGGCCCGTGAGAGCGAGGATCCAGGCGTACAGGTCATGTATGGACTGCCGGATGCTGGACCCAAGGGCTCTTCCTTCACTGCGATTCAGGACTACCGGCAATAGCGGTTCATGAAGAAAAGTTGTATTTGAGGGCAGGCTCAAGGAGGATTTGCTGGAATGGGCTGTGAGCCTTTGCAGGTGTTGATTGAGGATCGGGATCGTCCTGTGGATATCGAACCGGGAACCAGGCCCACGGTCAGGTGGAGGCTGGATCCCTTGCCGTCCTGGGCGGATAGGGTCCGTTTGGCCAGGGTGCGAGTCTTCGAACAGCCGAAGGGAAGGATACTTGTAGACACCGGCAACCAACCTGTGGACGAGCTCAATGGCAGCCGTCTGCCTGGACCTGATATGGATCCTTCGCGACGGTATTGGCTGTCCGTTCTTCTGCTGGACGCACAGGGCCGTCGGTTGATAGGGTCTGAACCCATCACCTTTGGCACGGGTCCTGGCCTGGCCTGGCACGCTCAAGCCATTTGGTCCGCAGAGGATGAAAAGAACCCCTCAGGTTCTCAGGGCAATGCCAAAGGCTGGGCGCTGATGCGTGGTGTGGTCCGGCTGCCCCCTGGGCCGATACTCTGGGCGAGTTTGTATGCGACCGCTGACAGCACTGTGCCCGCGCGTCAATTTGTCTATCGGCTATGGCTCAACGGGCGATTTCTAGGCTGTGGTCCGGTGTTCCCCCTGGATGGAGAGGATCGCTACAGGGGCTATGAGGTCACCGGCCTCTTGCATCCGGGGGCGGAGAATGTTCTGGGCGTGGTGGCCTATGCCATGGAAGGCCGACGCTTCCAGGCACAGTTGGATCTGGGTCGCCCTGATGGCAGGGTGGAGCACTATGGCACGGATGCCGAATGGAAGGCTATCAGCGGCGCTGAGGCCTTTCCTGACAGCGCCTCCATCGGTACAACCTACTATCAGGCTCCGGCCGAGGACATCGATCTGTCCAGATACCCCTGGGGTTTTTCCAACACGGGCTTTGACGACTCTGCCTGGCCCAAGGTACGGATTCGGCCTCCATTCTCCAAGTGCCTGGCAGCTCCTGCAGACGGCACCAGACTAACCCGGGTGGAAGTTCATCGGGTTCTGGAGGCCACCCCTGGCCATCTTCTGCTGGACTTCGGCTCCGTGCGGTTGGGCGGCATCGGTCTGCGGGTGGATCTGTCGCAAAATTTGGACTTGACCGTCCGCTACGGGGAGGTTCTGGACGGCCAGGGAGGCGTTCGTTACCGTCTGGCCACCTCCAACGTCTATGAGGATCACTGGCGGCTGCAGGCTGGCAGCAACCGGGCCCAGACCTGGGGGATTCGGGTCTTTCGATATCTGGAGCTGATATGGCCTGCGGGATCCGACCCCGATGGGCTATTGGCGAGCCTGACTGAAGGAAGCCTGTGGGCGGAGTGCCTTGAGGCTCCCGTATATGACGAGCACGCCAGTTTTCATTGCGACAGGCCTCTGCTCGATGAGGTCTGGCAGCTGGGGCGTAACACCATCAGGGGACTCAACGCTGACATCTACGTCGATTCCTGGACCAGGGAGCGGGCTCCCTATGAGGCTGATGCCTGGATCCAGCAGCGGGCTCATATGGTGCTGGATGATGCGCCCGCCCTGGGCCGTTACAGCCTGGACTATCTGATTGCCAACAGAACCTGGCCCACCGAGTGGCCCCTCTACAGCATTTTGGCCGTGCACGATGCCTGGATGCACACAGGGGATCTGACACAGGCGGCGGCCCAGTACGAACGACTGATGGGACTGCTGCCGGACAGGTACCTGGACCAGGACAGCGGGCTGATCGTCAAGGACCCTGGCGCTTCCAGCCGGATGGATGGAGACCTGGTCGACTGGCCGCCCGTTGAACGCGATGGATATGTCTTCGGTCGTGTCAACACGGTCATCAACGCACTGGCCAGTGCCGCCTATAAAGCCATGGCTCGTCTGTCGCGGGCTTTGGGCCATCGTAGCCGAGCCGCCCGTCTGGCAGAGGTGTCCCGAAAAATGCAGGAGGCGCTGGATGAGCGTCTCTACGATCCAGCGGTCGGCGCCTACCGGGATGGTCTGCTAGACGGTCCCGACGGCCCGGCCATCGATCACTGTGCCATGCATGCTTCGGCCTTTGTTTTGGCTTTTGCGCCCCCTTCGGATCCCGCTCGTCTGGACACGGTCGGTGCCTATCTGCGTCGTAGGGGGATGGCCTGCAGCGCCTACGCGGCCGCCGTGCTTTTGGATGGACTTTATCGATCAGGCCTAGGGGCTGATGCTCTGGCCCTGCTCTCGGCAGGGGACGGCATGCGCACCTGGAAGCATATGCTGGATCAGGGTGCCGGAGGCACCATGGAGGCCTGGGACCCATCGATCAAATCCAACACCACCTATTCGCACCCCTGGGGGGCCTCGCCTGTCTGGCTGATTTCCAGCGGGCTGATGGGGTTGCGGCCTTTGAAGCCCGGGTACCGTGAATTTGTAGCCGCTCCTCAGCCTGGAGGTTTGGGCCGGGCCGAGCTGACCATGCCCGTGCCCACGGGGGACATCCATATGTCATATAGGTTCAAGGGGAGTGCGGATGCCAGGCCTGGGTATGTTCTCCTGCCGGACATCGATCTGGAATTGACGGTGCCCCAAGGCTGCCGGGGTCGCTTGGTTCTTCCTCCCCTGCTCGACCTCGGACCAGGGGGTCAGGTCGAGGCCTTACTGGACGGGTCGCCGATCATGCTGAAGGCCTTGGATGCCGAGAGCCGGGTGGCCGGCGTTCGTTGCAGAGCAGGATCCCTGGTTACGGATGCGCTGCCCTGTGGCAATCACCATCTGATGGTGCCGCATCTATAGACTTGACGGTCCTTGTTGATCTGTGTACTATTAGCGCTTGCACACCAAAGACCGTTGGTCGGGACCCTTGGGTCTCCTAAGTTCGGTTGATCGAGCCAGCACAGGTTGAGTTTCAAATCGGTCCTCGTGACCTGTTTTTGCTCTGCCTGTCGGCAGGGCTTTCTTTTTGCCTGTCATGCTCGGTCGTCCGGCTCCCTCCAGAGGTCTGTCTAGGAAGGAACGCCATGAAAAGGCCCGAAAAGGAAGAGGCTGTCGCCAGGCTGACGGACAAGTTCCGTGACGCCGATGCCATCATCCTCACCGAGTACCGCGGGCTCAGTGTTCCGCAGGTCGCCGATCTGCGAAACAAGCTAGGCCGCGATACTTCCTACAACGTGGCGAAGAACACGTTAGCCCGGATTGCGGCCAAAGAGGCTGGAATCGAGGGTCTCGATGAGATGCTTGCCGGCCCCTGCGCCATCACCTTCGTCAAGGGTGATTACGTCAATGCCGCCAAGACGCTACGTGATTTCGCCAAGGACAATCCGGCACTGATCGTCAAGGGCGGCTTCATTGATGGAGCTGTCGCTGACGCGGATGCCATGGAGAAAATCGCGGATCTGGAATCCCGCGATGTACTGCTCTCCCGGATGGCCGGCGCGCTCAAGGGCACCATGTCCAAGGCCGCCAACCTGTTCGTCGCTGTGCCTACCAAGGCCGTGCGTACGTTCGATGCACTGCGCGAGAAGCAGGAAAAGGCCGCCTGAGTCCACGGCCATTGGCCCGGATCCATACGGCAAATACAAGAAGATGTTCGGTGATCGGTCTACCAGTCAATGCCGGTCGCCACAAATGAAAGGAAGCCATTATGGCCAAGCTCTCCGCTGACGAGCTCATCGACGCGTTCAAGGAAATGACTCTGGTCGAGCTGTCCGACTTCGTCAAGAAGTTCGAGGACGAGTTCGACGTCGAGGCCTCCGCCCCTGTGGCCGTGGCCGCTGCCGCCCCCGGCGCCGCTGCTCCGGCTGAGGAGGAGAAGACCGAGTTCGATGTCGTGCTCTCCGCAATCGGCGACAAGAAGATCCAGGTCATCAAGGCCGTCAAGGCCATCACCAACCTGGGCCTGGCCGACGCCAAGGCTCTGGTTGACGGTGCCCCCAAGACCGTCCTGGAAGGCGCCAAGAAGGAAGATGCCGACAAGGCCAAGGCCCAGCTGGAAGAGGCCGGCGCCACCGTCGAGCTCAAGTAGTCATCGGCTCTTCTGAGCCTTTGTATCTTGAAAAGCCCCGCACTGCCACTGATGGTGCGGGGCTTTTCCTGTAACCCAGCCAACCGTGCGCGCAGGGGTGACTATGCTTGCCTGAGCCGATCTGCATAGGTGTAATCGGTATATACAGACAGGTCTGCGCCTGCCGCTGTGATTGCAGCTTCGGCAACTTCGGAGCAGAGGGTTGACCGTTCAATCGTGGTGATCGAAGTTGATCGAAACAGTTTGTTCATGATTGTAATCGCTGCTATGCTAAGGCCCTGTCCTATCGACCGTGACGCCGATGCCCAGATATGACAACGAGAGAGTAATCATGACCATCACCTTCACCAACCAGTTCTGGACAGTGACCTCCGGAGACCTGACCGATCGCCGCCGGCCCCTGCAAGCCCCTCCGATGGGGGAGAGGCCCAAGGATGCCAAGCCCATCGTCATCGACCCCTGCCAACGGCATCAGCCCTGGCTCGGGGCTGGAGCCGCCATCACCGATGCCGCGGCTTCGCTGATCTGGGGCAGCCAATCCGCCCAGCAAAGGCATGCCCTGCTGGATGACATGTTCAATCCTGACAAGGGCGGCTTTTCGGTCATCCGCATCCCGCTGGGCTCCTGCGAGCCGTCTTCCCAGCCCTATTACACCTACGACGACATTCCCTATGGCGAGCATGACAAGGATCTGACCAGGTTCTCCCTGGGCGAGGGCGAGCCGGGCGCTCCGGACGCCACCAAGGACTACAAGTACATCATCCCCGTTGTCCAGGAGATTCTGTCCATCAATCCTGCGGTAAAGATCATCGCCTCGCCTTGGAGCGCCCCGGCTTGGATGAAGAACACCGGCCACCTGTGCATGGGCGGCCACCTGCGCTTCGACGAGTGGACCGGCAACGGCTATGATCCGCTTGAGGATTCCATAGAGGGCGTCTATGCCCGGTACTTCGCCCGCTACATCGACGAGATGGAAGCCATAGGCATCCCTATCTGGGCGGTCACCGTGCAGAACGAACCCTCCAACGCCGCCCCTTGGCCGGCCATGACCTGGGCCCTGGCCCAGCAGGCCGACTTCGCCCACCGATTCCTGCGTCCTGCGCTGGACCGTCGGCACCCCCAGGTGCGCATCTTCATCAACGACGACTCGGCACATTGCCTGACCGGACCGGTAGATAAGGATGTCACCGCCGAGCAGGCCCGTTCCATCAGCGGCTTGACCCTGCACACCTATGACAACGACTATCCGCAACTGGACTATGCCAACCGGGTCTATCCGCAGTGGATCTATGGCATGACCGAACGTCGCTGCATGTTGGACCAGACCCCCGAGGATGCCGCTCACATCATGTCCGGGGTCATCGGCAACTGGCTGGTCCGCCATGGCTCTTCCTTTATCACCCTGTGGAACATGGCCCTGGACGAGCGTGGGCTGCCCAACCAGATCGGTGCCGACGGCAGACGTGGTGTGGTCACCATCGATCATGGCAGCGGCAAGGTTCGCAGAAACCTGGAGTATTTCATGCTCCGCAGCTTCGGCCAGGACGTGGAACCCGGTTCGGTAGTGATTGACTCCAGCAACTACACTCCGGACGGCTGGAGCGGCTCTTTGGGCTCCGTGGCCTTCCTGGCGCCGGACGGATCCATC
The DNA here is from genome assembly GCF_016101165.1 of Bifidobacterium sp. W8114. Lineage (NCBI taxonomy): Bacteria > Bacillati > Actinomycetota > Actinomycetes > Bifidobacteriales > Bifidobacteriaceae > Bifidobacterium > Bifidobacterium sp. W8114. Next base: position 142,201 of record NZ_JACFRA010000002.1, on the reverse strand, counting down.
GCCGCCCATATCTACAACCCCACGGGCGAGCCTATCAAGGCGGCTGTCACCATCAACGGCTGGGGGGACCGCTGGCAGAGTGTGACCGTGCCAGCCTGGGGGACCGTGACCATGCACGCGACGACGGGCGAGCGGATCAATGATTCGGCCGTACCCGAGGATGAGGACTTTGCTTTGCAACTGCCTGCGTACACCGTGGATGACAAGGCTCCCGGACAGGACTAAGGACCGGAATGGCGATGTCGGGAAAGAGCCCGGCGGAAGGAGACATACGAACATGAAGGAGATTTGGACCGCAACGGCAGGGGACCTGTCCCAGCGGCGAGAACCTATAGCGACCCCGGAGGCGACAACTGGGCCCGGCGCGGCCGTCCCCATCGTCATTGATCCAACCAGACGCTATCAGTACTGGGAGGGGGCCGGCGCTGCTCTGACGGACTCCAGTGCCTACCTGTTCATGACGGCCATGGATGCTGACCAACGTCATCGGATTCTGACTGAGCTCTTCGATCCGGCTCAGGCGGGCCTATCCACCTTGAGGATCTCCATCGGGTCATGCGATTTCTCCAGCCAGCGTTACTACTCCTATGATGAGCTGCCCGAGGGCGTGATGTCGGATTCGGATATGACCTACTTCTCCATTGGGCAGGGGAAGCCGGGCTCGCCCGAGGCCACCAAGGACATGAAGTACGTGGTCCCCGTCCTTCAGGAGATCATGGCCATCAACCCGGGCGTACGGATTATGGCTTCGCCCTGGAGCGCGCCTGCCTGGATGAAGGACAGCGGTCAGCTGGAGGGTGCTGGGCGTCTACGGTTGGGGCAATACTGTGGCAACGGCTACCGCCCGCGGGATACGGTAGACGCTGCCTATGCCCGCTATTTCATCCGGTTTATCCAGGCCTACCAGGAGCTTGGCATTCCCATTGCGTCCGTCACCATGCAGAACGAGCCCTCCAACAATCCTTCCTGGCCTATGACGACCTGGACCCCCGAAGAGCTGGTGCGCTGGGGGGTGGACTACCTGCGTCCGGCACTCGATCGCAGCTTCCCTGAGGTGGAGATCTTCTTCGGCGATGACGGCCTGAGATTCTTCAGCCGTCCGGTCAGCGACTATATGACCCCTGCCGAGGCCCAGAGCTTCGCCGGGACGGCCATGCATACATATTCCGGCCTGCCCAAATGGGTCGTGAACGCCACCAGGCAGTTCCCCGGATGGCGTTCGGTCATGAGTGAGCGGCGCTGCATGCTGGACGAGCAGGTGGACGAGGCCAGCCATGTCATGTTCGGGGAGATAGGCATCGGACTTGTCCGTCAGGGCGTGGGCATGATCGACCTGTGGAATCTGGCCCTGGATGAGCGGGGTCTGCCCAGCTGGGCGAGAACCATGGGCCGGCGCGGGGTCATCACCGTCGATTCCCAAACTGGCGGAGTCAAGCGAAACCTTGAATATTTCATGCTCCGTAATTTCGGACAGGATGTGCCGGTCGGCGCTCGCAGGGTGGCCTCCACCAGCCATACCGGTGACGGTCGGACCGGTGGTCTGGGATCGGTCGCCTTCATCCGCGACGACGGCGAGCTCAGCGTTATCCTCTATAATCCGACCAAAGAACCCATCCGTGCGGCCCTGACCGTCAATGGCTGGGGCGCAAGCTGGCGACCGGTAAGCGTACCTGCTTTCGGGACGGTGTCCTGCCATATGTCAGGCTCCGATCGCCTCAACTGCAGCACGGTGCCCGAGGATGACCAATTCGTCGTCCATATGACTCCGCACCCAGCTGACGACCATTACGAGGGGGAGGACGACCAGGCCTGATCCGATGACGGCGGCCGCTGATTGACTCTGATGGTTTTCAGGAGCAAGGGCGGCCGCCGTTTTATGTCGTTCACTTCGATGCCAAAGCCCTGCCTGCAGGGAGGGCCCACTGCGCCGGCATGCCTGTGGGTCTTTCATGTGTCCTTTGTCAGTTAATTCGGCACGCAATCAATCCTATCTCTGGGTTTCATGACAGAATAGGCGGTAGTACCGAGTGAAGGCGGCTGCAGATTTGGGAGGTCGAAAACGTGAGTGACGATCGGCGACCGGGGCAGGTGTGGATAATCAAGTTCAATGGGGCGGAAGAGACCCGGCTCAAGCCTGGCGAGACCGTAGAGATCGGTCGCAAGCCTCTGCGTCCGCTGCCCGATGACGGTCGGCGTCGTCTGGAGGTGCCCGATCAGACTAAATCCATGTCCAAAAGGCATGCCATTTTCGCCGTCGATCAGGACGGTCTGGCCACCCTGCGCGACATGGGTTCCACCAACGGGTCTTATCTGATCCAGTCCGACGGATCGCTGGTCAGGCTGCCTGTGGATGCCGACTTCCCGCTGTCCAGCAGCTCAGCTCGTTTCCAATTCGGTGATGTTCCCGTCGACTTCGTGCGCATCAGCAATCCCGAAGAGGATAAGACCGATCCTTCGACCCGGGTGCCTGACCTCTTCTCATACTCCACACAGCCCCGGGGCATGGTGGAGCCTGATGCAGCTGAAATGTCGGTCGACGACATTCTGGATATGCGTGCCGGCGAGCCTACTGGCATCTTCAAGGCCGATGGGGTCCGCAACCGGGTCACTGCCCTTCACGATATGGCCCTGGGTGCTGCCAAGACAGCCGATTCTTCCCAAGAGGCCGACAGTGCTTCACGGAATCGTCCCAGGTCTGCCACAGTCGCTCGCAACTCGCAGGACAATTCGGTGCAGCCTTTCCCTGATGGAGCCGCGTCCTCGGATTCGCGAGGCTCGCAGGCCCGGTATCCTGAAGATTCCGATTCAGCCGAGCATGGCCGGGCTGATAGGGAGCCGACCGATGCCGGCTCAGCGGATGGTCAGGAATCGGACCGCCGCAGGATCTATGCCGACCAGTCGGATGACAGGGCATTCGAAGACCGCCAGGGTGACCGGCGTGGAGGTGCTTACTTCCAGGCCCAGGACGCTCGTGGCGAGGCCCGACGGCCTCTGCCATGGCAGGAGCACGAATCCGAGCAGGGTCTGCCGCTGGTCGGCACCCAGGAGGAGGAGAGCCAGCCTGTCGACCGTGACCTTTTCGCAGATGCCCGCCGTTCCCGTTCCGCTGAATCCGCTTCTGGTCAGGACCGTTACGACCAGGATGCCCGTGATGCTCATGACGAACGTGGACATCGTGATGATCGTGCGGCTTCCGGCCGCAGTGGCTATGCAAATGGCCAGACTCAGCAAGGTCGGAGGGACGAAGCGAATACGGCCCAGGAGTTCACCCCGCTGGGAGCTGTAGAGCTGGCCCGCCTGTCCAAGAAGGAATCGGATCAGGTCCGGCGTCCCCAGTCAGTGGATAATTCGGATGACGACCAGCGTTATCAGCCCGCCTTTGAGCCCGGATCCGTCTTCGAGCGGGTTTCCAAGGGTGACTATGACCGTGGCCAGGAGGCCATCGTGGTGGACGGGATGAGTTCCGATGATGCCAAACGCACCGGGGACTTCGCCCTTCAGTTCGCCATGGCCAAGCATCGGCAGCTGCTGCCTTTCCTGGCGATGAACCCGGCCCTCTATGATGATTTGTACGCCTGGTTGGAGGCTCAGGGCGACCAGGACATCGACGCGGCCCTGCGCAACAATGACGGGTATCACGAATATCTGAACGCCGTGCGGAAGTGAGTGGACGGATGAGCGAGACGGTAATGAGCACCGGGGGATCGGAAGAGGACAAACGGGCTGAAGATGCACAGGCATCAACGGCTGGCTCCTCCTCCGACCGTGCGGCTGAAGAGGTCAAGGCCCCGTTGACTCCCCTGGAGCGAATTCGGGGATGGCGCCAGGATTACCAGAACCAGGTGGGCTTGACCCCCTTGGAGAATGTGTCGCAACTGGCGGCTCAGATGGACCTGACGCATGCGCATCCTTCAGGCATTGCCCAGCTCTTCGCCAGCGGCCAGGTCCATCTGGATGCGCTCTTCCGGGACCGTGGCATGCTGCGCGCGGCCCACCGGCGCATGGAGCGGGTTCTGGACGATCAGGCCGCCAAGGAGCATGCCAGCGGTTTCGCCCAGCTCTCCATGGTGGTGGGGGTGGCTGCCTGGCAGGGGCGTGACATGCCTGTACTGCTCTATCCTGTGCGTATCGACGAGAGCACGCAGGGAGCATCCAGAGCCTCCATCAGGTTCACTGGCAAGGTGGATCTTAATCCTGCGTTGATTTCGGCCATGCGCGAGCGGGGCATCACCCTGGATCCGGACCGCCTGTTTTCCGCCTCCCACTACCAGGGCGGCACCCCCGAAACTTCTTCGCTGTTCAAGGACATGACGGCCCTGATCACGCCGCATATCAGCGACTTCACTATCGAACGAAAAATCGTTCTGGGATGCTTCATCGAGCCATCGGCCCAGCTGCTGGGCGAAAGCCTTCGGATCCTGGATCGGATGACAGCCGGGTCCACCGGCAACGACCTGCTGGATGTCTTGACTGGCGACCAGGCAGCCTCCGAGCGGCTCAAGGGCGGGCCTGTGCCCGACTACAGCCCCTTCGATGCTGACCCTCACAGCGAGTTTGAGGCCGGGGATGTGGACAACCGGGTCCGTTATGCCGCCCAGCTGGTGGCGACCGGGCACAGCGTGCTTGTGGATGAGCAGACCGGCCGTCACAGCGCCGACGATGCCTTGGCCATTGCTTCGCGCTGCGTCACTGCTGGAAGAACCGTGCTCTATGTGCCCTGCGTAGTGGAGGAGAAGCGGCGCTTCCAGCATCGTCTGGATGCTGCCGGGATGGCTGACATGGCCCTTGACCTGACTGACGATCAGCTGGGTCGGGTCCTGGATCAGCGGCTGATTGATGCGGTGGGGTTCAAACCCGGCAAGGCCAGTGAGCACTTCGACCAGGTGGCTGACGAGCTTGTGGGTGTCCGTTCCCGTCTGACCCGCTACCTGGGCGATTTGCATGGGGTGGACTCCAGCTGGGGGGTTTCGGCCTATCAGACCATTCAGAATCTGGCCAACATTGCCAATATGCCCACGCATCCCGCCACCCGCGTCCGTCTGGGCGCGGCCACGGCCCACAACTTGCAGCCCGAGCTGGATGCCTGGGCGGACAAGCTGGAGAGGGCCGCCGAGCTGGGCGAATTCGTCATCGGCCCCAAGGACACCCCTTGGTACGGCGCAACCCTGGTCAGCGAGAACGAGGCTGTGGATGCATACTCCCGCGTGGTTCGTCTTCTGCAGAGGCTTCTGCCAGATACCCGAGAGCAGGTCAAATCCACTGTAGAGACCTGCGGATTTCCCGTGCCGGCCACCGTCAAGGATTGGGGGCGGCAGGTGGTGGTCCTTAAGAATCTGCGCCGGGTCCTGGATGTCTTCCAGCCTTCCATCTTCGAACGCGACATCCCCGCCATGATTGAGGCCACCAAGTCCAAGGCCGATCGCAAGGCCAATGGCACCAATCTGGGATTCTGGGAACGTCGACGTCTGGTCAAGGAGGCCAAGAGCCTGCTCAGACCCGGCGCCCAGGTCGAAGATTTGCATGAGTCGCTGGTGGTGGTCTCCAAGCAGGCCGAGCAATGGCGGACCTTCGTCCCCCATGGCGGCTGGCCGGTCCTTCCGCCCAAGCTGGACGTCATCATTGACACTCAGGAATCCCTGATTCGTGACATGACAGCTCTGGACACCGTGCTGGACTCGACTCCGGCTGGCGGTGATTTGGAGACCATGGACTTCAACAAGGTGGAGGAGCGGCTCAAGGCCCTCTTTGACGACCATACAGCCCTGGATACCCTGCCTGAGCGATGCGCCCTGGAGGGCGAATTCAGCAAGGCGGGGCTGCAGGACCTGGTTCAGGACCTGCGCAACCGCCAGGTTGAAGGCAAGGCTGTACGGGCCGAACTGCAGCTGGCCTGGTGGACCACGGTCTTCGATGACATCATGCGCTCCTCGCAGATCATCTCCAATCAGGACGGTTCCGCCCTGTCCAATGCAGCCGACCGCTTCAGCCAGGTGGATGCCCAGCATGTGGCCAGCGTAGGGCCCATGGTTGCCCAGGAGAGCGAAAAGCGCCTGTCCGAGTTGCTCTTCTCACGCACCCAGGAGGCCAATCAGCTGCATACCATGCTGGCCGGCAGCCCCGGCGCCTCCCTTACGGTCTTCCAACAGGCTCACCCTGGCATACTGTCAGCGGCCAAGCCCATCATTATCGCGACTCCGGCCACGCTGGCGACCAGGACCAATCCGACACAGCTGGCCGATACGGTCATCATCGATGCCGGGGCCCATATGCCTTCCATCCAGGTGCTTACCGTGCTGGCTCGGGCCCGGCAGGTGGCGGTCATAGCCCACCGGCCCACCATTACCTCGGATGGCCTCTTGCAGCTGGTTGACCATCTGGTACCGGTCACCGTCAAGGCTCGTCCCTCGCGTCGTTCCATTCGGCTGGACGCCTTCCTGAAAGACCATGGCTACGGGGATCTGTCGGCACCTGTGCCCGACTGCCGGCAGCCTGGAAGAGTGACCCTGACCAGGGTGGAAGGCGCTGGCGTCCCAGTCATGGCCACCGGCCTGGTCGAGTCCAGCCAACAGGAGGTTGCTGCCGTTGTCGACATGCTTAAACGCAAGGCTGGATCCTTCTCCCTGGTGCCGAACAGCTATCTGCTGACTGTGGTCACCTTGTCGGCTACCCACCGCTCCCGGTTGGGCGCAGAACTCAAGTCGGCGGCAGCCAAGGACAGGGTCTTCGCCAAGTTCCTGCGGCATGTACGCATCGTCGGCATTGACGAGGTCTGCGGTGCTCGGGCCACGGACGTGATCCTGACTCTGGGCTTTGCCAAGACCACCCATGGCCGTCTCTTGCAGCAATTCGGCGATTTGGAGGGCGAAGGGGGCAAGGGCATGCTGTTGGATGCTCTGGTCCTGCCGGATCGGAATCTGGACATCGTCGCGGCGTTCTCCGCTGATGATCTGGAGGACGACCGCATTCACCAGCCGGGACCGCGTCTGCTCAAGGAGCTGTTGACCTGGGTTGAGCATCCCGACGCGGAACCTGCCAGGCCCGGACAGGCCGGGCAGTCCACTAATGTGCTCTTCCGGGATCTGGCCCAGCGGCTGCGGACCCGGGGGCTGGATGTAGCTCTGGATTACGGGTACGACCAGGCGCCCCGAATTCCGCTGGTGGTGGGGCTCAAGAACAAGCCCTATGCTTTGGCCGTGCTGACAGATGACGCCGAGTTCATGCACACTCAGTCCACTCGGGAACGTCACCGGTTCACCACCGAGGACCTGCAGTATCTTGGTTGGTCGGTCATGACCGTCTGGAGTGTTTCGGCCTTTGTCAACCCCGACAAGGAAGCCGACAGGATCGTCGCCATCCTTGCCGATATCTACCAACAGGCGCGTTGATGGCGGATAATCAGCTAGATCGGGGAAACCAGGCTGGTGAGTCTGCAGCCCCGCATCGGCGTCGCCATCGGCGGGTTGTTCGTCCAGGCACAGAACGGTTCGATGTTGATGGCACCGAGGAGGATCCCCAGGACCGTGTCTGTGCGCAGGATTGTCTTGATGGGGATGATCGGCGGATCCTGGGCGAGTTGCCGCCTCACTGGGGGCTCTTCCCCAATGAGCGCGGCGATTGACGGCCGGTCCTAGTCCTGGCTCTTGGGCAGTTCGGTTCCAGCCTTTTGACTGTCTGCGCTCGTTGACTGGTGAATGTCGTCGGCGATTTGACGGAGCAGCTGAAGGGTCTGGTCCTGGGGGCTGGGTGCGTTGGGCTGATCCTTGATCCCCGAGGCTGCCCGGCTCAGCTGCCGCAGCTTGTTGATGGGCATGATGATGCAGAAGTAGACGGCGATCGCGATCAAGAGGAAGTTGAGCAGGGCCGTCAGAATGGCGCCGAAGGAGATGGTGGCGTTCCGGTAGGTGATGGTCAGGAGCCCTGACAGGTCCGGTTTGCCGAAGATCATGGCGATCAGGGGGCTGATCAGATTGTTGACGATGGCGTTGACCACGCTGGTCACCGCCGAACCCATAACCACACCTACGGCCATATCCACCATGGAACCGCGGGAGATGAACTGCTTGAACTCGCCCAGGACGCCCTTGTTGCTGATTTGCGAGATTTTGTGGACTGCTTCGGCGGTATCCTTGGCCGCCACCTGATTGATTGAGGCCATTGTCCATCCTTCCGTAGCTGATGTGAGGCATAGAGAGCCCATGCCTGCTTCTTACTCCATTATCGCGGGCCCAGGATGGTTTCGGTTTTCCGACATGATTGGAGGGTGTCGGTACAGAGACTCTGTCTGGGCGGATCGCAATGACGGGTGTAGATGGATCCAGCGATAACAAAAGCAGAGCCTGACTGGCATCCAGGGCGAAGACGGCCTGGGACGATTGTCGGACTTGGTCACCCTCCCGACCTTCCAGGCCGGATCGATCTTTGGCGATGGTCTGTGCCGGCTGTAGAGCCAGTGCCTGCTCGGCTATCATGCAGCGCCCGCCGCCTGAGGTCTGCCCAGAGGCCGGTGGCAGGGAACCCGTCTGGGCATGATGCGGACCGGCACCAGCTGGGCAGTCTCCGGAAGCAAGCAGGCTCGCCTGGTCGCCGGCCTGCAGGTCTCCCGGGTCGTCGGCCAGGCGGACGGTCACCGGAGTGGTCCCGGGTGGTTGTGCCGGTCTGCTGCTGATCATGGCCGTTGTCAGCGGTTGCCCTGTATGGATGCTTATCATCAGTCGACGCCCACGTACTTGCCCAAATGAGGAGATCAGGCCAGGCAACCGTTCCCTGCCATGCAGAATCCGCGTTTCAACCATGCCAGGCTCGATGGTTGATCCGCGTGCAATAGGCCGCGCTGCGACCAGTACAGACAGGCGGCCCTGGGCCTGGAGCAGGATCTGTAGGGTGCAGAAGACCGCCAGCCCCAATGCCAGGGCGGCCCCTGTGCGCCGCAGCCGGAAAAGCCGACGTCGGCGGGTCAGGAATCCCGCGGTGGCTGAGGGCTTGTCCTTATTGCTGAAGATGGAAAAATCGACCATGCCCCCAGCCTGCCAGAATCCTGGCCGACGTATGGGTCCGCATGGTCGATGTGGTCGAATGTGCCTCTCGGTCTACTTGCTGCTTGTGGAGCTTGAAGAGGAGGAAGATGAGGCTCCGTCGGTCCGGTAGAAACCATGGCCCTTGAACTCGATGGGCACTGCGGAGAAGACCTTGCGGACCTGTTGCTGCCCGCACTTGGGGCAGATGGTGATGGGTTCGTCGCTGAAGGACTGCTCCTTGGTAAAGTCGTATCCACAGTTCTTGCAACGATAATGATAGGTGGGCACCGTTCTTTCCCTCCGCTGATGGTCGGTTCGCGCGACGATTGGTTCAACACCCAATATCCTAGTGGTGGCTTCGACCAGAAGAATCGGCACCGGGCCCCTCGTCAGTCTTGTTCATCACCATTATGGTCCGCTCCGGGCATTCGTGACAGACCTGTGGCTGTGGGCGTGAAACCTTCGGGTGTCAGGACCGCATCCACAGGAAGATCATGGTCCAGATGGGGCAGAGGGTCTTCCACGAATTCGCCGGGCCAGCAGATGCCCACCACTGGAGTCTGTTCGGCACGCAGGGCAAGGGCCCGGTCATACCAGCCGCCGCCCCGACCCAGACGAATGCCGTCATGGTCGATGGCCAGCGCCGGCACCATGATCAGATCAGCCTGATTCAAGGCCTGCGCCGGCAAGGCCGACATATCGGGTTCGTCAGGCCGCCAGCCGGGAATCCGCCTCATGCCTTCCAGATCCTGCTCTGATCGTAGGCGCCCCCAACCGACCTGGGTGCCCGTACCCAGCATGGGAATGAGCACCTGGCAGCCCCGGCCCAGCAGGAGATCCAGGCTGGAATCCATGGCTATCTCCCCCCGAATGGAGGCAAAGGCAGCCACGGTCAGGCTCTGTTCGCTTCGGAAGCGTTCGACCTTGGCAATTACCTGGTCGGCCAGCAGATCAGCCAGCTTGCGGCCCGCATCCTGGCATTGAGCCCGGTCGATACGCCGTCGGGCCTCAAGCAGTAGGCCGCGCCGATTCTGCTTATCCATATCGATGCGATCCTGCTCGTTCATGTCCTCAGTTCTACCAGCAGGGGCTCTCCTTGGTGGACGCATGTCTGCCTCGGCTGCCGTTCGGTGAGAATATGGAGTCATGTCGGTTCTGCATACCTTCCGCCAGGTCTGGCAGGGTTCCCGAGCCCGTTCGGACCATGCTCTGAATCTGCCTGATCGTCTGACTCCGCCCCCAGGCCATGGGGACTTTCTACTGAGGCCCATTCGTGAGGGTGACCAGGCAGCCTGGAACGCAGTCCGATGGAGGAATCGTGATTGGCTGGCTCCATGGGAATCAGGGGATCCCCGCCACGGGCCTGGCATGACATATGCCCAGTGGATGCAGGAGTTGGAGCGTTCCCGGCAGGACGGCACTTCAGCGGTCTTCCTGATGGAGTTTCATCAGAGCATCGTGGGGCAGATTTCCCTAGGCGCCATCCGCTACGGGTCCATGTGCACGGCGGTAGCGGGTTACTGGGTGGACCAGGATTGGATCGGCCACGGATTTGCGCCCCTGGCCCTGGCCATGTTGGCGAATTGGGCCTTCAGGGACAGGAGGGGGCCTCATCTGCACCGTCTGGAGGTGGCGATTCTGCCTGAAAACCAGCGGTCCCTGCGTGTCGTCCAAAAGCTGGGCATGGAGCCGGAAGGGCTGCGCCATAGCTACATGTACGTAAACGGACGGTGGCGGGACCATCTGACCTTTGCTTGGGTCAGCGACCAATTCGATCCCAATCTGCTGGCTCGTCTATGAATCCCTGGGTGGATATGGTCGACACGCTGGGTTTGACTTGCCGCTTGGGGCATACCGTCAACTAACGTAGTACTTATGGCTTATGGATCACTCAGCAGCATCATGGTTTTGGTGATTGCGGTGATTCTGGTGCTGGGTTGGCTGCCGTTTCGCACCATCAAGGGCATGAAGCGGGCCTCGGAGCATCGCCAGGACAGGCTTTCCACCTCCCTGCACATGGTGGGTCGGGAAGACGGGATGAGGTTCTGCGACAGGCAGTCGAGGACGGTGAAAGGGTTGGTCATGCAGCAAGGGCAGCAGGATGGCAACCGGCGGAGTCAGGCCCAGCGCATCAAGCAGATCAGACAGTTGCGTCGCGCGGCCATACGCCGTCGTCGCATTCTGGTCCTTGTCCTCCTGGTCGTCACCCTGCTGGTGGCTGGGCTCTCTTTCGCTTTGGATTATAGCCCATGGTTCACTCTGATTCCTCTGGCCCTGGTGATAGTGGTGCTTGCTGCCGGCGCACATGCTTCAGCCCAGGCTCGGGCCTGGGAGCGCAATTTGGCCCAGCGGCGTGCCCGGCAACGTCGTCAGCAGGCGGCCAGTCTGACCAGGAGCAAGACCTCCGGCAAGTCTGGGCAGACCAAGAATGAGGGCCGCACGGAAACGGCCACGGATGTGCTTGACCAGAGTGAGATTCGTCGAACGCTGGCCCAGGCCAAGGCTGATCAGCAGGCAGCCCTCAAGGCCAGGCAGCACAATTCGATCAAGCCTGCAAAGTCGACAGCCAGCAGCAAGGCTAAGGGTCCGGCCGGGTCCGTCAAGCCGCCCGAAAAGACCGCTGCGCAGACCGGGCATACGTCCAGCCGTCCGTCCGACGCCAGGAAGACCTCTGAAAGGACCCCAGCCAAACAAGCAGCCTCTGGGCCGACGGCTTCCAAACCGGCAACCACCCAGTCTTCAAAGGCCCAGAAGACCGCCTCCAAGCCTGCAGCGCCCAAGTCTTCAGTGGACAAGTCCGCGGCCTCCGAATCTGTAGCTCGGTCGACTTCGCCAGGATCGGTGTCTGTCCAATCCGCCGCCCATTCAGGCAAATCCGGATCGGTCTCTGCATCTGTTGGCAAAGAGCACTCGTCTTCATCGTCCCCGTCTAAGGCCCAGGACGACGCCACCAATGAGCTCAAGCGCATCAACCCCTCTCCGGCCTTGGACGCCTTCGGCATGGCGGCGGGCCAGGATCTGATCTCCTTCTCCCTGGGATCGGCCCGTGGCGATGAAGCGGACAAGGACGGCAAGAATAACGAAGACGAGGGTCCCCACAGCCTGGAGATCAAGTCCACACGGCAGGTCTCCGTGGCCCGGCCCCCCGAAAAGAAGCAACCGGATCAGAAGCAGGCTCAGAAGAAGGCTGATGGCCGGCCCGACGACTTTCACAAGCGGGAGATGCAGGCCCAGGTCGAGGTGCCCGATCGCAGCGAGGACTCCCTGTCCATCGGCGTGGAGGCCATTTTGGCCCGGCGTCGTCCGGCGGCCAAGTCCTGAGGACAACTCGGCAATTCATCTTTCACCACCAGCGTTAGCACTCAAGTTGGCAGAGTGCTAATTTCGCGCTACTATGACTTGTAGCGCAAAGGAATGCGTGGTGAGTGTTCGTCAGCCTCTCATCGACGTTCCGGCGTGGGTTCATTGGCTGTTCTCACAAGATGTAGGAGGTCCACAGTGTCGATTTCACTCACACCGTTGGAAGACAAGATCGTCATCAAGCAGGCTGAGGCGGAGACCAAGACCGCTTCCGGGCTGGTCATCCCTGATACCGCCAAGGAGAAGCCCCAGCAGGGCGAGGTGCTGGCGGCAGGCCCCGGCCGTCGTGACGACAAGGGCGAGCGCATCCCCATGGATGTCAAGGTGGGCGACAAGGTTCTGTACTCCAAGTACGGCGGCACCGAGGTCAACTACGGCGGCGAGGACTATCTGATTGTGTCCGCGCGCGACGTTCTGGCCATCCTCAAGTAAAGAGGCGGTGATTAGTGGCCCCTGGTCCTGTGGAAGGACCGGGGGCCACTTTCGTCTTGTCAGGACCGTGCAGCGGAACAGATACCGCAGGGACACATGGCGACCACTAGCATGGTGCCCATGTACTATCGTCATCGCGCCAGTATTGATTCCCTTCCCGGATACCGACAGGGCAGCCCGGCACCAGCCGTTCCCGGTTTGACCAGCTACAAGATCTCCAGCAACGAGAACCCGTACCCGCCCCTGCCGGGCGTGCTTCAAACCGTTTCCGAACAGGCCCTGGGCCATCTGAACCGCTATCCGGACATGCGTGGCACCCGTCTGGTGGAGCGGCTGGCCAGGCTTCACGGCGTGGATCCAGCATGCATTCAGCTGGGATGCGGGTCCACTGAGGTCATCACCCAGCTGGTTGACCTGGTGGCCGGTCACGGCGACCAGGTGGTCTACCCCTGGCGCAGTTTCGAGGCCTATCCCATCATCATCACCATGGCCGGCGCCACCGGGGTGCCCGTGCCCCTGGATAGGCGGGGGCGGCATGACATCGAGGCCATGATCGCAGCGGTCAACGAGCACACCAGATTGGTCATTGTCAACAACCCCAACAATCCGACCGCGACCAACGTCGACCGCGATCAGGCCGAACGTCTGCTTCAAGCCCTGCCTTCGGATCTACCGGTGCTCTTTGACGAGGCCTATATACAGTTCAACGATGACCCTGATCGAGCCGACGGATTGTCGTTCATGCGAGAGCATCCCAATGTGATAGTGGCACGGACCTTCTCCAAGGCCTATGGACTTGCTGGTCTGCGAATCGGATACGCTGTGGCTGCCGAACCGATCATTGCCGGCATGAACAAGGTCGCCCTGCCCTTCGGAGTCACCGATGTGGCACAGAGCGCGGCAATGGCAAGCCTGGACGCACAGGATCGTCTGGCCGAACGGGTCCAGGCACTCAAGCAGGAACGGACCAGAATCCTGGCTGGTTTGAAGGGGCAGGGGTGGAAGATCCCTGAACCTCGGGCCAACTACTACTGGCTTCCTTTGGGACCGGCCGCCGCGCGGGCTGATCGGCGTTTCCGCGACGCAGGCCTGTCGGTCAGAACCTTCCCAGGCGAGGGCATCCGCATCACTGTGGGGGAGCGGGAGGCCAACGACCGGGTCCTGGAAGTTTGCGCTGATCTGCGTCGACAGGGTTTACCGCAGGATTCCATTTCTGACTGAAGGTCGTGCACCGGCGCGAGCGTAAACCTAAATCATTGCCGTCTCCATCCTTGTATGGAATGTCACAGCAAAGGCAATTCTGCTCCTGCGAACTTGTGTCGTCTTGGATAAACCTATATATTGTGGTTGGCTGGCCAAGTCAATCCAATATATAGTGTTTACCAAGGAGCAGCAGTCACTATGTCCTCAGCAGATGTGGATCGGCACGATCCCCCGGATGGCGCCTCCAAGCTGGTGTACTTCTCCAGCGTCTCCAACAACACCCACCGCTTTGTGCAGCGGCTGGGCGTGGAGGAGCCCATCCGCATTCCTCTGTACGAGCGGCGCCAGCCCATGCCCGTTATGGATGCGCCCTACCTTCTGCTGGTGCCCACCTATGGCGGTGGGTCAGCCAAGGGAGCCGTGCCCAAGCAGGTCATCCACTTCCTGAACAATCCGGTCAACCGCGGACTGATCCGCGGAGTCGTCACCTCGGGCAACCGGAACTTCGGCAGCGCATATTGCGCGGCCGGCCCGTTGATAGCCCGCCGATGCGGCGTCCCTGAGCTCTATCGCTTTGAGCTGCTGGGCACCTCGGAGGATGTTCAGGCGGTCAGGGCCATCCTGGCCGGAATGGGAGTGCAGCTCCAACAGCAGTCGACTGATTCACGAAAGGCGGTTTTGTCATGAGCCAGCAGGAAAACACCGAAGAGAGCATCAAGTCCGAGGCCGGCGTCTATGCCGACGACGAGATGATGCGCAAGTCCATCACCCCACCCCAGTACCGGGTCACCCCTGAGGCCAGGATTCGCCCGGTCAACTGGAACAACATCACCGACGAGAAGGATCTGGAGGTCTGGAACCGCCTGGTCTCCAACTTCTGGCTGCCCGAGAAGGTGCCCCTGTCCAACGACATCCCATCCTGGAACACCCTGACCGACCACGAGCGCCAGACCACGGTCCGTGTCTTCACCGGACTGACCATGCTGGATACCACCCAGGCCACCATTGGCGAGCTGGTGCAGATCGATCACGCTCGCACCGAGCAGGAGCAGGCCATCTACACCAATATCGCTTTCATGCAGTCGGTTCATGCCCGCTCCTACTCCTCGGTCTTCTCCACCCTCTGCTCCAGCGAGGAGATCGACAAGGCCTACCGCTGGGCCGTGGCCAACGACGTCCTCCAGGAGCGCGTCCACACGGTCCTGCACGAGTATGTCAGTGAGGATCCCCTGAAGCGCAAGGTGGCCTCCACCATGCTCTCCTCGCTCATGCTCTATGCCGGCTTCTACCTGCCCCTCTACTTCTCCAGCCATGCCAAGCTGATGAACACGGCCGACATGATCCGGCTGATCCTACGCGATAAGGCCATCCATGGCTATTACTCGGGCTACAAGTATCAGCGTGGTCTGGAGGAGAGGACCAAGGCCGACCAGGCCATGCTGGAGAAGTTCACCAACGATTTGCTGGACAAGCTCTACGACCTTGAGATGGTCTACTCGGGGCAGATCTATGAGGGCTTCCCCTTCGTCGAGGACGTCTTCGCCTTCGTTCGCTACAATGCCAACAAGGCGCTGATGAACCTGGGCTATCCGGCCCGGTTCGCGGCCGACCAGACCGATGTCAGTTCGGAGATCCTGGCGGCCCTGTCGCCATCGGCCAACGAGAACCATGATTTCTTCTCGGGTTCGGGCTCCTCCTACGTCATGGGGCACTCCGAGTCCACGGACGACGACGACTGGGACTTCTAGGAGAGTTGGAACCGGTGTGATATTGGGCACATAAAACCCTATATATGCTCACCGTTTTCAATATCGATAGCACATATAGTAGTTCAGGCTCGCGCTGGGCGGGTTCTGATCGGTCCGTCTTCAGGACGGGCATCACCGTCAAGACAGGCTCTGGATGGCCTGATCAGGAGGAAGCATGGAGCAACAGCAGACCGCCGGAACTGATTCGGAGCTCAGCGCTCCCGAGTTCGCCGCCCAGGGTCAGCGCCTGGGGGCCGTGGTCTACTTCTCGTCGGCCTCGCGCAACACCGCCCGGTTCATCGCCAACTGCCATTTGGATGACGAGGGGATTGACGTCTTCCGCATCCCTCTGAGGCCCAAGGATCCGCCCCTCAACATTCGACAGCCCTACATTCTGATCGTCCCCACCTATGGTGGAGGATCGGCCAAGAAGGCTGTCATGCCGCAGATCAAGCGCTTCCTGAACGATCCGGCCAATCGGGCCGGCATCCGCGGGGTCATCGCCTCGGGCAACACCAACTTTGGGGAGGCCTTCTGCATGGCGGGGGACATCATCTCCCGCAAGTGCAATGTGCCCTTCCTCTATTATTTCGAGCTCATGGGCACCAAGGAGGACCAGGAGAAGGTCCGCCGCGGGGTTGTGGATTTCTTCCGCAACCACCCCGAGTCCTGAGCCAATTTCATTACACACATCATCACCGCAATACTCATGAAAGGACACCCGATGGGAGCAAACGAGGACACGTCCCTGGCCCTGGACAGGACCGCATCCGAGGATGAGGAGACCTTCGATCCGGCTCACGACTACCATGCCCTGAATGCCATGCTGAACCTGTATGACAAGGACGGCAGGATTCAGTTCGACAAGGACCGCGAGGCCGAGCGCCAGTACATGGACCGGCACGTGGGGCCCAACACCATGGCCTTCCCCTCCACCGCCGAGAGGATCACCTACCTCCTGGATCACGAGTACTACGACCGGAAGGTCTTCGAGCGCTACACACCTGAGTTCCTGGACAGGATCTATCAGCATGCGGCCGAGAGCGGCTTCGAATTCGAGACCTTCCTGGGCGCCTTCAAGTTCTACACCTCCTATGCGCTGAAGACCTTCGACGGCAAGCGCTACCTGGAGGACTTCCCCCAGCGCTGTGTGGCCGTGGCCCTGGAGCTGGCCGACGGGGATGAGCAGGCCGCCATGAAGTACACGGACGAGATCATCTCCGGACGCTTCCAGCCGGCCACCCCCACCTTTCTGAACCTGGGCAAGGCTCAGCGCGGCGAACCGGTCTCCTGCTTCCTGGTGCGCATCGAAGACAACATGGAGTCCATCTCCCGCGGCGTCAACGCTGCCCTGCAGCTGTCCAAGAGGGGCGGCGGCGTGGCCCTGCTGCTGAGCAACCTGCGCGAGATGGGCGCGCCCATCAAGCACATCGAGAACCAGTCCAGTGGCGTGGTCCCGGTCATGAAGCTCCTGGAGGATTCCTTCTCCTACGCCAACCAGCTGGGTGCCCGCCAGGGTGCGGGCGCCGTCTACCTGTCGGCCCACCACCCTGACATCATGCGCTTCCTGGACACCAAGCGGGAGAACGCGGATGAGAAGATCCGCATCAAGTCCCTGGCCCTGGGCGTGGTCATCCCCGACATCACCTTCGAGCTGGCCAAGCGCAAGGAGCCCATGGCCCTCTTTTCGCCCTACGACGTGGAGCGGGTCTATGGCAAGCCCTTCGCCGACATCTCCATCACCGAGCACTATGAGGAGATGGTCAAGGACAAGCGGATCCACAAGAAGTACATCGACGCCCGCGACTTCTTCATGACCCTGGCCGAGATCCAGTTCGAGTCCGGCTACCCTTACATCCTCTTCGAGGACACGGTCAACAAGGCTAACCCCATCGACGGCCGGATCACCATGTCCAACCTCTGTTCGGAGATCCTGCAGGTCCAGGAGCCCAGCACCTACTCCGAGAACCTGGACTATGAGCATATCGGTCGGGACATCTCATGCAACCTGGGATCCCTCAACATCGCCAAGGCCATGGACGGCGGCCTGGCCGACACGGTCGAAACCTCGGTCCGCGCCCTGACCTCCGTCTCTGACCACACCGACATCGAGGCCGTCCCCTCCATCAAGCGGGGCAACGACGAGGGCCACGCCATCGGCCTGGGTCAGATGAACCTCCATGGATTCCTGGCCCGCGAGGGCATTCACTACGGATCCGAGGAGGGGCTGGACTTCACCGACATGTATTTCATGACCGTGGCCTACCACGCCTACAGGGCCTCCCATGCACTGGCCGTGGAGCGGGGGAAGGCCTTCGCCTCCTTTGCCAAGTCCGACTATGCCAAGCCGGCAGGGCAGGGGAACTACTTCGACAAGTACACCGAGGGCAGCCGTTCCCTGGAGCCCAGGACCCAGCGGATCAAGGACCTCTTCGACCAGTACAAGGTCCACATTCCCACGGTGGAGGACTGGAAGGAACTCCAGGCGGCCATCCTCAAGGACGGCATCTACAACCAGAACCTCCAGGCCGTCCCGCCGACCGGGTCCATCTCCTACATCAACCACTCCACCAGCTCCATCCACCCGATCGCCTCCAAAATCGAGATCCGCAAGGAGGGCAAGATCGGGCGCGTCTACTACCCGGCTCCCTACATGACCAACGAGAACCTGGACTACTTCGAGGACGCCTACGAGATCGGCTGGAAGAAGATTGTGGACACCTATGCCGAGGCCACCCAGCATGTGGATCAGGGACTCTCTCTGACCCTCTTCTTCCCCGACACGGCCACCACCCGCGATCTGAACAAGGCTCAGATCTATGCCTGGCGCAAGGGAATCAAGACCCTCTACTACATCAGGATCCGCCAGCAGGCACTGGAGGGCACCGAGGTCGAGGGCTGCGTCAGCTGCATGCTCTGAGACACGTGTCCTAAGGCATATGCAATCCCTGGTCGGTGCCGTCTTCGGGGGCGGCGCCGGCCCTTTGGTATCCACGTCCACAGGCCGGGTCCGCCCATGCGGTAGACTGGCGGTCCGGTCATGATTCGCATCGCAGTGTCGAACACCTATCCAACAAGGAGCAATCAACCATGGTCCCACCCATTTCCATTCCCCGGCAGCCGCTGAAGCTGATCGACCGGGTCTCCGCCATCAACTGGAACCGTCTGGAGGACGAGAAGGACCTGGAGGTCTGGGACCGTCTGACCGGTAACTTCTGGCTGCCCGAGAAGGTTCCCGTCAGCAACGATCTGCCCTCCTGGCAGGCCATGAGCGAGGAGGAGCACACCCTGACCATGCGGGTCTTCACCGGTCTGACCCTTCTGGACACCATCCAGGGGACCGTGGGCGCCGTCAGCCTGATCCCGGATGCGCTGACCCCCCATGAGGAGGCGGTCTACACCAATATCGCCTTCATGGAGTCGGTCCACGCCAAGTCCTACTCCTCCATCTTCTCCACCCTGGCCTCCACGCCTCAGATCGACGCCGCCTTTGAGTGGAGCGAGCATAACGAGTTCCTCCAGCGCAAGGCCCAGATCGTCCTGGACTACTATGAGGGCGACAACCCCCTGAAGCGCAAGGTGGCCTCCACCCTGCTGGAGTCCTTCCTTTTCTACTCGGGCTTCTATCTGCCCATGTACTTCTCCAGCCATGCCAAGCTGACCAACACAGCCGACCTGATCCGCCTGATCATCCGGGACGAGGCCGTGCACGGCTACTACATCGGCTATAAGTACCAGAAGGGGTTGGCCAAGGTCTCCGACTCCGAGCGTCAGGCCATGAGCGACTACACCTACGAGCTCCTGGGAGACCTGTACGACAACGAGGTGGAATACACCGAGAGCCTGTACTCCGGGGTGGGCCTGGTTGAGGATGTCACCAAGTTCCTGCGTTACAACGGCAACAAGGCGCTGATGAACCTGGGTTATCCGGCCCTCTTCCCTTCGGACAGCACCGACGTGAATCCCGCAATCATCGCCTCGCTGAGCCCCAATGCCGACGAGAACCACGACTTCTTCTCCGGCTCAGGCTCCTCCTATGTCATGGGAAAGGCCGTGGAGACGGACGACGACGACTGGGATTTCTGAACTGCCCGTTCCGTTCCGACGCGGAAGACACGACGTTGGAGCGGGACTTGCGGAAAATGGAAAAACATGTCATTATAGGCAAGTTGCCGTACGGAGCTCCGGTTCTAGTGCGGCATGGCGGATTTCCCAAGCGGTCAAAGGGAGCTGACTGTAAATCAGCCGCGTAATGCTTCAGAGGTTCGAATCCTCTATCCGCCACGCCTCGGTAGCTCAGTGGCAGAGCACTTCCTTGGTAAGGAAGAGGTCGTGAGTCCGATTCTCACCCGAGGCTCTCTGGCGGGGTAGCTCAGCTGGCTAGAGCGTACGACTCATAATCGTAAGGTCAAGAGTTCGAGTCTCTTCCTCGCTACTGTGGCCGACATACGTCGGTCGTGCAACGACTATAGAGGTGAACCATGGCAAAAGCCGCAGATATCCGTCCTGGCATTACGCTGGCGTGCACCGTGTGCAAGGAGCGTAATTACATTACGACCAAGAACCGTCGTAACACTCCTGACCGTCTGGAGCTCAAGAAGTTCTGCCCCCGTTGCGGCAAGCATACCCTGCACCGGGAGACCCGCTGATTTCTTCCCGTCTTTTGGCTTCATCGGAACCCGACCGTTCGGCCGGGTTCTTTTTTATTCAAAGATTGCTCCGGTAGGCGATCGCGAATGCCTGATCCAGGTCGGCGATCAGATCGCCCGGGTTCTCCAGCCCTACGGAGATTCGAATCAGATCGTCGCCTACCCCTGCGCTGAGGCGGTAGGGGCCTGGAACCTCCCTGTGGGTGATTCTGGCCGGATCCACGATCAGGGTGCGGCAGTCGCCGATGTTGGGCATATAGCTCATGAGACGCACCGAGTCCACGATGCGCTTGACCTGCTCGTAGCCTCCCTGGACCTTGAAGGAGAGGATCGTGCCGACTCCCTTGGGCAGCAGGGTCGAGGCCAGGCGGTCCTGCTGGTCTGCATCGCCCTGGTGCCGACCCTCGGGAATGCCCGAATAGTTTACCTGTTCCACCTGGGGGATGGTCAGCAGGTGGCGGGCCAGGGTTGCTGCGGTCTTCACCTCGGTGCCGACCCGCTGGGCCAGGGTCTCAAGGCCGGTCAGCTGCAGGTAGGCTGTAAAGGGGCTCATGACCGCCCCGAAGGTATGCAGGTACTTGGTATGGACCCTGTGAAGGAAGGCCATCCTGCCGAAGGCATCCAGAAAGCTGATCATGGATCCGTGCCGCTCGTCGCTGATGATCAGTTCGGGCTGGCTCATTTGCGGGAAGCGGCCGTTGCCCCAATCAAACCGTCCGGCATCCACGATGACCCCGCCCAGGGCGTTGCCGTGGCCGCTGATCCCCTTGGTGGTCGAATGGACGACGATGTCGGCACCGAAGTCGATCGGGTTGAGCAGGTATGGCGTGGGCACCGTATTGTCGATGATCAGTGCCAGCCCATGCCGGTGGGCCAGATCGGCCAGACCGGGGATGTCGGCGATTGCTGTGGACGGGTTGGCCACGGATTCGGCGAAAATGGCCCTGGTGTTGTCCTGGATCAGGGACTCCACCGCGTCAAGGTCGTTGATGTCATCCACAAAATCCGTTTCAATGCCGAAGTTTGGAAAGAAGGTCTTCATGGCATCCACCGAGGTTCCATAAAGATCGACAGGAGAGATCAGCCGTCCGCCACCTTCGGCTGCACACATGAGGGCTGACGACACGGCTGCCATCCCTGAGGCCATGGCCACGGCCCCCTTGCCACCCTCCAGGCTTGCCAGGCGGTCCTCCAGGACCTTGACCGTGGGGTTGGCCAGGCGGGAGTATGAGAATCCTTGAATTTCGCCGGCGGCCAGGGCGTCTCCCCGGTCTGCGGTGACCATGTCAAAGGCTGCCGACTGGTAAATGGGGACGCTGGCCGCGCCTGGACCCAGGCCTTGACAGTCATAGCCCTCATGGACGGCTTTTGTTGCGAATCCTTCGCTCATGTGGTGTGTTCCTCTGCTTGTGGTCTAGACGCTCGCGTGCTTCAGGGATCATCAAACCCGTTTTTAGATACTTCGACAACAGTGCCTTTATAGGCATTCCTTATAGGAGGTTATTCAGCCTCAGCCGTCCTTATGGGTAAGCATCGGTTGACAGGGGGTAAAACCAGAGAGCCGACCAATGTGTGTCCATATTTTGCTTTTGTCTGCCATGCGCAGGCCAAGGACATACGGCGTGCCTGCCTTAATTCACCTGATTGAGCCAATGGATTGAGAAAGCGAATCAGGGCAACAGATCCGATGACAGGCGGAGAAGCGGGGCTCCGGGCCAACCCAGTCACCTGCGATGATACAGTGAAAGACATGCCAGAAGCAGTCACTGTCAACACCTCAACCCCGACCTTTGCCGATATCACCACTGTGGGTGTGGGCGGGAGCATGGCCGCTTTCGTTCAGCCCCGAAGCCGTGTGGGCATGATCGAGGCTGTGGAGGGTGCGGATTCCAAGGGGCTGCCCCTCTGCTTGATCGGTGGGGGTTCCAACCTGCTTGCCTCAGACCAGGACTTTCCTGGCGTGGTTGTCCGTGATACCCGTCAGGACATCAGCGTTCCCGACGAGGTGGCCCCGCCTGAGGGCGGCCTTCCCATCGTTCATATCAACGCCACGGCCGGGACCGACTGGGATGACCTGGTCTCCTACTGCGTGCGCATGCACCTGATCGGGGTGGAGGGTCTATCCGGCATCCCAGGTACTGTCGGGGCTTCGGTGGTCCAGAACATCGGCGCCTACGGCCAGGAGGTCGGACGTCTGGTCGACTCGGTTGAGGTCTGGGATCGCCAGGACAAAGTCACCGCTTATCTGCAGGCCTCGGATTTGGATTTCGGATACAGGACCTCCCTGCTCAAGCAGACCATGTACCAGGCGCCGGCTGTTCCCGACGCACGGTTCTTCCCCACCCCGCGCTACGTGGTTCTTTCGGTCACCCTGGTCCTGCGACACGGATCGGAAGCCCGTGTGGGTTCGGTCCAGCTGGCCAAGGCCCTGGGCGTGGAGCCCGGAGCAATCCTTCCGCTGGAGCGGATTCGGCAGGCGGTCCTGACCGTCAGAGCCGGCAAGGGGATGCTGGAGGATCCTTACAGGTACCTGACCGAGTGGATGGAATCATGCCGTCGAACCTCCGACCTGGAAGAGGCTCTGGAGGCGGTCCAGGATGACCTTCACGGCCCCAGGGGCGAACGGGCGCTGCTTGACCGCCACAGCTGCGGGAGTTTCTTCACCAATCCGATCATCAGTCGTGAGACCGCGGATGCCCTCCCGGCGGATGCCCCTCGTTACCCTGTCGGAGACTCGGCCTTGGTCAAGACCTCAGCAGCCTGGCTGATCGATCGTTCAGGTTTCCACAAGGGATTCGCCTTGGAGCAGGGGTCGGCTGCCGCCCTGTCCGACGTGCACACACTGGCCTTGACCAACCGGGGAGGTGCCGGCTCAGACGACATGGTGGCACTGGCCCGTGCCATCCAGAAAGGCGTGGATTCCACCTTCGGCATCCACCTGATTCCCGAACCTGTCACCCCGGGTATTGATTTGGCCTGGTAGCCCCTGCTTCACACCCCGTTTCTTCCGACCCTCAGATCGACGCAAGGATCTGAGGGTCTTTTTAAAAAAACGAGCGTCCACCAAAAATGCCGGGATAAGCAACAGCTGGCAACATATTCCTCCGCCACCGCTCCATCACATAGCTTGAAAACATCAATGGACGAATCGGACCGTCACCTGCGTTGTCGCTGGTTGAGACAGACCTGTCGGATCCATCGGTCCTGGTCATGGAAGGAATGGTATGGCGGTTTCCCACGACATAACGGTCAGCGGCGTCCGTCCCGGCAAGGTCCTCCTGGTCGGCGAGGGTATGGGACTCTTCGCTGCAGGCGAGGAGGGGCCCTGTAGCGAGGTAGGATCTTTCAGCGCCTCGGTGGCAGGTGCGGAGCTCAACGTGGCCATTGGCCTGGAACGATTGGGCCAGCATCCGGTCTATATGACTCGCATAGGCCAGGATCCGATAGGCGAACGGATTCTGTACTTCATGCGGCAGAACGACCTGGACACCTCCTTGGTCGGCAAGGATGCCACTCGTTCCACTGGCTTTATGATGAAGTCCAAGGTAGAGCAGGGAGACCCCAAGACTTATTACTTTCGAAAGGGATCGGCGGCTTCGGCCTTGGGTCCGGCCGATGTCAAGGCCATCGACTGCAGCGGAATCTCGCTGATGCATATGACGGGAATCCTTCCGGCGCTTTCGGAAAGTGCCCTGGAAGCCAGCAAAGCGCTGGTTGAGCTGTCACGGGCCAATCAGATTTTCGTTTCCTTTGATCCCAACGAACGTCCGGCTCTCTGGAAGAGCGACAAGCAAATGAAGCAGACGCTCCTGTCCTTGAGCGCCAAGGCTGATCTGGTCCTTCCAGGCATTTCCGAGGGCAGACATCTGTTCGGGCTGGACAATGTCCGCGATATCGGTCAGGCCTTCATTGACAATGGCGCCCGTTATGCGGTGGTCAAGGACGGGCCCGATGGAGCCTACGCGACGGACGGTCACGATGGTGTCTACGTTCCTGGTTTCAAGGTTGATGCGGTGGTGGACACAGTCGGTGCCGGCGACGGTTTCGCAGCCGGTGTCTTGTCGGCCCTGCTTGAAGGCCGACGCATGTCCGAAGCGTTGGAGCGCGGGTGTGCCGTTGGCGCCATGCAGACCCAGGTGGTATCCGACAACGAAGGCTTGCCCGACAAGGCCCGGTTAAATGACTTTATTGTCGGGCACCAGCGGGCGACGGTCAGGCAGGTTGGCTGAGCCGGTTTATCCGGGCGACGATCAGAAGCCCTCCATGGACAGGCGATGGATTCGATTCAACAAGTTCAATTCCACAAGAGAAGGAAGCAGGCATGAGCGAGTTTGACAAGAAGGACGTACCGGAGGGCCAGATCGGATTGATCGATCTGATAAGAACAATCAAAGTGGTCCCCCTGGTGACCCTGCATTCACCCGAGGAAGCGGTTCCTCTGGCCAGGGCCCTGGCTTCCGGTGGAGTACCCATTGCAGAGGTCACTTTCCGATCGGCTGCCGCCCTGGACGGGATGCGGGCTATTCACGATCAGGTGCCCGAGGTGACCCTGGTGGCAGGAACCGTGCACACGGTTGACCAGGCACGCCAGGCAGTGGAGGCAGGTTGCAAGGGTATCGTCTCCCCGGCCTTCAGCGATGCTGTGGTCGACTGGTGCCTGGGCTCCCGGATACCGGTCTTGCCCGGAACGGCGACTCCCAGCGACATTGAGAAAGCCTATGATCTTGGCCTGCGTTTCACTAAGTTCTTCCCAGCCGAGGCTTACGGCGGCATCAAGACCTTGAAGGCGCTCTCCGGTCCCTTTGCCGAGATGAACTTCTTGCCCACCGGGGGAGTCGGGTTCGGGAACGCCCGGGAATACATGGACCTGCCCAACGTCTTTGCTGTGGGCGGGAGTTTCCCCGTACCATCCCAGGCCCAGCGCCAAGGCGACTGGAAGGCCGTTGCTGATGCCTGTGCTCAGGCCAGGCAGGTGGTGCAAGGCTGAGTGTCTGGGTTCCGGGCTGGTCATCGGTCGCCAAGTTCGATGGTCTGACCGGATCTCCCGTATGGGCGGGATGCAAGCGGACGGAAAGGAAGCATTGTGGAAAGACTACAGGAAGCAGTGGCCGTGCATCTGGGGCTGACTGGTACACAGGCAGCTCAACGACCCATCAAGATCATCCAGTTCGGTGAGGGAAATTTCCTCAGGGCATTCGTTGATTGGATAGTCCAGCAGCTCAACAACAAGGGCTTGTTCGGGGGGAACGTAGCAGTTGTCCAACCCCTTGAAAACGGCAGGGTCCATTTCTTGGAGGACCAGGAGCGGCTCTATACAGTCATTCTGGAAGGTCTCAAGGATGGTAAGCCCGTCCGCAGCCATGAGCTGATTGACTCTATCGGCAAGACGGTCGACCCCTACCGGGACTGGGATGGGTTTCTGGCTCTGGCCGATGATCCCGATACGAAGATCATCATCTCCAATACCACCGAAGCAGGCATTGCCGTCAACGATGGGGATAAGGTCACGGACCAGCCACCAGCGGGATATCCGGCGAAGTTGGCTCATCTGCTCAAGCGTCGGTTCGACAGGTCTATGCCAGGCTACCTGATTATGCCCTGCGAGCTCATCGCTGACAATGGTCCGGCCCTGCATCGTGCTCTGATAAATGTCGCTGAACGGTTCGGGTGGGGTAAGGACTTCATCGAGTGGCTTGATCGGGAGAACACTTTCGTATCCACTCTCGTGGATCGGATAGTCCCCGGCTACCCGCGTGAAGATGCCCAGGAGCTTTGGGAGATGCTGGGCTACGAGGATCAGAACATGGTCAAGGCCGAACCCTTCCTGCTTTGGGTCGTAGCCGGTGACCAGACCGCCCAGCGCAAGGTTGATGAGCTGCTTCCCGCGCGGAAGGCAGGAATCGACCTGGTGACCTGCGATGCTGTACAGCCCTACCGTGAGCGCAAGGTTTATCTGCTCAACGGTCCTCATACCACCATGGCCCAGGTGGCTCGGCTGGCCGGATTCAAGACCGTAGGGCAGGTCATGGGCGATAAGACCATGCGCTCTTTCATTACCCGCGAGATGGAGGAGGAGATCATTCCCGTCCAGACCCTGCCCAAGGAGGAGCTGGAGAACTTCGCTGCTGCAGTTCGCGAGCGGTTCGACAACCCCTTTGTCCAGCATTCTTTGGACTCCATAGGGTTGAACTCGGTCTCCAAATTCGTCTCCCGCCTTCTCCCGCTGGTCACGGCCAACGTAGAGCAGGGGCGTGGGCTTCCCGAACGCATCATCCTGGCGCTGTCCTGCCTCTTGTGGACTTATGGCGGCAAGGCCGGTGATGCTGTGAAGATTCAGGATGATCAAAAGGTCATTGATGCCTTCCACGAGGCTGCCGGTCAGGAGGATTTTGTCAGTCGGATTCTTTCCGATGTTTCCATTTGGGGCCATGACCTGACCAGGATTGCTGGACTAGTGGAAGCTGTAGAGAAGAACCTGGACGATTTGGCCGACCAGGGTGTCCAGCCCCTGATTGACCGATTGGCATGAGCCAACGGTGCAAACGAGGGGTCAGTTGCTTCGAGGCAATTTGATTCCCGCGTTTTCAGGTATGTCGGCTTTCCCAGGTTGAAGGAAACTTCCCACAGGGCGTGGTCCTGACGGGAACACTGAACAAGTGTCTGATGCCGGCTCGGGTTTGCGATTGACCCGGACTGGCATCAGACACTTCCTTATTGTTAAGGGTTTCTTCTGCTCCACATTCAGGTCTGCTTCGCCGTCGGGCCAGACATGTCTTGACGGATGGGACCAAGCAATAAGTTACTGGAATGGTGGCAGTGAGAAAATAAAGGGCCCCCTTGCCGAACAGCACGACAAGGGGGCCCTTGCTTGATTTTGCCCCATCAACGGTTGTAGCGGTAAGCGTCCCAGACTCCAAGCAGATACTGGATGCCCATGGCGCGGTCATAAAGGCCGTAGCCTGGCCGCGGTCTACCGGCTTCCGTGTTCTCGCTCCACAAATGCCGTCCGTGGTCGGGGCGGATGTAGCCCTGGTAATCGGCCTCGGCGTAAGCCTTCATGATGCCGACGGTGTCCACGTTCCCCTCGCTGGCCCGGTGACCCACCTCGTAGAAAGAGCCCTGCTCGTCGGTGAACCGGATGTTGCGCACGTGGCTGAAGTAGATCCTGTCCATGAAGGTCTTGACTGCATCCACGGCATCGTTACCCCGTCTGGATGAGAAGGATCCCAGGCACAGGCACAGTCCGTTGCAGGGGCTGGGATTCAGATCCAGCACTCGTTGGATCCCCTCCTTGCTGGAGACCACGCGCGGCCAGCCGAACAGGTCGAAGGCAGGGTCGTCGGGGTGGACGGCCAGCTTGACCCCGTAACGCTCGCAGGTGGGGATCACAGCATCCAGGAAGTACTTGTAGTTGGCGTACATCTGCTCGTGGTCCATTCCCTGATAGGCCTCCATCAGTTCAGGCAGATGGGCGAGCCGTTCAGGTTCCCAGCCGGGAACAGTCAGGGATCCGGCCCCCTTCAGGGTTTCGTCGATGATGCCTTGTGGGCTGAGCTGATCCACCTGGTGCTGGTTGTAGTAGAGGGCGGTGGACCCGTCTGGGCAAGGGTGGAACATCTCCGTGCGCAGCCAGTCGAAGACCGGCATGAAGTTGTAGGTGACGACTTTGACCCCGGCCTTGCCCAGATTGGCTACAGTCTCGATGTAGGCGTCGATGGCCTGGTCCCGGCTGATTCCGAGGACCGTCGAACCGGTCTTGATGGACTCATGAACGTTGACAGACTCAACCACGTCGGCGTTGAAGGTCTTGGTTATGCCTGCCGCCCGATCCCTGGCGGACAACTCGGTGATTGTGGCCATGGCATCTTCAATTTCGTCCGGCTGCCAAACCTCGCCCGCCTGTTTATGGTGCAGGGACCAGACGATGGTCTCCACCCCAGGAATCTGACGAATATCGTCCAGGCTGATGGTGTCGTTGCCCTGGCCATACCAGCGGAATCCCATGTGCATGATGTTTTTCTCCTTACATCCGGATCGGGCGGATCCGGTCATTGTGTGCCTTGTTCAGTCAGCGGACTGCCGATGTCACCAGGCGCTTGCAGCCTTGTGAAGGGTGCTCGCTACAGCGCCATTGCCTTGGCACATGGCGGTCAGGAAGGTCTCGATTTTGTCGGCCAGCGGGGTGGCGTTCAGATCGGTTCCGAAGATGGAGGTATCGGCCAGGATGGACTTGATGGTCGTCGCCAGAGTTTCCTTCCTGGCTGACCCATCGAGTGGGATGTCGACCAGAATACTTTGAAGCTCCTCCAGGCGCGGGTCCGGGCTCAGCTTGACCGGCCGTCCGGCATCGTCGGTTCCGTTGCCTTCCGAACCGATCAGCAGCCGCAGCCAGGCGGCGATGATCAGCGGGATGGCTTCCAGATCGGCTGTGTCAAGGTCCTTGGCTCGGATGTACTTGCTGATGGTGATTCCGTATCTGACCGGAATCTTCTGGGAGGTGTCGGCGCAGATGCGTGCCGGTGTATCGGGCAGGCCGGGATTGGGGACCCTGATCTCGATGACTTGGCGGAGGAATTCCTTGGGGGAGAAGATACCCGGGTCCTCGACTACAGGCAGTCCTTCCACATACCCCAGGCGGGTGACCAAGGCCTTGAGGTCCGGGTCGGCGATGGTCTTTGACATGGTCGGATACCCCAGAAGCATCCCGAAGACGGCCAGGGCCGTGTGCAGGGGGTTCAGGCAGGTGGTGACCTTCATCTGGTCGGCGGCGTTGACCGTATCCTTGTCGGCCATGTAGACCCCTGCTTTCTCCAGAGGCGGGCGGCCTGCGGGGAAGTCGTCCTCAACTACCCAATACCAGGTTTCCTCGGTGTTGGTATAGGGGGCCATGGCGGTTCCGCCTCTGGTCCGGAAGGGTTCCGCGTCGGCGATGCCCAGAGCCTTGAGGCGGCGACCCACCTCCTTGTCGGGGTTGGGAGTGATTCTGTCGATCATGGTCAGCGGGAAGGTGATCTTGTTCTTGTCTCTGAGGTAGTCGCCGAAGCCTTTTTCGGCCAGGCCCCTTCCTATCCACTCGTCGGCCATCTGTCTGACGGCTTGGCCGAACCGCTCCCCGTTTCGTGAGAAGTTGTCGGTGCTGACCAGGGCCAGTGGAAGGGCGTCGGCCTGGTAGCGCTCCAGCAGGAGGGCCGTGATGACTGCAATGGCGCTCTTGGCTTTATCAGGTCCGCCCTCGAATTCCGGAGCGATCCACGGCAGTGGCCGACCTTGGGAGTCGACCAGGGCATAGCCTTTCTCGGTGATGGTGGTGGTGACCATCTGCAGGCTGGGGTTGCGGAAGACCTGCCTCAGATCATGCAAGGGCTTCGGATCCTCGCCCAGCGGGTAGGCGCCCGCAACGGAGGCGACCAGTGAGGTTTTCATGGAGCCGTCCGCTTTCAGGATGACCTGAAGATAGCGGTCGTCGAAGGGGGTGTAGGCCTGATCGACAATGGCGGGGTCGAAGGATTCGGCCACCAATATGCCTCGGTCGGTGGCGCCTGAATCCAGAAGTTTTTGGGTAATGGGGGCGTGAACCGCCCTGAAGAGATTGCCGGCCCCGAAGTGGACCCAGGTAGGCGAGCGCTTGGTGGCCTGGCGCATGGCTTCGATGTCGTAGGTTGGCAAAGTCACGCCGGCCTTCTGCCAGGCTGCGGACTCATTATGTATATCGTCACTAAGGTGAAGCATCAGTGCCTTCCTTTATCAAAAAAACATATCGCGGAGACCAGGCGTAAACGCTTGCCCATCCTGCCTCCGAACCTATCAAGTTGGTGCCTGTCTGCTTTCGTAGTTGCAGTTTGTTTCTCATCAGACTGCTGTCGGCTGCCATAGAACCGGGAAGTCACTTATACTTGGATGCCAGGAAGTGCTCGGCGCCGTTGGCGTGTATTTCATGCGATATGGGGCAGACGAAGGAAGGCTGATACGTATAAATGAAGACCGGAGCAGATTCGGGTAGCGATTCCTCCACGGACAACCGCCGTATCACCATATATGATGTGGCTCGCCAGGCCGGAGTGTCCCCTTCAACGGTCTCGC
This sequence comes from Bifidobacterium sp. W8114, assembly GCF_016101165.1. Classification (NCBI taxonomy): domain Bacteria; kingdom Bacillati; phylum Actinomycetota; class Actinomycetes; order Bifidobacteriales; family Bifidobacteriaceae; genus Bifidobacterium; species Bifidobacterium sp. W8114. Next base: position 111,715 of record NZ_JACFRA010000002.1, on the reverse strand, counting down.
GTACCTTCTCGCGCCCGGATCGGGTCAGTATTTCGACGGCTCGAATGGTTCAGAAGGTCGCTGATGCACTGGGCTATCACAGCGATATCGTCGACAGCCGGTCAGGTTCGCAGGGCAGGGGGCTGGTTGCGGTCGTTGTGCCCGACTTGGGCAATCAGTTTTTCACCGGCGTCATTCGCAGCATTCAGGACGAGTGTGAGCGCTTCCGCTTTGAAACCCTGATTCTTGATACCCGGGAGTCCATCACCCGGGAGCGCAGGATCGTCGATACGGTCGCTCCCGTGGTCTCGGGAATCATCCTGGTCTCCCCAAGGATGCCCGATGCCATGATCCGAAAGTGCGCCCAGCTGCGTCCCTTGGTCAGCGTCAACCGTGACGTTCGCGGTGTATCCAGCATTAGCATCGACGTGGCCAAGGGGGCCTGCCAAGCGGTCGACTACCTGTACTCATTGGGTTACCGGAGTCTCACCTATTTGGATGGTCCCGCGGCCTCATGGTCAGGAGGTATCCGGTGGCGGCATATCTTCAATGAATGCGACACCAAGGGGATGAGCGTCAAGCGTTCGCTGCCTTGCGCACCTACCTTTTACGGAGGCTATTCCTTCGCAGAGAAGTATATGGACGACCCTACAGGTGCGGTCATCGCCCATAATGATCTGATGGCAATCGGCCTGATTGTGGCCCTCAGAAGGCTTGGTTGCGAGTGCCCTCGTGATATCTCTGTCATCGGGTTCGACAACGACACCATGTCCATGGTGAGCAGTCCGCCTCTGACCACCATTCATATGTCCCTTTCAGTCCTTGGGCGGGGGGCTGCCGACCTCCTTATGCAGCGCCTTTCCGGAGCCAACCTGTCTGTAGCCCCGACGGTTCCGGCCCGTCTGGTCATCAGGCAGAGCACGGGTGCCAGGTCGAGCAAGCCTTTGGGCCGGAACGGGGCAGAGAAGGAATCCCGGTCATGAGCGGTCATAACCGTTCCAGGCGTGTCACGATCAGAGAGGTGGCTGACAAGGCAGGAGTCTCCCCCTCCACGGTATCAAGAGCATTCGCTCGGCCTGATAGGGTCAGTGCGGCCACAACCAAGCGGATATTCGCTGCAGCCGACGCACTGGGGTACTATACGGAGCCGGTCGATACGGTTCCGTCCAGGACGCTGCGGGGCATGATCGCCATCATCGTTCCTGACATCGCCAACCAGTTCTTCTCCGACATCATCCGTTCTGTACAACACGAGTTCAATCTGGCTGGATTCGCCCTTATCGTCGCTGAATCCGAGGAAAGTGCCAGCAGAGAGCGGCAGGCCTTCAACAGGATTGCCGCCTATGTGGACGGGGTAATTCTGACCTCATCGAGAATGCCTGATGCCATGATCCGCAAGTGCGCCCAGACCAGGCCCATCGTCGTGGTCAACCGGACTGTGCGTGGGGTGCCCAGTGTGGCCATAGATATCGGCACTGGTATCCGTCAGGCCGCGCAACTGCTGGTTTCCATGGGTTTTTCGCGGGTGACCTATCTCGATGGACCTTCCGCATCATGGTCTGTGGGAGTCAGGTGGAATCACACTTACGAAGAATTCCACAAGCGTGGAGTGGCTGTTCGACGAATTTGGCCGGGTCTTCCCACCTTCGTCGGGGGTTATGCCTTGGCGAAGCAGTATCTGAATGATCCCACAGGTGCCGTCATTGCCCACAATGACTTGATGGCCTTGGGTTTCATGGCTGCCATGCGTCGTCAGGGTATTCGCTGTCCGGACGACTATGTGATCATCGGATTCGACAACGACACTATGGCACAGGTAAGTGATCCGCCATTGTCCAGCGTGGGTAACACGCCTCCGAAACTGGGAAAGACAGCAGCAGGCATCCTTCTGGATCGGCTGAATGGCCGAACTAATCCGGCGCAGAGCATCACGATCCCCTCTCGCCTGATCGTCAGGGAAAGCACGGGTAAGGCTACGTCGGATTCCTGACCAGGAAAGGTTCCGGCAAATCATGGCAACATCAAGACCGTCCCTTTTCAGGCGTGCATAGGCTGACTAATAGCATATGTGAGTTCCGATCGTGTGACTGTTCCGCCTGTCCGTTGGTCTGTGCAGGAGGATTTTGAGCATCGCGGAAATTCGAATGCCGAACTTGCTGTTTTCGACTAAGGAGTTTGTGGTGGCTTTTCTGGATGACGATTTTCTTCTCGGGACGCAGTTGTCTCGGGAGTTGTTCCATGATGTGGCTGAGAACCTTCCTCTGGTGGATTATCATTGCCATCTGCACGCCAAGGAGATTTATGAGGATCCCAACTTCGATAATATTGTCGATGCCTGGCTGACGGATGGCCACAATTATGGAGACCATTATAAATGGCGGCTGGAGAGGGCCAATGGCGTTCCGGAGCGGCTGATCACAGGGGACGGTGACCCTTGGGACAAATTTATGGCTTATGCCCAGACTATGGAACAGGCTGTGGGTAGCCCGGTCTATCTGTGGACGCACATGGAGCTGCAGAGGTACTTCGGCATCTCCGAACCCCTGACCACCAAGACCGCAAAGTCCATCTTTGACCAGACGAATGAAGAGCTGGCCACCCCAGACTTCTCGAGAAGAGCGCTTCTGCGTCGCATGAACGTCAAGATCGTCTGCACCACGGATTCCCCTGAGGATAATCTGGAGTATCACGATCGATTCGCCAAGGAGGGGGAGCCCTTCAGGATGGTTCCCGCCTTCCGTCCGGATGCGGCCCTGAATCCGACCGCCAAAGGGTATGGCGATTGGATCGGCACAATGGAGTCGGTTTGCGGCAAGCCGATCAATGACTTCAGCGGACTGGTCGACGCTCTGCGTGATCGGGTGGATTACTTCCACCGGCATGGTTCCAGACTCTCCGACCATGCTGTCGATGTGGTGGAGTTCGCTCCGGCGACTGCTGAGGACCTGGATGCCATTTTCAGCAAGGCCAAGGCCGGACTAGGCCTGGACAGGCATGAACAGGCCCAATATCGTGCGGCCATCCTTCTTGAGCTGATGCGAATCTACAAGGATAAGGGCTGGACCATGCAGCTGCACCTTCAGGCCAGCCGCAACAACAACTCGACGGCTTTCCAGAAGCTTGGAGCCGACACGGGTTACGATTCCATGGCTGACAACTCGGTTGCCGCCCCCCTTGCCGCCCTTCTTGACCAGGCGCAGAGTTCGAACATCTTGCCCAGAACCATCGTCTATTCCCTCAATCCCAACGACTACATGGCCATAGCCACTGATTTGGGCTGCTTCGGAGGCGATGACAGGGGCCAGCTTCAGTTGGGCAACGCCTGGTGGTTCAACGACACCGTCACCGGGATGCGTCGGCAGCTCGAAGTTCTGGCTGAAACCTCGCTCCTGGGCAATGCGGTAGGGATGACCACGGACTCCCGCAGCTTCCTGTCCTTCCCCAGGCATGAGCTCTTCCGCAGGGTGCTCTGCGGGCTCTTGGGCGACTGGGCCGCCCAGGGCATCATACCTGATGACAAGGAGTATCTGGCTCCTCTGGTGCGTGCGGTCTCCTATGAGAACGCTCTGGCCCTCTTCGAGGGCTAAGGCCCGAGCAGCCGGCAGGGTAGTCTTGCGCTACACGATTCCTGTCCGTCCCTGGTTCATGCGATTTGGCGGCGGACAGGTCGATTCGCGGACAACCAGCGTGTTGGGCAGGATGGCTCTCGGGTCTACGGCCTTGCCTGACCTGGTATCCAGGATCATCTTCGCCGCCCTGGCTGCCATCTCGGTCAAAGGCTGATGGATGGTGGTCAGAGCGGGGCCCATGAACGCCGCAGTCTGTATGTCGTCGAAGCCGACGACTGAGAGTTCATCGGGGATGCTGATCCCCAGGTGCTTGGCTGCCTTGTAGACTCCCATGGCCAGGAAGTCGCTTTGGGCGAAGATGGCGGTGGGACGATCGTCGAGGTTCAATAGCTCCATGGCGAATCGTTCACCATCGGCCACGCTGAATTGGCCCTGGCGTATCAATCTTGGATCGGATTCCAAACCAGCCTCGTGCAGGGCGGTTCGGTAGCCGTCAAGGCGTGCTATGGAGCACATGACCCCATCTGGTCCTGTGATGGTGCCAATGCGTTGATGACCCAGCTCGATCAAATGGCGTGTGGCGAACAGACCGCCCGACCAGTTGTCTGATTGAACTGACATGGTCCCCAGGACGGGGTTTCCCCATGGGTCGACGAAGACCGCCGGTATGCGGCGGGATGCGAATCGTCTGGACAGGTCAGCCGATGGATTGGAAAAGATCAGGATGGCTCCCAGAGGCCTGCGGGCCAGGACCTCGTCCAGCCAGGTTGTGGACAGAAGGCGAGGATCGCCTATCTCGCTCAGAACCAGCCGAATTCCGCGGCTGGAGGTTACCTCGGCAGCCCCGTCCAGGAGGTTCAGGGTCCATGGATTGTCTAGATGCTGCAGGGCCAATTCAATTAGGTTGGAAGAGGTCCCGATTCTGTCAGACTTGAAGTACCCGAGCTGATCAATGGCTTCCTCAACCCGTTCGCGAGTCTTGTCGGCCACATCGCTCTTCCCGTTTATCACCTTGGACACAGTGGCGATGGAGACTCCGGCCAGACCTGCGACATCGGCTAAGGTTGGATTCTTGCCATTTTGGGACGACGATTTCGGGCTCACAGTTCCCCCTAGCATCATGGATTGAACAGAAACAGTATAACGAAAAGTTTCGATCATTTTCGGACTAGAATGTGATGAAAATGTGGATTTACCGGTAATGATATTCTGTGCTTAACCTGGGAATAAAGACGATAAAGCGGTCATTGCAGGCATTGTCCTCAATAGTTAGACGATTTGACTGTGAGAGATGTCACAACTACTATCGAAAATAGCGAAAATGATATTCGCAAAATCAATGAAGATTATCGAAAGGCAGCTGGTATGAGCTGGAGAACAAAAGGGAAGCAAGCCTTGAGCGTTTGTGCCGGGCTGGCTATGATCATCGGTCTATCGGCTTGCGGAGGCGGCGGTAATTCCTCCTCGTCAAAAGTCGCCAAGGAAAACAGTGGCATGACGATGAGCGATGTGAACAAGGCGCTCAAGTCCGACAAGAAGGTGACACTGAACTTCTGGACATGGCGTTACGACATCGAGCAGGCCAATATCGACGCCTTTCAGGCTAAGTACCCTAATATCAAGATCAACGTGACGCAAACCGGTGCTTCGTCAGATCACTACACGAAGTTTCAGAACATATTGAAGTCAGGCAAGGATGTTCCTGACATCGTCCAGCTGGAGTATGACTACCTGCCCCAGTTCGCAGTGACGAATTCCCTTCTGAACTTCGCGGACAAGAGCATTGAGTCCGACATGGGCAAACTTTACAATGACGCAGCCTGGAAAAATGTCCATGTAGCCGACGGACTGTATGGCACCCCGTTGGATCAGGGGCCCGAGGTCATGTTTGTTCGTCATGACGTTCTGGATCAGTTCGGTCTGAAGGTGCCTACCACCTGGAAGGAATTCGAGGAAGAAGGCATCGCCCTGCATAAGGCCGATCCCAACAGGTACATGAGCTTCATAGACACCACCGATGTTCGCTACATGGCTTCCATCATCCGTCAGTCCGGCGCCAAGCCATGGACCGTCAAGGGCGTTCAGGATGTGACGCTTGACATGACCAATTCCAAGGTCAAGGAGGCCGTCGATTTCATTCAAAAGCTGATCGATGAGGATGTGCTTGAGCCGGTGGCCAATAAGAGCGACCAGTACAACCGCGGATTCGCCCAGGGCCGATGGGGCATCCAGTTCGATGGTTGCTGGAAGGGCACCTCCTTCGTCCAGCAGCAGCCCTCCCTCAAGGGGAAGTTTGAAGTGGCCCTCCCGCCGGCATGGGGCGATGGATCCACTGGTCTGAAGACCGGCGAAATAGGCGGATCGCTGCTTTCCGTAACCTCAAAGTGCGCCAAGGAGAAGCAGGCCGCAGCCGTCGCCTTCATCAACTGGATGGGTTCGGATAAGCAGTCCATCGATCTTTTCCAGAAGACGGGAAGCTTCTTCAACGCGGCCAAATCCTTCCAGACGGACAAGGATGCCGCCAATGTGCCCAACGACTACTTTGGCGGTCAGAAGGTCAATGCGGTCTACTTCAAGTCGGCTGATGCCCTCAATGCCGACTGGTCGGTTCTTCCCTTCAACTCACAGTACGCCACGGACTTCAAGGATATTGTCGTGCCGCAAATGAAGAAGGGCGGAGACTTGTTCGGCTCCTTCTCCAAGTGGCAGTCTTCCCTGAAGACCTATGCCGATGGGCAGGGCTTCAAGATCACCGCCAAGTAGCAGTGGATATAGCCCCGCAGGCCGGCTTGGCCTCGGGGCTTCCATTTTGAACTTTCAAGAAAGGAAAGCGCCATGAGCGCAGCGAGTGTATCCGCGGGACCCGGGTCTCGGGTGAAATCGCGCAAGGAACGGCTCCAGCACATTGGAATGTTGTGGTGCCTGCCTTACGTGATCGTCTTCCTCGGCGGAACGATAATCCCGATGGTCTATGCCTTTTATCTGGGTCTGTTCAAGCAGCAGATGATAGGCGGCGAGCAGTTCACAGGCTTCGCCAATTACATCAGGGCCCTGAAGGACCCCCTGCTTTGGGACGGTTTCAAGCGGGTTGCCGTATTTGCGATCATTGAAGTGCCGCTCATGACCTTCCTTGCCCTCCTGGCGGCCTTGATGCTGGATTCCCAGAGGATTCGGCATGTGGCCATCCCGCGCATCCTGCTCTTCCTGCCCTATGCGGTTCCCAATGTCATCGCCGCTCTGATGTGGAGCTACATCTACGGCACCGACTATGGCCTGATTGGACAGTTCTTCAGACTCTTCAACGGGCACGCGCCCAATATGATGTCCAAGGAGTTGATGATCTTCGCCATGATCAACATCAGCATCTGGGTATCCATGGGGTACAACACCTTGATTTATTATTCGTCCTTGAAGGCTCTGCCCGAGGAGCTCTACGAATCGGCCAGAGTGGACGGAGCGTCCGAGTTCAGAATCGCCTGGTCCGTCAAGATTCCGCAGATCCGTTCCTCGGTGGTCATGACCCTGCTCTTCAACATCATCTATGCGCTGCAGCTGTTCAACACACCCAGCATGATGCAGACCATTGCGCCTGAGGTCGTGACCAGCTACTACACGCCCAACCTGTACACCTATTCCCTGGCTTTCAGCGGCAATGATCTGAATTACGCGGCTGCCGTCTCTCTGGTCGTCGGTCTGTTCACCATGATCATCATCACCGTTGTCAAGACCCTGGGCAACCGCTGGGAGGAGAGGTAAACCATGTCCAGTACACAAACCGAATCCCGACCCAGGCCCGCCCAAAGGCGGTCTGCATCACTGAGCAGGCGGGATGCCAAATTAGCGCGGAAGGATCATGCCATAAGGCTGCGGAAGGCCTCCGGTGGCAATGGCGTCCCGGTCCGTCTGACCCCAGCGCAAAAGGTCATGGATATCCTCCTGCACCTGATCATGCTGATCATGGTCATTTACTGTCTGATCCCCTTGATCTGGCTGGTCTTCTCCTCGACCAAGACCAATGAGGGACTCTACAGCTCCCCCGGGCTTTGGTTCTCTGACCAAAACGCCTTCTTCCAGAATATCCATGACGTGTTCGTTTTCCAGGATGGAACTTACGGCCGTTGGCTGATCAACACCCTGGTCTATGCAATCGTAGCCGGCTTGGGAGCCACGCTCTTCGCCACTTTCGCCGGGTATGCCATTGCCACCATGAAGTTCCACGGCCGTAAAGCCCTGCTTTGGGTCACGCTGATTTTCATGTCGATACCTTCTACGGTCATCACGGTTCCCCTCTTCCTCCTGTACTCGAAGATAGGCATGACCAATACACCGTGGGCCGTCATCATTCCTCAGCTGTCCAACCCCTTTGGTCTGTACTTGATGATCATCTATGCTCAGACTTCCATCCCCATATCCCTGGTGGAGGCCGCGAGGATCGATGGCGCCAACACCTGGACCATATTCTGGAAGATTGCCATGCCTCTGCTTGCCCCCGGTTTTGTTACCACACTCCTCTTCGCCCTGGTCAGTGTCTGGAACAACTATTTCCTGCCTCTGATCATGCTCTCCGATGTCAAGGACTACCCACTGACTGTGGGCCTGAACGTCTGGATGAAGATGGGGGGCGACGCCACCTACCATGTGGTGCCCAACAATATGATTCTGACAGGGTCACTGATAGCCATCGTGCCGTTGATCATCGCCTTCCTCTTCCTGCAGCGGTACTGGCAATCCGGTCTTTCGGCCGGCGCGGTCAAGCAGTGAGGAATGTTATGAGCAGTCTGACCAATCCCATCATCCCGGGATTCCATCCCGACCCATCCGCCCTCCAAGTGGGGAAGGACTATTACATAGCCAATTCCACCTTCGAATGGTGGCCAGGGGTCGACATATATCACTCGACAGACTTGGTGAACTGGCAGTGGGTGTGCTCGCCCCTGACCCGGACCAGCCAGGTCGACCTGATGGGGGATCCGAATGCGGGGGCTATCTGGGCGCCTCATCTCTCCTATGCCAAGGGATTGTACTGGCTGGTCTTCACCGATGTGAAGACCGGGACCATATATAAGGACACGCTGAACTACATTGTCACTGCCCCTTCCATTACCGGACCCTGGTCCGATCCGGTCTTTGTAACGGCTTCCGGCTTCGACCCCTCCCTCTTCCATGATGAGGATGGGCGTTCGTGGTTCGTCAATATGCTCTATGACTGGCGAATGGACCATGAGCGTTTCGCCGGCGTGGTCATTCAGGAGTTTGATACCGACGCCAAGCGTCTGGTCGGACCTCGCCGCCACATCTTTCGGGGCACGAGTCTGGGGGTCTGTGAGGGACCGCAGATCTATCGTCGACACGGCTACTACTATCTGGTATGCGCAGCTGGTGGAACCGAGTGGAATCATGCAGCCACAGTGGTGCGTTCACGCAAACTGACAGGACCTTGGGAGGAATCCCCCCATACGCCTCTGATCACTTCCAGGGACGATCCGGACGGGCCCATCCAGAAGGCAGGGCACTGCAGTCTTTTGGAATACAAGGGTCAATGGTACATAGCCTATCTTTGCTCGCGTCCTCTGGGCCGCAGGGGTGATTGCGTTCTGGGCAGGGAGACCAGCCTGGATCCCATCGTCTGGGATGAGGACGACTGGCCGCTCCTGGCGAATGGCGGTCATAATCCTTCTCTTCATGTGGAAGTCAAGGGGAGCACGGCCAAACAGGTTGTGGATTATTCCGAATCCGTCCGATTTACGCCGACCAGCGGCCTGCCTGCCTCCTTCAAGACCCTTCGTGGCCCTCTGCGCCCTGAGCTTGATTATTCCCTTAAGGAGCGTCCGGGTTGGCTGCGGCTCCATGGCGGTCAGAGCCTGTCCAGCCTGCACAGGCAGACCCTGCTGGCCCGTCGCTGGCAGACCTTCGACTTTGATGCCTTTACCTGGATGGAGTTCGAACCTGCCAACTTCCAGCAGACCGCCGGCCTGGTCCTCTTCTACGACACTGCCAACTGGATGTACGCTTACGTCACTGCACAGGAGGAGGAGCGTGACTGCCCGGTGGTCCGTGTCCTCATCAACGAAGGGAATCACTTTGGGTTCGGGAGCGACTTGCTGCCTCTTCAGCCTGGTGTGGGTGTGGGCCTTGCAGTGAAAGTCCGGGGATCGAGGGCCCGCTTCTATTTCGGTCAGGACCCGGACGACTTCCAGGGTGAACGCAAGAAGCTCCAGCCTTTGGGGGACACCCTGCCAGCCAACCATCTCAGTGATGACCACGTAGGAGCGCTCCGGGGGAAGACCGTCTTCTCCGGAGCCATGGTCGGCATCTGTGCCCAGGATATGGATGCCCATTGTTCATATGCCGACTTCAAAGGTTTTGGCTATAAGGAGGTGTCAAGGGATCGATAAGAGCTGCAGCATTCAATAGACCCACCTGGGCGCAAGGGGATCCATGCCGCAAGACTTTTCGAGCTGAACGGCGGACCAGGTCTGCCGGAAATGCATGTTCACAACGTTTGTGGGCCTTTGTGCTTCTCGTGCAGTGACAGCGCCCAAGGGGCCAATAACGGTTTTCAAGGAGGAAAACTGATGATTCGAAGACGATATTCCGCCGTTTGGGCTGCTATAGCTGCAGTGACCATGTTGGCGGGTATGGGCTCCATGGGAGTCACCGGCGTTCAAACCGCTTGGGCGGACGAAACTGGTCCCATCGCGGTTGAGACGCCATCGGCTCTGGCCCAGGCTCCTGCATCGCTGACCGACCAATCGGTGGTGCTGACCTGGAGCAAGCCAGCTGGGTATGACAAGATCATCGGGTATCGGGTTTACCGTGACGGCAAGGAGGTGGGAACCACCCCCATGACCTACTTTAAGGTCCTGGGTCTGCAGCCAGAGCACGGCTACGACTTCACAGTCCGAGCGGTTGGCGCTGACGGTACGCTGTCGTACCAGTCAACCAAGCTTCACCTGACCACAACGGCTACTCCCAAGCGCTACAATGTGCGTGATTTCGGTGCCTCGGGCGACGGCAGCACGAAGGATACGGCAGCGATACAAAAGACCATTGACGCCTGCAAGGAGAAGAACTGCCAGGTGTATCTGCCTGCCGGCACCTACCTTTCCGGGGCGCTGAACCTGCACAGCGACATGAGCTTCTTTGTTGACGCCGGCGCCCAGCTCAAGCCCAGCAGGGAACTGGCTGACTATCCGTTCACCTCGGCACGACATGACATAGAGGACGTGATGGGCCGCAACCCCGCCTATTCCAGTCTCCTCAACGCCGGTGAGATGGACAGCAAGGCAGGAGTGACCACCAGGAACATCAAAATCATGGGTCCGGGAACCATCGGCGATGAGGCCAATGGCCTGCTTCTGCGCAAGGCCTACGACGACTTCACCCACAACGGCGACGGCGGGGATCTTGATATACCTTCAGACATCTACCAGCCAGGCCAGCATGTGGGCGGCGGCAGCCTGATCAGCATGAAGAACGTGGGTGGCGTCTATCTGGATGGCATTCATATCCGCAACGGGATGATGTGGACCGTGGTCCCCGTCTACAGCAAGGACATTACGGCGTATGGCCTCCAGTTGGTCACCTCGGTCCATAATGGCGACGGTTTCGATCCGAACTCCTCGTCAAACGTCTGGATCCTTGGCACATCGTTCTCTACCGGCGATGATTGCAGCGCCATCAAGTCCGGGAAGGATGCCGAAGGCATCGCCATAGCCCGCCCCTCTGAAAACATCTATTTCCGTGGTGACGTTTTCAACTCCGGTCATGGCGGTGTGACCATCGGCAGCGAGATGTCGGGAGGGGTCCGCAACGTCTTCGTGGAGGATTCGACCATCGTCCCGGTCGATCTTACTTCGGGCGCGGTCAATCCCGGCATCAGAGTAAAGGTCAGCCCCAAGCGGGGCGGGTACGTGCGCAACATCCAGGTGCGTGACAGTGTGATCAACAAGATCAGCGTCATCACCAACTATGACCGGACTTCGGTCGATGACCTGGATTCGCAGACCCCATTGCCGCAGACCGAGAATTTCAAGTTCTCCCATATCACGGCGCCTAACTGGGACAAGCCTGCAGGCAAGGACAACATCATCGATATCAGTGGCTCCAACTTCGGCCACGGCCTGGTCAAGTACCTTAAGGACATTCGCTTCGACGATTGCCGATTCCACGGCGCCTCCCTGGACACAACCCAGAATGTGTCCTTTGTCAAGACCAGCCTGACCGATGGTCTCTCGGCTTCCCGCTCCGTCAACGTCACCCGCGACGGTAAGGTCTACAAGGACGACGGGTTCCCGGTCCATGACGATTTCGAGGCCGAGGGCGCCTCCTTGCCCAAGGGCTGGAAGACCAAGGATTCCCAGACCGGTGGCGGTGCGTTTGTGCGCCACGATGGCGGAAGGGGATACCTCCTCCTGGACGACAAGGGTCCTGGCTATGAGACCATTGAGCGCACCTTCAGCCAGCAACAGGGGTTGGTCAAATCCTCCCTCTCATTCATGTTCCCAGGTGATCCCGCCACGGCCTCCAATGCCGTTTTCACCTACAAGGACAGCAATGGCAAGTCTGCGGCTTCTTTCGTCTTCCGGCAGTCCAAGTTGGTTCTGACTGGAAAATCAGGTGATCGGACCCTCACCAATGAGTTGGAGGCTGGTACCTGGTACACCCTTGAGGTTCGCATGGACACCGATGCCAAGAAGATCGACGCCTCTGTCGCCGGACAGGGTTCGGTCACCCAGGTGCCGCTGAGCGACACCAAGGCCGCCGGGGTGGCTGCGCTTGAAGTGCACATGGCCAATTCCAACACCCAAGAGGTCTCCATGGCCTTGGATGATCTGGTCGTCGAGTCCGATGCCGCCGCAGGTGCTGGTCTTCAAGGCATAGAGCTGACGGCTCCGGCCGGCGTCATCGATCGCAGGGGCGGATCCCTCCAGATTGCTGCACGACTGATCGGCCCCGGCCGTTCTAATGCCGTGACCTGGCAGGTTCTTCGTCCTGATCTGGGACAGACCAGTGCTGGCGTGATTGATCAGAACGGTCTCCTCCAAGCCAAGTCCAACGGCACTGTGCTCGTTACGGCTACAGCCACGGATGGCTCCGGCATTCAAGGCATCCTGCCGATACTGATGACCAATCAGCAGGTACAAACCGGATACGTCCCGATTGAAGTGATGACCACGGTGGGCGTGGCTCCGGTCATGCCGACGACCATCTATCGCACATTGGACGACGGAAGCGCCATACCCGCCAAGGCTACATGGGAGGCTATCGGCGCTGACTCCTACAACCGCGAGGGTGACTTCCAGGTTGCCGGGAATTCCGGGGGCGACAAGATCACGGCCTCGGTTCATGTTTCCAAGGTAGCGATAGCTTCGATCGACGACAGCATCGTCAAAACCACCCCTGGCAGGTTGGTGATGCCCATTGCGGTCAAGGTCGTCCTCAATGACGGAAGCAGAAGGATTCTGCCGGTCAACTGGGATAAGGTCGAGCCCTCTCGCTACGCCAGCCAGAATATCGATGGCTTCGATGTGCAGGGGACCGTCCCCGGCACAGAGGTCAAAGCCGTGGCCAGGGTCTTGGTCCTTCCGGACAACAAGGAGGGGGTCATCCCCATCGTGGTTTCGGCTGATGGGCATGGTGACTTCCGGACCGTTGGGCAGGCTCTGGCTTCGATTCCGGAGAGGAACGCCCAGCGGAGGGTGATTTTCATCAAGCATGGGACCTATCGGGAGAAGCTGCTTATTGACCGTCCCTATGTGACCATCCAAGGCCAGGATCCGGATGGCACCGTCCTGACTTATGATGACAAACCCACGGATCTGGGTCCTGACGGCAATCCTCTTGGCACTTATGGCGACTATGCCGTCAAGATCACCGGCGGGGATTTCGTGGCCAGGGACATCACCATACAGACGCTGGCTGGTTCTACTGTCGGCCAGGCAGTCGCCCTGGATGTGAACGCGGATCATGCCTCCTTCGACAATTGCCGGATCCTGGGTTACCAGGACACCCTGTACTTGCAGAACCGTACGGATGAGACCGCCAGCAGCAATCCTCCGGATCAGCCGACTGTGCAGACCAACAGAATGTACTTCAGGAATTCGACTATTGCGGGGTCGGTGGATTTCGTTTTCGGATCAGCCATCGCGGTTTTCGACCATTGCGATTTGCATTCCGTTCTGAACGGATACGTGACTGCCGCCAGCACGCCGAAGGAGCAGAAGTACGGCTTTGTCTTCCTGAATAGCAAGCTGACTGCCGAGAACCCCTACAGCGGTTCCCTCAAAACCTATCTGGGCCGTCCTTGGAGACCATATGCAAGCGTGGCCTTCATCGACACCAGTATGGCGCGGCACATCCTGTCCGAAGGGTGGAACGATTGGGGGAGTGCATCCAACCAGTCCACGGCGAGGTTCTCCGAGTATGGGTCCACCTATGAGAACGACGCCAAGCCGAGTCGCGTTCCGTGGGCGAAAACCCTATCGGAGCAAGAGGCCTCCGACTATACGATCCAGCGGGTCTTCGCGCGTTCAGCAGGCATCAATGCAGCCGACGACTGGGATCCCACGAGGATAGTCTCGCCTACGCCATCACCGGCCACGCCGATCACTGTGGATGCTCAGGGTTCCACTGACCAAGGCGTTACGCTGAATGCGACCCTGGTGCCTTATGCACAGAGCGAGGATGGGACCAGGCTCTCCTTCAAGGCCAAGGATCAGCCTCGGCACGGTCTGCTTACCATGCGTGGGGACGGTACCTTCTCCTATACTCCTCAGCCAGGATTCAGCGGGGGCGATCAGTTTACCTTCCAGGCCTTCAACAGGGACGTTGCTTCCAACGTATCCACCTTTGCGATCACGGTCAGGCCGGGTTCGGATTCCGGTTCTGCGGGAATGAGTGGTGGAGACAATGCCGGCGGGACAGGGACGGTCAAGCCCGGGCCCGCCCATCCGGTCGGGAAGACGGACAAGGGAGGAAAGAACCGATTCTCAACAGGGCCGAAGGATCCAGGTTCGGCTCTTTCCCGGACCGGTACGGATGTGACCCGGCTCGTCCTGGCTTCTGTTGCAGGAATCTTCATGGGGCTGGCCGCCCTGATTGGGATTAACCGGCATCCAAGGTCGGAACGCTAGTCGAATATGGCCCCGGACCCCGCCTCGGAGGAGGGGGACCGGGGCCTTTTTCTGCGCAAAGGTTGGCAACAAAGTGACCGGTATCTTAGAAGGTTCGTTAGCTTGAGAGCATGAGTGAGGCAAAGAGGCAATGCATGATTCCAGAGGGCGGCTCCACAGGATTCGTCTCCACATGCGGCGACGGCAAAGCCACTGGTTTGAAGCATGACTATATCAAGGATATACCAGCGCGGACCGGTCAGGACACAATCCTGCTTAATCCTACGGATATGGTGGCTGTCGCTGCCAGGAATCTGGAGCCCGGCGAAAGGGTCCTGGTCGAGGGGCATGGCGAGGTGACGGTGCTTGACCAAATTCCCCGTGGACACAAACTTGCGCTTCAGGACATTGCCAAGGGTGAGGACGTCATCAAGTATGGCTATGCCATAGGCCATGCCAAGGAGGCTATCAGAACGGGGCAATGGGTCCATACACACAATCTGGCCACCAACCTGGGCGCCGACCTGACCTACCGTTATCAGCCGGTTACCGACACGGTCAAACCGGGCAGTCCGACCGGGACTTTTCAAGGATACCGGCGCGCGACGGGCAAGGTAGGCATCCGCAACGACCTCTATATCGTCCCAACCGTAGGTTGCATCAACAGTCTGTGCAACGCCATGGCACGGTCTTTCTCAGCCCGCCATCCCGGCAACGGATCCTTTGACTCGGTGATCGTGGCGCGTCATCCTTATGGATGCTCCCAACTCGGCGGCGATCTGGTCTACACCAGGCGTTGTCTTCAGGACATCGCCACACATCCCAACGCCGGGGGTGTGCTCCTCGTCGGTCTGGGGTGTGAGAACAATCAGATGGAGGACATGCTGAGCACCTTGGGGGAGTATGACGCGAACCGGGTTCGTTGGATCATATGCCAGGAGGTGGAGGACGAGCTGGATGAGGCCGATGCCCTCCTGGACAAGATTAACGAGGCGGCCAAAGGTGATCACCGTGAAGAGGTGCCCCTGTCCGAACTCAAGGTCAGCGTCAAGTGCGGCGGGTCCGATGGAATGTCAGGCATCACGGCCAACCCGCTGGTCGGTCGGTTCGCTGAATGGGTGGTTACCCAGGGCGGTTCCGTGGTCCTGGCCGAGGTTCCTGAAATGTTCGGGGCCGAGCAGGTCCTGATGAGCCAGGCACGCGACGAGCAGGTCTTCCATGATGTCGTCGACCTTATCAACAATTTCAAGGGATTCTTCCGCAAATACGGCGAAGTCATATCCGACAACCCCTCTCCAGGCAACAAGGAGGGTGGAATAACCACTCTGGAGGATAAATCCTTGGGATGCATCCGCAAAGGCGGTCGTTGCGAGGTCGAGGATGTGCTCAACTATGGCGACCATATCTCCAGACCCGGGCTCTCACTGTTGCAGACGCCAGGCAACGACCTTGTCTCCAGTACGGGAATGGCTGCGGCCGGAGCGCAGGTGGTCCTCTTCACTACTGGACGGGGCACTCCCTTCGGAACCTTCGTGCCTACTGTGAAAGTAGCCACCAACACGCCTTTGGCCACCAAGAAGCATCGTTGGATTGACTTCGATGCCGGCCGTCTTCTGGATGAGCCAGGTGATCGGGTTTTCAATGATTTCCGCGAGAAGGTCATTGCAGTGGTCAACGGTGAGCAGACCTGCAATGAGCGTAACGGCATGCAGGATATCGCCATATTCAAGGATGGCCCGACTGAATAAAGTACGGGTTGTATCCAGTGGACACCCCGGTCGGAACGGCTGGGGTGCCTTGTTGTCTACTTGTCTATTGGCGGATTGCTGCGCCTGGATCGAGTCGTCGATTCCGGAAGGCCTGCCAGCGGGTAATATCCCGAAATGAGCAAAGTCCGGAGTTGTGCGCCCCCATCTCCTATAGTGATGGGCCGGAGGAGTTTGCGGCACAATAAGTCACGATTGGGAGCAGGATGGAATTATTCAGGAAGAAATCCGTTGAACAGACCCTGGCGGAGACCGGGGAGGAAGGCAGGTCGCTCAAGCGGACGCTGACCACCTGGGACCTGGCCATCATGGCCGTCGCAGTGGCCGTGGGCGCTGGCATCTTCTCGGTGGGGGCCCAGGCGGCGGCCTTCCATGCGGGTCCGGCCGTCATCATCTCCTTCGTCATCGCAGGCATCGTCTGCGCGGCAGCCGTCATGTGCTACGCGGAGTTCGCCTCCATGATCCCGGTTTCAGGCTCGGCCTACACCTTCACCTACAACACCATGGGCGAACTGGTGGCTTGGATCATCGGCTGGGACCTGATTCTGGAGATGCTCATGGCCGCTTCGGTCATCTCCAAGTACTGGGGCGTCTACCTGAACGACTTCATCCATCTAATGGGGGGCACCTCGTTCAGCTCCAGCTTCCATGTGGGCGGCATGGATGTGGACCTGGCCCCGCTGGTGGTCGTCACCCTCTTCACGGTCCTTCTGGTCCTGGGCACCAAGCTCTCGGCCCGGTTCGACGGTGCCTTGACCGTCCTCAAAATCGGCATCGTGGTCTTCGTCATTGTGGTGGGCTTCTTCTACGTCAAGGTGGACAACTATCGGCCCTTCATCCCGCCTTCTGAGCCGGCCTCGGCCGTTCCGGGGGCCAGCGTGCCAGGAATCATGGGTCAGCCCCTCTGGCAGTGGGTTTCCGGCATGCAGCCCACAATCTACGGTGTCCCCGGCATCCTCTCAGGCGCCGCCTTGGTCTTCTTCGCCTTTGTGGGCTTTGATATCGTCGCCACCACCTCCGAGGAGGCCAAGGAGCCCCATAAGACCATTCCCCGTGGAATCGGCCTGGGCATGCTGATCGTCATCACCCTGTACATCCTGGTCGCCATCGTCACCACCGGCATGGTCTCCTACAAGGATCTGGCCAAGGCCAAGAACCCTTCCCTGGCAACCGGCTTCGAGATGGTGGGCGCTCCCTGGGCTGCCAAGATCATCTCCTTCGGCATTGTGGTGGGGCTGACCACCGTGGTCATGGTGCTCCTGCTGGGGCTGACCCGCATCGTCTTCGCCATGAGCCGCGACGGGCTTCTTCCCCGTGCCCTCTCCCGCACTGGCCGCCATGGCACGCCTGCACGCATCCAGATCCTGGGCGGCATCGTGGTGGCCGTGGTGGCCTCCTGCTTCCCCATCGACGTCTTGTCCGACATGGTCAACATCGGCACGCTCTCGGCCTTCCTGTTGGTGGCCATCTCCCTGCCCATCATGCGCAAGCGCCGGCCTGACCTGCCCCGGTCATTCAAGATGCCCGGCAACCCCTGGGTGCCTATTCTGATCGCTCTGGCCTGCCTCTGGCTCATGCTCAACCTGACCGTGCTGACCTGGATCCGGTTCGTGGTCTGGTTGGCTGCGGGCCTGGCCATCTACTTCGGCTACTCCTATCGGCACTCCCTGCTCGGCCGCCATCAGCTCAGCGGGAAGATATCCAAGGCCACCCAGGCCGGTCTTCACTGACCTGGAGCGTCGGCGCTGGAGTGTAGAGTGAATATTCGCATACTCAGGAGGTAACCTATGACCTACGTCATCGCTCAGCCCTGCGTGGATGTCAAGGACAAGGCCTGCGTGGACGAATGCCCGGTGGACTGCATCTATGAGGGCGTCCGTTCGCTCTACATCAACCCCAACGAGTGCGTGGACTGCGGCGCCTGCGAGCCGGTCTGCCCGGTGGAGGCCATCTTCTACGAGGACGACCTGCCCGAGGAGTGGACCTGGTATAAGGATGCGGCGACTGATTTCTTCGCCCAGGTGGGGGATGCCGGCGGCGCTGCTGCGGTCGGTCCCTACGATCACGATCCGGAGGGTGTGGCAGCCCTGCCACCCAACAAGTAGTTGAAATGAGGCTGACGAGCCGCGGATGGGAGTCATCCCGCCGCGGCTTATTTATACGAGGAAGGCGGGCCATGGGTTTTCACTCTTTTGAATCCCCCTATGACTGGTCAAGGATTGACCCTTACCGTCGGCGTGCGGAGCAATGCACCGGTGGTCTGGTGGACCTGTCGGTGGGTTCGCCGGTGGATCCTGTGCCCAGGTCGGTCAAGGAGGCCTTGGCGGCGGCTGCGGATGACGGCCAGGCACGGGGATATCCAAAAACCGCCGGTGACGCCCCCCTGAGGCAGGTCGCGGCCGACTGGTTCCGACGTCGCCGCAGAGTCGATCTGGATGCCCTGGGGGCGGATCTGGTGCCCACGGTGGGGTCCAAGGAGGCGGTGGCGCTCATGGCCTCACTCCTGCATCTGGGACCGGGGGACCGGGTGGTGCAGCCGACGGTATCCTATCCCACCTATGCCATCGGAACCCAGCTGGCCGGGGCCCAGGTGACGACCGTGGACGATCCTGTTGATACGGATTCATGGGTGAATCTGCCCGGCGTTCGAGCAATATGGATCAATTCTCCGGGCAACCCCAGTGGTCGAATCATCGGCCGAGCCGGGTTGGCTAAGATCGTACGGGCGGCCCGTTCTATAGGGGTCACGGTCCTGAGTGACGAGTGCTATGCCCTGCTGGATTGGTCAGGGCCCGCCCAGGCTGGGCGAGATGCGCAAATTCCTGCCTCGCCCTGCATACTGGAGTCTGAAGTCTGTGGCGGCGATGCCAGTGGGATACTCTGTCTGTACTCGATGAGCAAGCAGTCCAGCATGGCCGGATACAGGGCAGCCCTGGTGGCCGGCGATGCTCGTCTGGTGGAGGCCATGACCGCCTACCGCAAGCAGATGGGGCTGATTGTGCCAGGTCCGGTGCAGCGGGCCATGCGGGCCGCCTTGGAGGACGGTGAGGCTGTGATGGCCCAGCGTGGCGTCTACGCCAGTCGTCTGCATGCCCTGGCTGAAGCTCTCAGATCTTACGGATACGATGCCGTCATGCCTCAGGGAGGCCTGTATATCTGGGTGCAAGCCCGTTCGGGCGACTGTTGGGCCGATATGGCGGACCTGTCCCGTCTTGGTATTCTGGCCAGTCCAGGGGAGTTCTATGGGGACGGCCACTGTCTGCGATTCTCGTCAACCATCACTGACGAGCAGCTGGAGCTGGCCTTAGGACGTCTGCGTAGCGCCGCTTAGAGGCCCATGCTGACTGAGCCCTTGCCATAGCGGCTTCTGATGGAGTCCATGGTGGCCTCTGCCTGATCCAGGCGCTGAGACTCGCTGCCGGTGTGACGTTTGCTCTCGTGGATGATGTCGTCCAGGGATGGCTGGATGGGAGTGTCCTCCACCCGGCTCAGACCGGATGCGCTGACACCGGCCAGACGAATCAGCCTGGGCAGGGGGGTATCCATGGGCACGCCATCGGGCAGCCCCAACATGGCCTTGAGCAGACCGACCGCTTGCGGATAGATCCGGTTGGCTGAGTTGACCGGGGTTTCCAGGGTGTGGGCCTTGGTCATATAGCGCAGATCATCGAAGCGCAGTTTGACGGTGATGGTCCGGGCGATCAGGTCGTGTGATCGCAGTCCGGTGGCCACCTCGTTGCTGCAGACGCGCAGGAGGTCGCAGACCTGTTTCATGCTGGTGGTGTCGTGCAGAAAGGTGCGTTCCGCGCCCAGGGACTTCTCTGGCGCTCGCGGCTGGACCGGATCGTCGTCCAATCCGTGGGAGGCCTGTGCCAGCTTCCGGGCTGTAACTGTTGAACCTGTGGCCCGGGTCAGATCCCGTTCGCTCATGGTGGCCAGGTCGGCTACATCCTTGATGGCCCAGGCGTTCAGCCGCTTCTCCAGGGCCGGTCCTATGCCGGGAATGCCGCGCAGGGGCATCAGCTGGACGAACTCGGCCTGGCGGGCCTTGGGAATCAGCAGCATGCCATCGGGTTTGGCGTTGGTGGAGGCCATCTTGGCCACAAGCTTGTTGGTGGCGATGCCCACCGAGCAGGTCACGTGGAATTGGCGGGCCACGCTGGCTCGGATCCACCTGGCGATGGCTGTGGGCATGCCCCAGCGCATGAGCGCCCCGGACACGTCCATGTAGCACTCGTCTACCGAGACCTGCTCGATCTGATTGGTGATTCGTGAGAAAACCGTATCAAATATCCGTCTTGAGATGCTCTGGTAATAGGTCATGTCAACCGGAAGGAAGACCCCTTGGGGGCACAGTCGCCTGGCACGCGCCAGGGGCATGGCCGAGTTGATGCCGAAGGTTCTGGCCTCGTAGCTGGCTGCGGAGACCACCGAACGTCGTCCGGTGCCGATGATGACCGGCCGGCCTTGCAATTGCGGGTGTCGAGCGACTTCGCAGGAGGCGTAGAAGGCATCCATGTCAATGTGCAGTACCGTGCAGCCGGTCTCGTCATGTCCCCAGTCCTTCTTGGCGGCTGCAAGCCTTGGTGCGGTACTCATAGCTCCATGATAGGAGGAGGTCCCGGAGGAACATGCGATAAATTATTCTCATACGTAAATTCTTGAAAAAGATTCACTTTTATGGTTTTAATCCATGAAAATAAACGAATCCGTTCCCTGCTCGCCGCTTTCAGCCGCCCCGGCGAGTCAGGTCGGTAAATCATGGTATTCTATTGTTCTGTTCTCGAAACTCTGGGGCTAAGGTCCTGGCTCGGGAGCCTGCATGGAGACGTGCCTGAGTGGCCGAAAGGGGCACCCTGCTAAGGTGTTGACTGCGCAAGCGGTCCAGGAGTTCGAATCTCCTCGTCTCCGCCTGATGACCGGTGATCGCTTATTATGCACGATTGCCGGTCTTAGTCCTTTTCAAAGGTCTTTCTTGTTCTGTGCTCTTTTCTGTAATTTCTATATCTTTGCCCAGGTCACGGTCTGGCAGGGTCATAGTCCGCACGGCGGAGGACCGGCGATACTTGGCATGAGCCTGTCTGGCAGGTAGACCGCAGCCGGGCAACGGCTGTATGGCTCGTCTTGGCCATCATGAAGCAGATGAAGCCCTGTCCTCAGACAGAGGAATCAGCCTGCGGCCTTCACCGAGGGCACTGGGCTGGGCCCGGCCCTGCAGAAGGTCGGCCAACCGTCCATCAAAGGACGGCACCGCTGCGGGTTCCAGGTCGTAGGTCAAGCGCACCCGGTCAGTGAAGTCTTCGGTCTCCACGTGGCCCCCGGAGTTGCGGATCAGACGGCAGAGGGAGTCGTACTCCGGGTAGTCCACAGTGATCGTGAACCGTTGCGTCGGGAGCACGCGTGCCGATCTCGCCGCCTCGAGCGCCAGGGAGGCTGCTGAGGAATAGGCTCGGATCAACCCCCCTGACCCTAGAAGGATCCCCCCGAAGTATCGGGTAACGGTCAGGACGCAGTCGGTCAGCCCCTGCCGACGCATGACCTCAAGTATGGGCTTGCCGGCCGTTCCGGAGGGCTCTCCGTCATCGCTCATGCGCTCGCTGGTGCGGCCCTCGGGCCCCCAGATTGCGCAGTGGCAGACGTGTCGGGCCTTGGGGTGCTGTAATCGGACCTCCTGGACGAATGCCATGGCCGCCTCCTGGTCCTCTATATGGCAGGCCTGGCCAATGAACTCGGACTTCCGCTCGGTCAGAGAGCCTGTGGCCGGTTTCTGCGGCCTATCCAGTATGGTGAGCAAATCGGCTTGCCTCCTATGCCTATCGTCTCCTCGGTTCCTGCGCTATCTCCATGCTAGAGGGGGTTCCGGGCCGAGTCTGTTATCAGGGAGACGACCTAAGCTGGCCGCATGACCAATCCCCAGGACCAACCGGAAACCGAATCCCCGTCAGCCGGCAAGCCCCACGAGGCCCTGACCGTTTTCTATGAAAGGCTCAGGCACTCCACCGATACGGACGAACTGCACGAATTCGCCCGGAGCCCTCTGCCCGACAGGTCCGACCAGGCCGCCTTCTCCCGCTTCACGGCACTGCTGGAGGCCGTGGCCGGCAACGAGCACACGCCGGTGGAGGACAGGATCTACCTGGCGCAGACCATGCCCTTCCCCAACATTCTGGTCAAGCTCTCCCAGGATTCCAGCCCGGAGGTCCGTCGGGCCGTGGCCGCCAACAAGGATGACAAGAACTGGCTGGCCGGTCTGCTCACCAAGGACGAGGATGCAGGAGTCAGGGCTGCTGCGTTGACCAATCCCATGACCTCCTGGAAGATGCGCCTGGAGGGTGCCCAGGACGAGCGCACTGATGCTGATACTTTGGACTTTCTGGGAGCCCTCGGCACTCGCGATGAGCAGAATGCCCCCCATGTGCTGGCCGCCATGGTCCGCCGGGCCGTGGCTCTGAATCCCAACACCAGGCAGGCCACCCTCGACGCCCTTCGCCAGGACCCGGACGGGCAGGTGGCACGGGCGGCAGCCACCCGCTGAGACCGGGACGACGCGAATTTTGACGAACGGCACTCAGGCGTTACAATAATGGATTGTTGTGTTTCCCTAAGGGGTCCTCAAAGCGCTTTTCCCACTCGCCGTCTAGGACTTTAAGGGAGCCCACGGAATACATGGCTTTCGGCCAGCATGGCAGCATGCGGCGCAGAGAGCCCGAAACACAATGCAAGGAAAAGGTTGAATCGTGAAGACTTTCACCCCGAAACCAGCCGATCTGACACATGACTGGTATATCGTCGACGCCTCCGGTGTGGTGCTGGGGCGTCTGGCAGCCCAGGTGGCCGATCTGCTGCGCGGCAAGAACAAGCCCACCTATGCGCCCTACGCCGACTCCGGCAACAACGTCATCGTCATCAACGCGTCCAAGATGGTACTGACGGGCAACAAGAGCGACAAGGTGCTCTACACCCACTCCGGCCGTCCCGGCGGTCTGCGTCGCGACTCCTATGGGCAGTTGATGGAGCACAACCCCGAGCGCATCATCATGACGGCGGTCAAGGGAATGCTGCCCAAGAACAAGCTGGCCAAGGTCCAGCTGACCAGGCTGCGGGTCTTCGCAGGCGAGGAGCATCCTCACACCTCGCAGCAGCCCATTGAGTACAAGATCCATCAGGTCGCCCAGCAGGCCAAGTAGGACCAGAGGAGATAATCACCATGGCTGACAACAACAACAGCTCCGCGGTTCTCGAGGCCGAGGAGACCAGCGCTTCCTACACTTCCGAGACCAACGCCGGCGCAGGCACCGGCACCTCCGCAATCGAGCCGGGCTACGGCACCGGCCGCCGCAAGGAGGCAGTCGCCCGCGTCCGTCTGATTCCGGGCTCCGGCAAGTGGAGCATCAACGGGCACACCCTGGAGGAGTACTTCCCCAGCAAGCTGCATCAGCGCGAGGTCAACTCGCCTATCGTGCTGCTCAAGCTCGAGAACAAGTTCGACGTGGTTGTGCGCGTAGAGGGCGGCGGCGTGACCGGCCAGGCCGGCGCAGTTCGTCTGGGCGTCGCACGCGCCCTGAACGCCATCGACCGGGACGCCAACCGCCCTGCCCTGAAGAAGGCCGGGTTCCTGACCCGCGACGCCCGCGTGGTGGAGCGCAAGAAGGCCGGTCTGCACAAGGCCCGTCGAGCTCCGCAGTTCTCCAAGCGCTGACGTTCGCAGTTTCTTCCATCCCCGAGGTTCTCACGGACCTTGGGGATTTTTCATGCCTGGATTCACGCCTGGACGGCCCAGTCTGAAGCGAACGCCAAAGCGCACGTTGCAGTGCGGAAAATGAGCAGAAAAACAACGGATTCCCACACGACACGCTTCAAGCGAACGTTCGCTCATCCTGGGGCTCAATGGTGCCCCCTCCGGTCTATATTGTGACTTTCGTCACGTTATGACGGATGCCTTTCGTGGACCGGCATCCGCGGAACATGAGGAGGGCCAATACCTTGGCTGGAACGCAGAAGCAGAAGCATGAGCAACAAATGAAGGATCCGGCAGCAGGCAGGGAAGGTGGCCGGGTCGACAGCAGTGAGCTGGCCAGCAGGGAGGTGGATGCTCTGGTCGTCCGCGCGCAGTCGGCTTTACGCGCCTTTGAGGAGCTCAATCAGGAACAGGTGGATCGGATTGTGGCCAAGGCCTCGATCGCGGCCCTGAACAAGCATCTGTCCCTGGCACAGATGGCCGTGGAGGAGACCGGGCGCGGTCTGGTGGAGGACAAGGCCACCAAGAACATCTTCGCCTGCGAGCATGTGACCAACTACCTGGCCAGGCAACGCACCGTGGGCATCATCGGCGAAAACGACGTGGACGGCATCATCGAGGTGGCCGAGCCGGTGGGTGTAGTGGCTGGCGTGACTCCGGTTACCAACCCCACCTCGACTGCCATTTTCAAGTCGTTGCTGGCCCTGAAGACCCGCTGCCCCATCATCTTCGGATTCCACCCCTACGCCCAGCGCTGTTCGGTGGAGGCGGCCCGGATCGTCCGCGATGCCGCTATCGAGGCAGGCGCTCCTCAGAATTGCATCCAGTGGATCGAGCATCCCTCAGTCGAGGCCACCGGCGCGCTCATGCGGCATCCCGGCGTGGCCACCATTCTGGCCACCGGAGGCACCGGCATGGTCAAGGCCGCCTACTCTTCGGGCAAGCCTGCCCTGGGCGTAGGAGCCGGCAATGCCCCTGCCTATGTGGACCGCAGGGTCAACGTCCCCAGGGCCGTCAACGACCTGATTCTGTCCAAGCATTTTGACTATGGCATGATCTGCGCCACAGAGCAGGCCATCATCGCCCATCAGGATGTGTATGACCGGGTGATCCAGGAGATGAAGCGGCGCAAGGCCTACTTCGTCAACCCTGAGGAGAAGGCCATGCTGGAGGAGTACATGTTCGGCGTGCGGGCCCATGCCGGTGCCGATGCGTCTGCTCCCAGGCTCAACTCCGAGGTTCCGGGCAAGTCCCCCCAGTTCATCGCCCGTCAGGCCGGCTTCGAGATACCCGAGGATGCGACCATCCTGGCTGCCCAATGCGACCAGGTCGGCCCCGTGGAGCCCCTGACCTTGGAGAAGCTGGCTCCGGTTCAGGCTGTACTCAAGGCCAGCAACAAGGAGGAGGGCTTCACCCTCTGCGAGCAGATGCTGCGCTACGGCGCCGGGCACACGGCAGCCATTCACACCGATGACGAGAGGCTGGTGCGTGAGTACGGTCAGCGCATGCACGCCTGCCGGATTGTCTGGAACCAGCCCAGCTCCCTGGGCGGCATCGGCGACATCTACAATGCCATCGCCCCCTCCTTGACCCTGGGCTGCGGCTCCTATGGCGGCAACTCGGTCTCGGGCAACGTCCAGGCGGTCAATCTGATCAACATCAAGCGGATTGCGCGGAGGAACAACAACATGCAGTGGTTCAAGGTGCCCCCCAAGACCTACTTCGAGCCCAACTCCGTCCGCTATTTGCGCGACATGTTCGGCATCCGACGTGCCGTCATCGTCTGTGACAAGGTCATGGAGCAGCTGGGGATCGTGGACAAGATCATCGATCAGCTGCGGGCCCGGTCCGAGCCGGTCACCTTCCGGATCATTGACTACGTAGAGCCGGAGCCCAGCGTCGAGACGGTGGAGCGCGGTGCGGCCATGATGCGCGATGAGTTCCGTCCCGACACGATTATCGCCGTGGGCGGTGGCAGTCCCATGGACGCGGCCAAGATCATGTGGCTGCTCTATGAGCACCCGGAGATCTCCTTTGCCGATGTCCGGGAAAAGTTCTTCGACATCCGCAAGCGGGCCTTCAAAATTCCGCCCCTGGGCACCAAGGCCAGGTTGGTCTGCATTCCCACCTCCTCGGGCACGGGTTCGGAGGTCACCCCATTCGCGGTCATCACCGACCATAAGACCGGATACAAGTACCCCGTCACCGACTACGCCCTGACTCCCAGCGTGGCCATCGTGGATCCGGTTCTGGCCCGTACCCAGCCCAAGAGCCTGGCCTGCGACTCGGGCTTCGATGCCCTGACCCACTGCATTGAGGCCTTCGTCTCGGTCTATGCCAATGACTACACCGACGCCATGGCCCTGCATGCGGCCAAGCTGATCTGGGACAACCTGGAGCCTGCCGTAGATACCGCCGGCGGCGAGGCCAAGGTGCGCGCCCAGGAGAAGATGCATAATGCGGCGACCATGGCTGGCATGGCCTTCGGTTCGGCCTTCCTGGGCATGTGCCACGGCATGGCGCATACCATCGGAGCCCTCTGCCATGTGGCCCATGGGCGCGCCAACTCCATCCTCCTGCCCTATGTGATCCGTTACAACGGACGGATCCCGGACGAGCCGACCAGCTGGCCCAAGTACAGCGAGTATGTGGCCCCGGAGCGCTACAGGCAGATGGCTCACGTACTGGGCATCGAATCCGCAACTCCCGAGGAAGGCGTGGAGCTCTTGGCCCGTGCTGTGGAATCCTACCGGGACGAGCGCCTGGGCATGGATGCCTCCTTCCAGGCTGCCGGAGTGGACGAGGACTTCTACTGGAAGTCCCTGGATCAGATCGGCATGCGCGCCTATGAGGATCAGTGCACGCCCGCCAACCCCCGTATTCCGTTGATTGAGGACATGAAGGACATCGCTGTGGCCGCCTACTATGGGGTCAGCCAGGAGGAGGGCCACCGGATGAGGGTCGCCCGCCAAGGTGAGGATATGGTCCAGGAGGCCTCCCAGCGGGCTTGACAGTCCATAATTGAGCCGGGGGTTCTCCTGGAAGAGGCGCGACACGCCCGGATTCTTCTAGGGGAACCCTCGTGCTTTAATAAGAAAGTTGCCTGTTTTGGGCTCGCATTTTGTCAATCACAATAGCGGGTGCAGCGAGGACTCCCATCCCCACGGGATTCTCCACGGCTGCGCATGGATCCGGCTGAGGCCTGTCGGGAGGAATGTCTCCAGTGGCCGTCGTTCCGTGCCCTTGAAACAGACTGGGTAATCAGTTCATAGATCGCTAGAAAGGGCGGACGGCAATGGCGGGACAGAAAATCCGCATCAGGCTAAAGTCCTATGACCATGAGGTCATCGACCAATCGGCGAAGAAGATCGTCGAGACGGTGACGAACGCGGGCGCAACTGTGGTTGGCCCCGTTCCGCTGCCGACTGAGAAGAACGTGTATGTCGTCATCCGTTCTCCTCATAAGTACAAGGACTCCCGCGAGCACTTCGAGATGCGCACCCACAAGCGCCTGATCGACATCGTGGATCCCACGCCCAAGGCTGTGGATTCGCTGATGCACATCGATCTGCCGGCGGACGTCAACATTGAAATCAAGCTGTAGGGGAGGAGGAAACCGCATGGCTGAAGAGCAGAGGAACCGCAAGGCTCTCCTGGGCCGCAAGCTGGGCATGTCCCAGGTCTGGGACGAGAACGGCTTCTTCGTCCCGGTGACCCTGGTGGACGTGTCCACCAACGTGGTGACCGCGGTCAAGAACCAGGAGAAGGACGGCTACCAGGCCATCCAGATCGGCTACGGGCAGATTGATCCCACCAAGGTGACCAAGCCGCTGGCCGGTCACTTCGCCAAGGCCGGAGTGACCCCGCGTCGTCACCTGGTTGAAGTCCGCACCGCCGATGCCGGCAGCTATCAGCCCGGCCAGGAACTGGGCCTGGATCTGTTGCCCGAGGGCAGCGAGGTCGATGTGACCGGCACCACCAAGGGCAAGGGCTTTGCCGGCACCATCAAGCGCTGGGGCTTCAAGTCCTACCGCCGCACCCACGGCTCGCACAAGAACGAGCGTCGTCCGGGTTCAGTGGGCGCCTGCGCCACGCCCAGCCGCATCCTCAAGGGCAAGCGCATGGCCGGCCGCATGGGTCATGACACTTCGACCGTCCAGAATCTGACCATCGTCTCCGCAGATGCCGAGAAGGGCGTCATCGCCATCAAGGGTGCCCTGCCCGGGCCCCGCGGTGCCATCGTCCTGGTTCGTTCGGCAGTGAAGGGAGCCTGAAACCATGGCTAAGTTGACTCTGAACATCACCAACGCCCAGGGCAAGAACACCGGGACCGTGGACGCACCCGAGCAGATCTTCGGCATTGCCGAGGAGGACGTCCGCTCGCACGTGCCGCTGATTCACCAGGTGGTCGTCGCCCAGCTGGCTGCTGCCCGCCAGGGCACGCATTCGGTCAAGACCCGGTCCACCGTCTCCGGCGGCGGCCGCAAGCCTTGGAAGCAGAAGGGCACTGGTCGTGCTCGTCAGGGCTCCATCCGCGCTCCCCAGTGGACCGGTGGCGCCATTGTCCACGGCCCGCAGCCGCGTGACTACTCCCAGCGCACCCCCAAGAAGATGAAGGCCGCAGCCCTGCGCTATGTCCTGTCCGACCGGGTCAACGCAGGACGTGTGCACGTGGTCGACTTCGGCATTGGTGAGACCCCGTCCACCAAGGCCGCCAAGGCAGCCTTGCTGCCCCTGGTCGACAACAGATTCACCACCGTCGTGCTATCCCGTGAGAACATCAGCGAGTGGCTCTCCGTCAGGAACCTGCCCACCGTCCATGTCCTCTTCGCCGATCAGCTCAACACCTACGATGTGGTCACGGCGGAGGATGTCGTCTTCAGCAAGGATGGCTTCGATGCCTTCCTGGCCGTCAAGGGCGGCGCCAAGTCCGAGACCGTCAAGGAGGCCTGATTTTCATGGCAGCTATTCACAAGCCAGCGCACGACATCATTCTGCGCCCGGTCGTCTCCGAGAAGAGCTACGCCAACTCGGACCGCGGCCAGTACACATTCGTGGTGGACCCTGATGCCAACAAGGTCGCCATCAAGCAGGCCATCGAGCAGATCTTCAACGTGAAGGTCACATCGGTCAACACCCTCAATCGGCAGGGCAAGCGGACCCGAACCCGTACGGGCTGGGGTCGTCGCGCCGCCGAGAAGCGCGCCATCGTCAAGGTGGCTGAGGGCCAGTCGATCGATGTCTTCGGTACCAACAACTGAAGGCTAGCCGAGAAAAGTTAAGGAAGAACTAGATTATGGCTATCCGTACATACAAGCCGACGACCGCGGGCCGTCGCAACGCCTCGGTTTCGGACTTTGCCGAAATCACGCGCTCCAAGCCCGAGAAGTCGCTGGTTCGCAAGCTGAGCAAGACAGGCGGACGCAACTCCTATGGTCGCGTCACCAGCCGCCACCGCGGCGGTGGGCACAAGCGCCAGTACCGCCTCATCGACTTCCGTCGCTGGGACAAGGACGGCGTACCCGCCAAGGTTGCAGAGATCGAATACGATCCCAACCGCTCGGCCCGCATTGCCCTTCTGCACTTTGCAGATGGAGAGAAGCGCTACATCATCGCACCGCAGGGAATCAAGCAGGGTGACGTCATCGAGACCGGTCCACAGGCCGACATCAAGCCCGGTAACAACCTGCCTCTGCGCAATATCCCGACCGGCACCATCGTTCATGCCATCGAGCTGCGGCCCCTGGGCGGCGCCAAGATCGCCCGCTCGGCCGGTGCTGCGGTCCAGCTGGTGGCCAAGGACGGAGCCTACGCCCAGCTGCGTATGCCCTCCGGCGAAATTCGTAACGTCGACTCCCGTTGCCGCGCAACGGTGGGCGAGGTCGGAAACAACGACCATGCCAACGTTCAGCTCGGCAAGGCAGGACGCGCCCGCTGGATGGGCCGCAGGCCCATCACCCGTGGTGAATCCATGAACCCGGTCGACCACCCGCATGGTGGACGCACTCGTGGCGGCAAGCCGCCGGTGTCTCCCTGGGGCAAGGGCGAGGTCCGCACCCGCAGGCCCAAGAAGGCCTCCAACAAGATGATCGTGCGTCGTCGTCCAAATGGTAAGAACCGCAAGTAAGGGAGTGTCGGAAAGATGACTCGTAGCATCAAGAAGGGCCCATTCGTCGACGCCCACTTGCAGAAGAAAGTCGACGAGCAGAACGAAAAGGGCACCAAGAACGTCATCAAGACCTGGTCCCGTCGTTCCATGATCACCCCGGACTTCATCGGGCACACTTTCGCTGTGCACGATGGTCGCAAGCATGTCCCGGTCTTCGTCACCGAGGCCATGGTCGGCCACAAGCTCGGCGAGTTCGCCCCCACCCGGACCTTCAGGGGTCACGTGAAGGACGACAAGAAAGCACGCCGCTGAGGCGAGGGAGAGTAGAGACACATGGAAGCTAAGGCAATTGCACGTCACGTTCGCGTGACGCCTCGCAAGGCTCGCCGCGTCGTCGACCTCATCCGAGGCAAGCAGGCGACCGAGGCCGTGACCATTCTGAAGTTCGCCCCCCAGGACGCGGCCGTTCCGGTCCGCAAGTGCCTGGAGAGCGCCATCGCCAACGCGCGTGTCAAGGCGGACAAGGCAAACCAGCCCTTCCGCGAGAACGAGTTGGTGGTTCGGGAGACCTACGTGGACGAGGGCACCACCCTGAAGCGGTTCCGCGCCCGCGCCCAGGGTCGTGCGGCCCGCATCAACAAGCGGACCAGCCACATCACCGTCGTGGTGGCCGACAAGGAAGGAGCCCGATAATGGGGCAAAAGATCAACCCGTTTGGGTACCGACTCGGCATCACCGAGGAGCACCGCAGCAAGTGGTACTCCGACTCCAACAAGGCGGGGGAGCGTTACAGCGACTTCGTTCTTGAGGATGACAAGATCCGCAAGGAGATGAACAAGGACCTGGAGCGCGCAGGCGTCTCCAAGATCGTCATCGAGCGGACCCGCGACCGCGTGCGCGTCGACATCCACACCGCCCGGCCGGGTATCGTCATCGGCCGTCGTGGGGCCGAGGCCGAGCGCGTGCGTGCCAAGCTGGAGAAAATCACCGGCAAGCAGGTCCAGCTGAACATCTTCGAGGTCAAGAACGCCTCCATCGATGCCCAGCTGGTGGCTCAGGGCATCGCCGAGCAGCTGACCAACCGCGTCACCTTCCGCCGGGCCATGCGCAAGGCTCAGCAGGATGCCATGAGGGCCGGTGCCAAGGGCATCAGGATCAAGCTGTCCGGCCGTCTGGGCGGAGCCGAGATGAGCCGTTCGGAGTTCTATCGCGAGGGCCGTGTGCCCCTGCAGACTCTGCGCGCCCTGATCGATTATGGCTTCTTCGAGGCCAGGACCACCTACGGCCGCATCGGCGTCAAGGTCTGGATTTACAAGGGCGATATGACCGAGCGTCAGTTCGAGGAGCAGCAGGCTCAGCAGAACAACCGTCCCGGTCGGCGCGGCGATCGTCGTCCCCGTCGTGGCGTCCGTCCCTCCGAGGGGCGTACCCGTCGCGAGCAGGATGCAGCCAAGCAGAACAGCGGTGTGGCCGTGCCGCCGGCGGCGGCTCAGGAAGAGACCGCCTCGGCACCCGTCGCAACCGAAGCAAAGGAGTGAGCCGTGCTTATCCCAAAGAGGACTAAATACCGCAAGCAGCATCGTCCGGGTCGTTCGGGCATGTCCAAGGGCGGCAACGAGATCGCTTTTGGCGATTACGGCATCCAGGCCCTGGCTCCGGCTTACCTGACCAACAGGCAGATCGAGGCGGCCCGTATCGCCATGACCCGGTACATCAAGCGAGGCGGCCGCGTCTGGATCACGGTCTTCCCGGATCGCCCCCTGACCAAGCACGCCCTGGGATCCCGAATGGGTTCCGGCAAGGGTGCGCCCGAGTTCTGGGTGGCCAATGTCCGTCCAGGCCGGGTGCTCTTCGAGATTGGCGGCGTGAGCGAGGATGTGGCCCGTGAGGCCCTTCGCCGCGCTACTGACAAGCTTCCTATGAAGTGCCGGATTATTGCACGTGAAGGCGGTGACATCTGATGTCAGTCGGAACAGCCGAGTATTCCATCAAGAATCTGAATGAAAAGACCAATGCGGAGATCGAGGATTTCCTGAAGAAGTCCAAGGAAGAGCTGTTCAACCTGCGCTTCCAGTCGGCCACCGGTCAGTTGGAGAACACCTCCCGCCTCAAGGCCGTCAAGCACGACATCGCCAGGATGTACACCGTCCTGCGTGAGCGCGAGCTGGGCATCAGCCAGGAGCCCGCCGAAGCAAAGGCCGAGAGCAAAGCTGAGGAGAAGTAAGCATGGCTGACAAGCAGGAGCGCAACTTCCGCAAGGTTCGCAGCGGCTACGTCGTGTCCGACAAGATGGACAAGACCATCACCGTAGAGCTGGAGCAGCGTTCGACCCACCCCCTGTACGGCAAGGTCGTC
This sequence comes from Bifidobacterium sp. W8114, assembly GCF_016101165.1. Classification (NCBI taxonomy): domain Bacteria; kingdom Bacillati; phylum Actinomycetota; class Actinomycetes; order Bifidobacteriales; family Bifidobacteriaceae; genus Bifidobacterium; species Bifidobacterium sp. W8114. Next base: position 79,085 of record NZ_JACFRA010000002.1, on the reverse strand, counting down.
CGTAGCAACCGCAAGGTCAAGGCCCATGATGAGAAGAACGAGGCCCATGTGGGCGACTTCGTGAGTATCATGGAGACCCGTCCTCTGAGCAAGACCAAGCGCTGGCGTCTCGGCTCCATCGTCGAGCGCGCCAAGTAACAAGTTCGGCCAGGCTCCGCATTTCATCCCGCCCCTGTGCGGGGTATCTGCGGAGAACCAGCGCGGCTAAGGAGAATCAATGATTCAGCAGGAATCGCGGCTTCAGGTCGCCGACAACACGGGTGCCAAGGAGATCCTGGCCATCCGCGTGCTCGGCGGGTCGAAGCGACGCTATGCCGGCATTGGCGACGTGATTGTCGCCACCGTCAAGGATGCCATTCCCGGCGGGTCGGTCAAGAAGGGCGAGGTCGTCAAGGCGGTCGTCGTCCGTACGGTCAAGGAGCATCGTCGTCATGACGGCTCCTACATCAAGTTCGACGAGAACGCGGCGGTCATCCTCGGCACCGGTCGTGAGCCCCGTGGCACTCGTATCTTCGGACCGGTCGGTCGTGAGTTGCGTGACAAGCGATTCATGAAGATCGTGTCCCTGGCACCGGAGGTGATCTGAAGTGGTAGCCAAGATCAAGACAGGCGACCAGGTCAAGGTCATCCGCGGCAAGGATCGCGGCAAGGAGGGCAAGGTTCTGCGGATTCTGCCCAATGACCGCCTGATCGTCGAGGGTATTCAGATCGTCAAGAAGCATGTGCGGGCCACCCAACAGGGTCAGGAGTCGGGCATCGTCCCGACCGAGGCGCCCATCCATCGCTCCAACGTGATGGTCATCGACCCGGAGACCAAGAAGCCGACTCGCATCGGCGTGAACATCAAGGAGGAGGCGCGTGACGGCAAGGTCAAGGTCGTGCGCACCCGCTTCGCCAAGAAGTCAGGCAAGGAGCTGTCATGAGCGATACCACCGTTGAAGCACCGGCAGTCCCTCGTTTGCTGCAGCAGTACCGTGACAGCATTGTGCCCGAGCTGGAGAAGGAGTTCAAGTTCTCCAACCCCATGCAGGTGCCCAGGATCGAGAAGGTCGTGGTCTCCATGGGCGTGGGTGCCGCGGCACGCGACTCCAAGCTGATCGAGGGCGCGGTCAAGGATCTGACGGCCATCACCGGCCAGAAGCCCAAGATCACCAAGGCCAAGAAGTCCGTGGCGCAGTTCCACCTGCGTGAGGGACAGGCCATTGGCGCCTTCGCCACCTTACGCGGCGTGCGCATGTGGGAGTTCCTGGATCGTCTCCTGACCCTGGCCCTGCCCCGCATCCGCGACTTCCGCGGCATCAGCGACCGCCAGTTCGACGGCCAGGGCAACTACAACTTCGGTCTCACGGAGCAGTCCATGTTCCACGAGATCGATCCTGATCAGATCGATCACCAGCGTGGTATGGATATCACCGTGGTGACCTCCACCAAGAACGATCAGGAGGCCCGGGCACTGCTCAAGCAGCTGGGCTTCCCCTTCAAGGAGAACTGATATGGCAAAAACCGCTCTGAGAAACAAGGCGGCACGCAAGCCGAAGTTCAAGGTGCGTGGCTACACGCGCTGCCAGGTCTGCGGTCGTCCTCATTCCGTCTATCGCAAGTTCGGCCTGTGCCGCATCTGCCTTCGCGAGAAGGCCCATCGCGGCGAGCTGCCGGGTGTGACGAAGTCCAGTTGGTAAAGATCGACGCTGAAGGTCCGCGGCCGCGGCAGATTGCTGCCCGGCGGCGGAAACCACGGCGAGGAAGGGCATAAGCCCACATGACAATGACAGATCCCATCGCAGACATGCTGACACGTCTGCGTAATGCGAGTGCGGCCAAGCATGAAACAGTCGACATGCCGTACTCCAAGTTCAAGGCGAACATCGCGCAGATCCTCAAACGCGAAGGCTTCATCGCCGATTACCGAGCCAAGGAGGCCCGCGTCGGGCAGGATCTGGAGATCACGCTCAAGTACGGTCCCGATGGACGTCAGTCCATTCAGGGAATCAAGCGCGTCTCCAAGCCCGGTCTGCGCCGGTACGCCAAGTCGGATTCCCTGCCCATGCCCCTGGGCGGGCTGGGAATCGCCATCATCTCGACCAGCTCGGGACTGATGACCCAGAAGGAATGCCTCGACAGGGGCATCGGCGGCGAGATCGTCGCCTACGTATGGTGAGAAAGGAGAGCTGAACATGGCATCGCATATTGGTAAGCTCCCCATCGCCGTTCCGGCAGGTGTGGAGGTGGCCTTCAAGGGCCAGGAATTCACCGCCAAGGGTCCCAAGGGCTCCGACGGATACACGCTGCCCGAGGGCATCACCGGCAAGGTCGAGGGCAATGAGATCATCATGACCCCCGCCGACGAGGACCGCACCACCAAGGCCAAGCACGGACTTAGCCGCTCCATCGTGGCTTCCATGGTCGAAGGCGTCTCCAAGGGCTACAGCAAGCACCTGCAGATCGTCGGCACCGGCTACCGCGTGGTCGCCAAGGGCAAGTCCCTGGAGTTCTCGCTGGGCTACTCGCACACCATCACCGTCGACCCCCCGGAGGGCATCACCTTCGAGACGCCGAACGCCAACGAAGTGGTCGTCTCCGGCATCGACAAGCAGGCTGTCGGCCAGGCTGCGGCCAACATCCGCGCCCTGCGTGCTCCCGAGCCTTACAAGGGCAAGGGCATCAAGTACGCCGACGAGCACATCCTGCGCAAGGCTGGAAAGGCTGGTAAGTGATATGACGGTCTCGATACTAGGCAAAGGCAAGAAGATCGCACGTCTGCGCCGCCATGCCCGTCTGCGCAAGCACGTCTCCGGCACGGCAGAGCGTCCCCGTCTGGTGGTCACTCGGACCAACCGCAACATGATCGCCCAGATCGTCGACGACACCAGGGGTGTCACCCTGGTCAGCGAGTCGACCATGGCTTCGGACTACGGCTCCTTCAAGGGCACCAAGACCGAGGCCGCCCGCAAGGTGGGCGAGCAGATTGCGGCCAAGGCCAAGAAGGCCGGCATCACCACCGTGGTCTTCGACCGTGGTGGCAACAAGTACCACGGAAGGGTCGCAGCGGTTGCGGAAGGCGCCCGTGAGGGAGGTTTGGCACTGTGAGCGACAACGAAACGACAAAGGAAACAACCCAGGTGACTGAAGATTCCACAAATGCTCAGTCCAGCCAGGGTGGCAGAAGGGACCGGAACGACCGGAACGATGATCGCCGCGGCGGTCGTCGGGGCGGTTCCCGTGATGGTCGCAGGGATGGCCGTCGGGGCCGTCGCGATCACGATGACCGTGACGACATGCTCGACAGGGTCGTGACCATCAACCGCGTCTCCAAGGTCCACAAGGGAGGCCGAACCTTCAGCTTCGCGGCACTGGTGGTCGTGGGCGACGGCAAGGGCACCGTGGGTGTTGGCTACGGCAAGTCCCGCGAGGTCCCCGCAGCCATCTCCAAGGGTCAGCTGGATGCCAAGAAGCACATGTTCACCGTCCCCCGCATTCGCGGCACCGTCACCCACCCGGTGATCGGCCACGATGCGGCCGGCACTGTTCTCCTGCGGCCTGCAGCCCCCGGAACCGGCGTTATCGCCGGTGGTCCGGTTCGCGCCGTCCTGGAGTGCGCCGGCATCACCGACATCCTGAGCAAGTCCATGGGATCGGCCACGGCCGTCAACATGGTGCGGGCCACTGTAGCTGCCCTGAAGCAGCTGGAGGAGCCCGAGGAGATCGCGGCACGCCGTGGTCTGCCCCTGGAGGAGGTCGCCCCCGACTCCCTCCTGCGCGCACGTGCCGCCGGTATCGCCGACGAGCGCAAGGAGCGCGAAGAAGCCAAGGCCAAGGCTGACGAGCAGTCGAAGGCAGGTGAGTGATGACCAAGCAGATCAAGATCACCCTGGTCAAGGGCGTGGCTCATGCCACCGACCGCCAGAAGGAGAACGTCAGGTCTCTGGGCCTTCACAAGATCGGCCAGTCTGTCCTGCGTGAGGACACCCCCGTCTACCGGGGGATGGCCGACAAGGTCCGCCACCTGGTGAACGTAGAGGAGGCAGACTGATTATGGCCAGCGAGAAGCAAGAGCCCACGATCCTGCAGATGCATGACCTGCGTCCGGCTCCGGGCGCCAAGCGCGACCGCATCCGTGTGGGTCGCGGCGAGGGATCCAAGGGCAAGACCTCCGGTCGGGGCACCAAGGGCACCAAGGCCCGCTACCAGGTCCGTCCGGGCTTTGAAGGCGGCCAGCTGCCCCTGTACATGCGGCTGCCCAAGCTGCGCGGGTTCAGGAGCCCCTTCAAGAAGGAGTACCAGGTGGTCAACCTGGGTGCTCTGGAAGGACTCTTCCCCAAGGGCGGTGAGGTTACCGTCGAGGATCTGGTCAACAAGGGAGCGGTCCGCATGGGCCACCCTGTCAAGGTCCTGGGTGATGGTGACGTCAAGGAAGCTTTCACCCTCAAGGGCGTCAAGGCCTCGGCCTCGGCCAGAAGCAAGATTGAAGCCGCAGGCGGGTCCGTCTCCGAGGACTGATACTCAATAGGGGGACAGACCGCAAGGCAGACGATTCCGGCCCTCCCCGCTCCAAGCGGGCGGGGGCCGGAACTCGTTTCCGGCCTGGATGCCGTCGGGTTTGACGGAGCCATCGGCTAAGCTGGTCGGAGCAAGAAGGTGCGATGCACCGGGACCAACGCGTGGGCGCGTAGGGAGGGAACTTAGGTGAGGACGTTAATCCAGGCCTTCAGGACCAAGGAGTTGAGGAAGAAAATCTTCTTCGTTCTTGGCATCATCATCATCTATCGCATCGGGTCGTTCATACCTACCCCAGGCGTGGATTATCCCGCCGTGCAGAAGTGCATAACCACGGCCGGCAATGAGGACTTCATCGGCCTGGTGAACCTGTTTTCGGGCGGGGCTCTGCTACAGCTGTCCATCTTCGCACTGGGCATCATGCCCTACATCACTGCATCAATCGTGGTGCAGTTGCTGCGCGTGGTCATTCCTCGCTTCGAGGCTCTGCACAAGGAAGGCCAGTCAGGCGAGGCCAAACTGACCGAGTACACCAGGTATCTGACCATCGGCCTGGCGGTGCTGCAGTCCACGACCATTCTGGTTACGGCCAACAAGGGTGCGCTCTTCGGCGGTGCCTGTCAACAGCAGGTCATCCCTGACAGTTCCTGGTGGAATATGGGGGTCATGGTTCTGATTATGACCGGCGGCACTGGTCTGATCATGTGGATGGCCGAGCTGATTACCGACAAGGGGATTGGTAACGGCATGTCCGTCCTGATTTTCATCTCTATCTGCTCCGGCTTCCTGCCCCAGCTCTGGAACATCGGTTGGGGAACCAACGGCAAGGACGGCGACTGGGTTAAGTTTGGCATTGTCGTGACTGTCCTGCTGGTTATTCTGATTCTGGTCGACTACGTGGAACTGGCTCAGCGTCGTATTCCCGTCCAGTACACCCGCAGGATGATTGGCCGCAAGATGTACGGCGGCTCTTCCACCTACCTGCCGCTCAAGATCAACATGTCAGGCGTGATTCCTCCCATCTTCGCCTCCTCAATTCTGGCCATTCCCACCCTTATCGCTCAGTTCGGCAATTCCGATCAGAACTGGGTGAAGTGGATTGATGCCAACATGGCCAACACGACCTCGGTCTGGTACATCGTGCTCTACTCGGTCATGATTGTCTTCTTCTGCTTCTTCTACACTTCCATCACCTTCAATCCCGATGAGACGGCCGACAACATGAAGGAGTATGGCGGCTTCATCCCGGGTATCAGGGCCGGACGGGCCACCAGCCGGTACCTGTCATACGTGATGAATCGACTGAACACAGTGGGTGCCATCTACCTGCTCTTTGTGGCTCTGATTCCCACGGTGCTGATCATGTTGCTGAAGATCAACTCCAAGCTGCCCTTCGGCGGCACCACCATTCTGATCATCGCCGGCGTCGGCCTGGACACCCTGCGCCAGGCCAGGGCTCAGACCGAGCAGTTCCAGTACACCGGCTTCCTGCTGGAGGGTGAACACAAGGAGGGCTGACCTTTCGGTCAGAAACCTGCAAGCGGTGTCAAACCATAACAGATGAAGGTCCGACCCCGGCCCTTGGTGGCATGGGGCCGGACCCTGTCATATTCGGAAGAGCGTTTGCATGGGTTTGGTGGGTGGAACCTGTATTGGGTCAGGCAGCCGCTAGCATACGTAAATGAGGGTTCTGCACGGCCAAGACAGTTACGGCCGTCCGTGGCCGGAGAGCTAAGAACAATGGAATATCGAACAAAGGATAGAGAATGGTACAGCGACTGTTGATCATGGGACCTCAAGGTGTTGGCAAGGGCACTCAGGCGGCTTTGCTCAGCAGGCATTACGGGATTCCTGCCATCTCCACCGGCGACATTTTCCGCTACAACCTGAAGAACGGAACCGGGTTGGGCAGGCAGGCCAAGGCTTACACCGACAAGGGTGAACTGGTTCCAGACGAGCTGACCAACAAGATCGTCAAGGACCGCCTTGGCATGGACGACGCTGCCCAGGGCTGGATTCTGGACGGCTACCCCCGTTCGGCCTCCCAGGTCGAGGCGCTGGACAAGATGCTCCAGGAGCTTGGCACTCCGCTGACGGCAGTGGTGGCCCTGGATGCCGACCATGACGTGCTCATGCAGCGCATCGCCAAGCGGGCCAAGGAGGAGGGGCGGGCCGACGATACCCCCGAGGCCATCGCAAAGCGTTTGGATATCTACGCCAAGGAGACTGCCCCCCTGCTGGACACCTATAAGTCCCGTGGCCTTCTGGTCGCAGTGGATGGCCAGGGCGAGGTCGACCAGATCTCCAAGGAGATCATCACCAAGTTGGACGAACGCTGATTCATAGCCTGTCAGGCGAGAGGCCTTCGCCGATTCAATCAACCGTAAGTATGCCTTGTTCAGAACCCGCAGGCAAGACTCGCTGGTAAGACTGACTGAAGCATGGAAGCTGCATGACCCCAAGGGATTCCAAGGGGCGTGACAGCTTCTTTTTGTGGAGGGCGGAAATCACCGCGCGTCCGCCCAACCCTGGCGCACAGGATGATAGCCTAGGTTAATTCAGCCCCTCTTACGAGGGTATTGCATGTCGGTGATTGGCCGTAAAAGATAGAGAAACCAGTACAGAAACAGAAGAGGTCCATTTGAAGGGGTCTACGGCATCCGTGGTCAGATCGGATAAACAGGAACCAGCGCGCCCGAAGCACACCATCCGTACCATTCTGCGCTCACTGCGCGAATACCGGAAGGCCAGCTTTCTGGCTCCGGCCTACGTCTTTCTTGAGAGTGTTCTTGAGATTGTGATCCCGACCATCATGGCCTCCCTGATCGACCAGGGGGTCTCGGGGAGATCCATGCCGTCCATCTTCAAGTTCGGTTTGATACTGTTGGCCTGCTCGGCCGTCTCCCTGTTCTCCGGGTTCATGTCCGGGCGGTATGCGGCCATTGCCTCTTCCGGCTTGGCCAGGAATGTCCGCAGCGATCTGTTCGCCAAGGTGCAATCCTTCAGCTTCACCAACATCGACCGCTTCTCCACAGGATCCATCATCACCAGGCTGACCACCGATGTGACCAATCTGCAGAACGCCTATCAGATGGTCATCAGGGTCGGTGTCAGGGCGCCGATCATGGTCATCGTGGCCTGGCTTTTTTCTTACAAGATCTCCAGGCCCATATCTCTGGTCTTCCTGATCGCCATCCCCATCCTGGGCTTCGGGCTGATCGGCCTGTCCCTGCTGGTTCACCCCATCTTCGAGCGGGTCTTCCACACCTACGACCACCTCAACAACGTGGTGGACGAGAACCTTCAGGGCATCAGAGTGGTCAAGTCATACAACCGTGAGGATTACGAGGAGCGCAAATTCAACGGTATTTCTTTGGCCATCTACCGGGCCTTCTGCAAGGCCGAGCGGATCATGAGTCTGAACCCGGCACTCTTGAACTTCTGCATCTATGCCTCTCTGTTGGTCATATCCTGGATGGGAGCCTCCCAGATCGTGGCCTCCGGGAACAATGCTGCCCTGGGGTTGACCACGGGCGATCTGACTGCACTGGTCACCTATGCCATCCAGATCATGATGGCCATGAACATGGTCTCCATGATCGTGGTCATGGTCGTCATCTCCCAGGCTTCGGCGGAGCGCATATGCCAGGTGTTGGACGAGGTCAGCACCGTGCATGATCCCGCCGAGCCGGTCACGAAGGTGGCCGACGGATCCATCAGCTTCCAGGATGTGACCTTCCGCTACTCGGACCGGTCCGAACGTCCTGTTCTGAGCCACATCAATCTGGACGTTCCCTCGGGCTCCACACTGGGCATCGTGGGCGGCACCGGTTCCTCCAAATCCAGCCTGGTCCAGCTCATTCCCCGCCTCTATGACGTGACCGAGGGGTCCCTCCAGGTGGGTGGGGTGGACGTGCGCCAGTACGACCTGACGGTCCTGCGCGACCAGGTGGCCATGGTGCTCCAGAAGAATGTCCTCTTCACCGGGACCATCGCCGAGAACCTACGCTGGGGCAATCCTGATGCTTCGGACGAAGAGCTGGTGCGCGCCTGCACCCTGGCCCAGGCTGACGGTTTCGTGCGGGAGTTTCCCGATGGCTATCAGACCTACCTGGACGAGGGTGGCACCAACCTCTCTGGTGGCCAGCGACAGCGTCTGTGCATCGCACGGGCCCTTCTGAAGAAGCCCGACATCCTGATCCTGGATGACTCAACCAGCGCCGTGGACACCAAGACCGACCAGCTGATCCGTCACGCCTTCAGCCAGGAGATTCCCGACACCACCAAGATCATCATCTCCCAGCGCCTGGCCTCTGTGGAGGACGCTGACATGATCGTGGTCCTTGAGGAGGGCAAAATCCTGGACAAGGGCACCCACCGGGAGCTCCTGCGAACATGTCAGGAGTACCGCTCCATCTACGAATCACAGACCAGGAACCAGAGCGAGGGGGACAAGGACCATGAGTGACGGATCATTCAAGAATCGCAAGCCCCGCTTGGACAAGGCCGCGCCGGGAACGACCCGTCGCATTCTGAGCTACCTGTTGTCCTACCGCTGGCAGCTGGCGGTGATCGTGGTATGCATCATCATCAGCGCCGGGGCCCAGGCGGCATCGGCCTTCTTCCTCCAGCCGCTGATCGACCACTACATCCTGCCGCTGGTCGGGGCCGCCGACCCTGATTGGGGACCGCTGATGAGGACCCTGATCCTGATGGGCTGCCTCTATGCGGTGGGAACCTTCTGCTCCTGGTTCTGGAATTGGCTGATCGTCAAGGTGGAACAGGGTACCTTGAAGACCATCCGCGACCAGATGTTCGCTCACCAGCAGGAGTTGCCCATCGGTTTCTTCGACACCCATGAGCACGGCGACACCATGAGCCGCTACACCAACGACACGGATACCCTTCGTCAGGCCATCTCCCAGTCCTTTCCGCAGATGGTCTCCTCGGTCCTGTCCGCCCTGGCAGCCCTGATCTCCATGCTCTGGCTCTCCATCCCCTTCACCGTCCTGACCCTGGTCTTCGCGGCGGTCCTGATTGTGGTGGTCCGGGTTCTGGTCACCCGAAGCGGCCGTTACTTCGTTCACCAGCAGCGCTATCTGGGCCAGGTGAACGCCTTCGTTGAAGAGGCCGTCAACGGGCAGAAGGTCATCAAGGTCTTCAACCACGAGGATGCCACCGCCAGGGTCTTCGAGGCCCGGAATGAGGAGCTCTTCCAGGCCTCGGCCAAGGCCAACACCTACGGCAACGTCACCATGCCGGTCGTAGGCAACATGGGCTACCTGCTCTATGTCATCCTGGCCATCGTCGGCGGGCTGGCCGGCATTGCGGGCATGGGCAACGTAGGACTGACCGGGGCAGGGCCGCTGACCCTGGGAACCATCGTCTCCCTCCTGACCCTTTCCCGCTCCTTCATCAACCCAATCGGGCAGGTCTCCATGCAATTCAACATGGTCATGATGGCCCTGGCAGGCGCCTCCCGGATCTTCGACCTGATGGACCAGCCCGTCGAGTCCGACCAGGGTACGGTCAGATTGGTCAGCGTCGAACTGGCCTCGGACGGCCGGACCATGACCCCTGTCGACCACGAAACCGGGCACTGGGCCTGGAAGCGCGAGGCCGATGACGACGGCAGGCGCTCGCTGGAGGCCGCCATGAAGCTTCCAGGCGACGCCCGGGACGTGGCCCTGAAGGCTAAGGATCAGGCAATCACCTCTCCCGACGGGCGATACACCCTCCTCCAGGGGGATGTGCGATTCACCGACGTCAGCTTCGGGTATGACCCGAGCAAGCCCGTCCTGCACGACATCACCTGGTTCGCCAAGCCCGGGCAGAAGGTGGCGCTGGTCGGTGCCACTGGTGCCGGCAAGACCACGATCACCAACCTGATCAACCGCTTCTACGACATCCAGCAGGGCCAGATCCTCTATGACGGGATCGACGTGAGGAACATCCGCAAGCCTGACCTCCGCCGCTCCCTGGGCATCGTCCTTCAGGACGTCAACCTCTTCACAGGCACCGTCCTGGACAACATCCGCTATGGGCGCCTGGATGCCACTGACGAGGAGTGCATCGAAGCAGCGAAGATGACCAACGCCGACAGCTTCATCCGCATGCTTCCCCAGGGCTACCAGACCGTTCTTGAGGGGGATGGAAGCGGACTGTCCCAGGGTCAGCGTCAGCTGATCTCCATTGCCAGGGCGGCGGTGGCGGATCCTCCGGCCATGATCCTGGACGAAGCCACTTCCTCAATCGATACCAGGACCGAGGAGGTGGTCCAGCAGGGAATGGACGCACTGATGCGCGGCCGGACGGTCTTCGTCATCGCCCACCGGCTCTCTACGGTTCGCAACTCCGATGTGATTATGGTCCTGGATCACGGGAGGATCATCGAGCGCGGCAATCACGATGAGCTGATAGCCAGGCATGGCGAGTACTACCAGCTCTACACCGGAGCCCTGGAACTGGAGTAGGGCTCTCCGGGATTGTCGAAGGTCGAAGGAAGGTACCGAAAGGTATGATCCGGGATTAAGTGAACGTCAGCCTAGGAGGTCGGTCCTTGATGGGCCGACCTCCTTTCATGTGTATGCATCCGCCCATTTCGGCATTCGCCCCGAGCCGGAAGTCACTGGTCAGTCATATCAATTTAGTAGCAATTTTTTAATACTTTCAAACAATTTATGCGGTTCCAAGGGCCGATTCCGATTCTAGACTGAGAGCAAATATATACAGTTTTGCTGAGCAGACAAGGGGCTGATGACCATGGGCGTCACAGTGAAGGTCACAGAGCTTGCGATTCCCACCTACGGGATTGGAAAACCGGACAAGAATCCGCAATTTATTGAAAACCGAGTCTACCAGGGCTCTTCGGGACGGGTCTATCCCTACCCGGTCATCGAGACCATCTCGGACGAATGCAAGGATCAGGACTACAAGGCGGTCATCCTGGAGAATGAATACCTCGAGGTGACCGTCCTGCCCGAACTGGGCGGACGCATCCAGTATGCCCGGGACAAGACCAACGACTATGACTTCGTCTACCGCAACCGGGTCATCAAACCTGCCCTAGTAGGCCTGACCGGTCCCTGGATCTCGGGGGGCATCGAGTTCAACTGGCCGCAGCATCACCGGCCCAGCACCTTCCTTCCGGTGGACTGTACGCTGAAGGACCTGCCGGACGGTGGCAAGGCGGTGGTCTGCCACGATACCGACCGCATTTACGGCACCCAGGTCACCACCACCATCGCCCTGCATCCCGGGGTCAGCGTCATCGAAATCTCCGCCCGGCTCTACAACGGCACGCCCCTGCCTCAATCCTTCCTCTGGTGGGCCAATCCGGCAGTGGCGGTCAACGAACATACCAGGACCGTCATGCCACCCGATGTCACTGCGGTCATGGACCACGGCAAGCGCGACGTCTCCCGCTATCCCATCGCCACGGGTACCTACTACAAACACGACTACTCCCAAGGAGTGGATATCAGCCGCTACAAGAACGTGCCGGTGCCGACCTCATATATGGCGGCTCATTCGGACTATGACTTCGTCGGCGGCTACGATTTCTCCCGGCAGGCGGGCATTCTGCATGTGGCTGACCATCACATCTCCCCGGGCAAGAAGCAGTGGACCTGGGGTTGCGGGGACTTCGGCCACGCCTGGGACCGCAATCTGACCGATGCCGACGGCCCCTACGTGGAGCTGATGACCGGGGTCTTCACCGACAACCAGCCTGACTTCACCTGGCTCAAGCCCTACGAGGGCAAGACCTTCACCCAGTACTTCATGCCCTACAAGCAGGTGGGGCTGGTCAAGAATGCCAGTGTGGATGCGGCCCTCAACCTGGAAGTTGGTCCCGAGCAGACCTTCGGGGCTGCCGGCGAGCGTGAGGGGATCGAGGCTCAGGGGCTGAAGGCTGGGCAAGGGCGAATCACCGTCTACGCCACACGGCTTCAAAAGGAAGCGCGGATCCGGATCTGTGCCGATGACGGGGCCATCCTTTACCAGTGGCAGGGCACCCTTGGCCCGGACAATCAGGTCAGGGCCGAATTCGAGACCGGTGATCGTCCGGCCACAGCACTGACAGCCCGAGTGGAGGATGCGCAAGGGCGGCTCCTGGTAAGCTATCGTCCGCAGCCACCCGCCGGAGGCAGGATTCCCGAGCCGGCACAGGCTGCCGATCGGCCTGAGCGTATAGGCACCAACGAGGAACTGTTGCTGACCGGTCTGCACCTGGAGCAGTACCGCCATGCCACCTACCGGCCTGATCCTTACTACCTGGAGGGGCTCAAGCGTGACCCGGGCGATGCGCGCATCAACAACGCCTACGGCCGACTTCTGCTTCGACGCGGCGACTTCGCCGGAGCCGAGCAGCACTTCCGCAGAGCCATCAAGCGGTTGACCTGGCGCAACAGCCAACCCTATGATTCCGAGGCTCATTACAATCTGGGTCTCGCCTTGAGCTATCAAGGACGAACGGATCAGGCCTATGACGCCTTCTACAAGGCCACCTGGGACGATGCCCAAAAGGAACGGGGCTTCTTCTGCCTGGCCTGCATCGCGACCTGTCGCGGCCAGCTGGAACAGGCATTGGACTTTGTCCAGCGCGCTTTGACCCGCAACACCGACAACATCCGGGCTCGCGGACTCAAGGCCTATCTGCTGCGCCGGCTGGGCAGGCAGGATCAGGCGGACCAAGTGGTCAGCGAGAACCTGGTTCTGGATCGGTTCGACTTCGTATCCGGCTACGAGCGGGTCTTGGCAGGCGGTGATCCGGACGAGCTGTCCGGACTGATGCGTGGGGATTACCTCAATCTGCTGCGGACTGCCCGTGACTACGCTGCCTTCGGCGCCTATGAGGAGGCGCTGCAACTACTGGGCCAAGCCGATCAGCACCAGCCCATGATCCGGTATTATCAAGGCTGGTATCTGTACCTGCTGGGTCGAGAAGATCAGGCCCTTCAGGCCTTCCAGGCCGCCGAGGCTGCGCCTTCGGACTACTGCTTCCCCAATTCCCTGGATGATATAGCCCCCCTGCGCATGGCCATGACTCTGGTCGATGGTCCCAAGGCAGCCTATTATCTGGGCTGCCTCTACTACGACAAGTCTCTGACGGACCGGGCCATCAAGCTTTGGGAGCATTCCAGGCGATTGGATCCCGACTTCGCCACTGTTCACCGCAACCTGGCCATCGCCTACGGCAACAAGCGACACGACTGGCAAGCCGCCGAGCGGGAGATCGAGACCGCCTGCCGGTTGGATCCCGAAGATGCCAGGGTCTTTCTGGAGCGGGATCAGCTTCATCGGCTGATGGGCTGGAGCTTTGCCCGTCGACTGACTGAATTTGAGAAGCATCCAGAGGTTGTGTCATGCAGGGACGATCTCTATATCGAATACCTGAGCCTGCTGAACCAGACCGGCAGCTACGAACAGGCCTATCGGCTGATGAGCAGCCGACGCTTCCACCCTTGGGAGGGCGGCGAAGGCAAGATCACCGCCCAATACCGAATCTCCCTGAAGCTGATGGCCAAGGATGCCATGGCGGCCCAGGACTGGGGCCGTGCCGCAGATCTGCTGGAGCGAGCCATGAGCTATCCGGAGAACCTGGGCGAAGGCAAGCTGGAAGGTCAGAAGGACAACGATCTTCACTACTACCTTGGGCTGGTCAGACGAGCGGCAGGTGACAAGGAGTCTGCGGATCAGGAGTTCCGTCAGGCCTGCCTGGGCTCCGGGCAGGTGGGAGAGTCGCTCTACTACAACGACCAACCCGCCGAGATGGTCCTCTTCCAGGGACTGGCCCATCAGGCCCTTGGCGAGCAGGGTCCGGCAAATGCCTGCTTCTACCGGCTGCTGGACTTCGGCGAGCAGCATTTGGATGACCATGCGGAAAAAGATTACTTCGCAGTCTCCCTGCCTGACTTCCTGACCTTCGATGCGGACTATACCCGCATGAACCGGGTTCACTGCCTCTACCTGATGGCTCTGGCACGCATCGGCACAGGGCAGATCGCCCAGGCTCGGGAGTGCCTGAAGCAGGTGCTGGAACTGGACGCCGGACATATTCAGGCCGGGTTGTTCACTGACGAGTTGGACCACAGAACACTTCTTACCGGGAGGAAAGCATGATTGAGGTTGCATTGACTGGAGCCTGGCGGGTTCAGTCCCCGTCTCAGCTGCAGGGAACCGTCCTGTTGCCAGGTACGCTGGACACCAACGGACTCGGACATGATGATCAGGAGCTGTCCGCTACCTATGGCAGCGGCAAGCCCGGCCCAATCGGCTCTCGGCTGACCAGGCGGCATACCTTTGAAGGAACGGTCAGGCTATCCCGACGGATTAGATGGTCTCCGCAGCCTGGGCAGAGGGTCTTCTTCGAGCTGGAGCGCGCTCGCCGCCTGGAGGTCAGGGTCGGTGAACGTCTGGCTGAACCCTACCGTCCTCAGACCTTGAACACCCCGCATGTCTTCGAGCTGACTGGACTACTGACGGGCGATGACCTGTTGCAGGTGGATTCCGACAACGCCTACCAAGGCATGCCCCACGACGCAATCCTGGATTCCTCGACCGCCACTGATCACACCCAGACCAACTGGAACGGGCTTCTGGGAAACATCGGCCTGCGTGTGGAGGAGGACACCTTCCTGGATGGCATTCGTGCCTACCCCCATGGCGATGTGCTGATCGTAAAGGCTGACGTGGATTCGCGCCAAGGATTCCATGGTCGCTTGAGGGTTTCTTCAGACGCGCTGGCCCAACCTCTGGAGGTCGCTGCAGATCTGGAACCTGGGCGGCGAACACTGACCTGGCCAGATCTGCCGCTTGATGCCCATGCGGATCGCTGGGACGAATACCAGGGCTGTCTGCACGAAATAACAGTTGAACTCCTGACACCGGACGGATCCAGGGTGCTCTCTCGGGTCAGCACGGATTTCGGCATCCGCGACTTCGCAGCCGATGAGCAGGGGAGACTGACTCTGAACGGCAGGGCCTTCTTTCTGCGTGGCGAGGCCAATTGCGCTGAGTTTCCGCAGACCGGTTTCCCGCCCATGGACGTGGGCTCCTGGATTCGCATTCTGGAGGCCTACCGGTCATACGGAGTGAATGTGGTCCGCTTCCATTCGCACTGCCCGCCCGAGGCGGCCTTCATCGCAGCAGACCGGATGGGGATGATGATGCAGCCCGAGCTCTCCCACTGGGACTGCCATCATGCCTTCCAGGAGGATGTCAGTTATCGCTACTATCGCACCGAACTTGAGCAGACACTGCTCTTCCTGGCCAACCATCCCTCCTTCGTCATGCTTACCCTGGGCAACGAGCTGTGGGCTGATGCGACCGGCCACGAGCGCATGGCTCAGCTGATAGAGGATGCACGAGGCATTGACGACACCCGGCTCTATGCCAACTCCTCCAACCCGCACTATGGTCAGCTTGGCAGCGACGACTGCAACGAGATTTATACCTCCGAGTTCTACAAGGGCCACGACCTGCGCTGCTGCTTCGCCGACATGCGTGGGTCCACCAACGCAGTTCATCCGGGCACTGCCCACAATTTCGAGGATTCCATGCAGGCAGTGCGCAAAGAGTGCAAGGTGCCGGTCTACGGCTTCGAGGTCGGCCAGTATGAGGTGCTGCCGGACTTCCGAGAGATCGAGGAGTTCACCGGGGTCACCCGTCCTGACAATTACGCAATGATCCGTGACAGGGTCCGTGAATCTGGCCTGGATCAGAGCACCTGGCTGGACTGGGTGGCCGCTACAGGAGAACTGTCGCGGATCTGCTACCGGGAGGAGGTGGAGTCCGTCCTGCGGACACCCTCCATGTCGGGGCTTTCGTTGCTGGGTCTTCAGGATTTTCCCGGGCAGGGCACGGCTCTGGTGGGCATGATGGATGCCCATCTGCACCCCAAGCGTTTTCCTTTCGCCCGCCCTGAACGCTTCCGGTCCTTCTTCACGGACCAGTTGCCGTTGGCTGTCATGGGCCGCTATGCCTATACCAGCCGGGAGGAGCTCTCAGGGGCGGTCAAGGTGGCCAACTACGGCCGGTGCGCGCTGCAGGGTGATCTACGGCTGCGGTTGCAGGGCCAGGGGGTTGATCTGGAGCATGTCTTCCCCAAGGTCACCTGCCCGGTGGGCAAGCTGACTGATCTGGGAGCCTTCGAACTGCCCCTGAATGGCATTCGAGGCAGCCAACGCTGCCGTCTGAGTCTGGAGATTGACGGCGTGACCAACGTCTATCCGATCTGGGTCTACCAGGACAGCCAGCCTGGCCGACCGGACGGCTTGTACGAGACCAGGAGGTTCGACCAGCAGGCACGTCGGGTCCTTGATCAGGGGGGCACGGTCTATCTGAGTCCCGACTCCACGGCCCAGTCCCTGCCCAGATCCGTTCAGGCCCACTTCTCAACGGACTTCTGGTCAGTAGGGACGTTCAAGGACCAGAGCGGTACCATGGGGCAGTTCATCCAGGCTGATCACCCTATTTTCGCTGATTTCCCGACTGAATCGCACACTGACTGGCAGTGGTGGCCCATGGCCACCCAGCGGGCCATCATCCTGCCTGAGCGCTACCAGTCCATCATCACCGAGATGGACAGCTACGCCTACCTGCGACCCATGACACAGCTGTTGGAATGCCGCTGCGGGAAAGGCCGGCTTCTGCTCTCCTCCATGGGCTTGCAGAATCTGACCGAATATCCGGAGGCCCGGGCCCTTCAGGCCAGCATCTACCGGTATCTGGGCTCCGAGGATTTCAACCCGGGCCAGAGGATTGAGCCCGAGGTCATCGGGCAGCTGGTCGCCTGAGTCCTGTTTTCTGCTGAAGCGCAATAAGGGGTCCGACCTGCAGAGGATGCAGGTCGGACCCCTTATTTATCTATCTAGAGCCTATTTCAGAGGATGCCCTGGGCCACCATGGCATCGGCCACCTTGGTGAATCCGGCCACGTTGGCGCCCAGCATCAGGTCGCCCTCATGCCCGTATTCCTTGGAGGCCTGGTAGGACTTCTGGAAGATCCCGGTCATAATGTCCTTGAGTCGCTGGTCCACCTCGTCGAAGGTCCACTGCAGGCGCAGCGAGTTCTGGCTCATCTCCAGACCGGAGACCGCCACGCCGCCGGCATTGGCGGCTTTGGCGGGCCCGTAGAGCACCTTGTTGTCCTGGTAGACCTGGATGGCCTCGGGGGTGGAGGGCATGTTGGCGCCCTCGCAGACCACGGTGCATCCGTTGGCGACCAGGGTCTTTGCGGATTCCTCATCGATTTCGTTCTGCGTTGCGCAGGGCAGGGCGATGTCGCAGGGCACAGTCCAGACGCCCTTGCAGCCCTCGTGGTACTCAGCGGAATCCACACGGTCCGCATACTCGCGAATTCTGCCGCGGTGACCCAGCTTGATGTCCTTGACGACGTCCAGGTCAATTCCGTTGGGATCGTAGACGTATCCGTTGGAGTCGGATGCCGTCACCACCTTGGCACCCAGCTGTTGGGCCTTTTCGGTGGCGAAGATGGCCACATTGCCTGAACCGGAGATGACGACGGTCTTGCCCTGGAAGGAGTCCTTGCGCAACGTCTGCAGGGCCTCCTGGGTGTAGTAGCACAGTCCGTAACCTGTGGCCTCGGTCCTGGCCAGGGAGCCGCCGAAGGTCAGGTCCTTGCCTGTCAGCACGCCCGAGTACTCGTCGCGAATTCTCTTGTACTGGCCGAACAGGTAGCCGATTTCGCGCGATCCAACATTGATGTCGCCGGCAGGCACGTCGGTGAACTGTCCGATGTGGCGCTGCAACTCAGTCATGAAGGCCTGGCAGAAGCGCATGACCTCGGCATCCGAACGGCCCTTGGGGTCGAAGTCGGATCCTCCCTTGGCACCGCCCATGGGCAGTCCGGTCAGCGAATTCTTCAGGATCTGCTCGAAGCCCAGGAACTTGATGACCGACTCGGTCACGGTCGGGTGGAAGCGCAGGCCGCCCTTGTAGGGGCCGATGGCTGAATTGAATTGGATCCTGTAGCCGCGGTTGACCTGAACATGGCCTTGGTCGTCGGTCCAGGCCACTCGGAACTTGACTGCACGCTCGGGCTCGACCAGGCGCTCCAGCACGCCGTTGACCTCATACTCGGGATGCCGCTCCACCACAGGTTCCAGGCTGGAGAAAACCTCGCGAACAGCCTGCAGAAATTCCGGCTGGTCGCCGTCGCGCTTCTCAACCTGCTGGTAGACGCGCTTGATGTATTCGTTGGTGAGCATCTGAGCTCCTTTGACTAGGAATGGCCGGTCCGTCCGGTCCACATGGGATTGGGTCCGCCCTCAAGAGCCTACGGGGGCTGGCGGAATCTTATCCTATGGTAAATGCCTCAAAGTCGCGTCACAAGAATTTTGGCCCGTAACGTCTGACATGTGGTCATTCAAGGCCCGAAGAGTGAGAGGACAAGGACGAAAAACAGGACTGTTTACAAAAGTTGAGTCACCAAGACTCAACTTTTATTCCTTGGGTGAACATCGGGCATGGAAACCGGGGTCCGCGGTTTGGACAAAGTGAAGGGCAGGGAGCCCGGGAGGACAGGTCAGGATGTCCACCTGGGGTTTCGGTCCGCAGAAACTATGACTTAGAGAATCAGGAGATGTGATTATGGCTATGTTTCCCGCATTGATGAACAATTCGATCTTCGGCGACTTCTTCGATGATCCCTTCTTCAACAACTGGCGTGACGGGCGTCGGCAGGGCCAGGGCCCCAAGAACGCGCTGAACAGCCCCTTGATGAATACGGATGTGCGTGAGAAGGACGGGCAGTACCAGCTCTCCATCGACATGCCGGGCTTCGACAAGCAGGACATCGGCCTGCGTCTGGAGGACGGCTACCTGATTGTCTCTGCCCAGAAGAACAGTGACCAGGGCGACAAGGACGATCAGGGACGGTGGATCCGGCGTGAGCGCTACACAGGATCCTGCTCCCGCAGCTTCTATGTGGGCGACAAGGTCCGCCAGGAGGACATACATGCCCACTATGCCAACGGCACCCTGGAGGTGACCCTGCCCAAGACCAGCATCGAACCGGCTGACAATACGCAGAACATCGCCATCGAGGACTGAGGGATTCGGATCCTTACCGGACCGCCTGAACGACTGCTATACTGATTGAGCGACAGCCGTTCAGACGGCCCTTTTGTCGTGTCAACACGCTATTGCCCAATTTTGGGTCCATCAATGCTATACTTGCCATTTGGCGTGTCTTTCGATGCGCTGTGTAACCGGCCGAGGATCGGATAGAAGGCTTATGGCAAAAGATGGTGTGATCGAGGTGGAAGGGCGTGTGGTCGAGGCCCTCCCGAATGCGATGTTCCGCGTCGAGCTCGAGAACAAGCACCTGGTGCTGGCCACCATTTCCGGCAAGATGCG
Source organism: Bifidobacterium sp. W8114 (assembly GCF_016101165.1). Taxonomy (NCBI): domain Bacteria; kingdom Bacillati; phylum Actinomycetota; class Actinomycetes; order Bifidobacteriales; family Bifidobacteriaceae; genus Bifidobacterium; species Bifidobacterium sp. W8114. The sequence continues at coordinate 59,211 of NZ_JACFRA010000002.1, read as the reverse complement.
CAAGAACTACATCCGCATTCTGCCCCAGGATCGGGTGGTGCTCGAAATGAGCCCCTATGATCTGAACCGCGGACGGATTACGTACCGGTACAAGTAACTAAGGTACACAAGCAAAGGAAAACCATGAAGGTCAGCCCTAGTGTGAAGAGAATCTGCGAGAACTGCCGCGTGATTCGTCGTCACGGCCGCGTCATGGTGATCTGCAAAAACCCACGCCACAAGCAGCGCCAGGGCTGAGCGGATTCCCAGCGGCAACGAACACCAAAGGCGCTGAGTCACAGCCGATAGGCTGAACCCCGGGTGCGCAGGCCCGGGCCGGGAGACCGGAAGACTCGGTGCACGACCTGCGTAGAGCAAAAAGGAATCGCAATGGCACGTCTTGCCGGAGTCGACATCCCCAACGAGAAGCGCATAGAGATAGCCCTCACCTACATCTTCGGTGTGGGGCGTACTCGCGCCAAGGAAACACTTGCCGCGACCGGAGTGAATCCGGACACCCGCGTCAAGGATCTCACGGACGAGCAGCTCATTACGCTGCGTGATTACCTCGAGGGAAACTACAAGATCGAGGGTGATTTGCGTCGTGAGATCGACGCTGATATTCGCCGTAAGATCCAAATCAATTGCTATCAGGGCCAGCGCCACCGCCGGGGCCTGCCCGTGCGCGGCCAGCGGACCAAGACCAACGCCCGCACCCGCAAGGGACCCAAGCGCACTGTCGCCGGAAAGAAGAAGGCGACCAAGTAAGGCCGAATGCGAAGCGGGGATGAGGGTCCCCGATGGTTCGCACTAGCAATCAGTTATTCGTTATTCGTGACAAGGAAACGAGGATCAATGGCAGCAGCAAAGCAGGCCGCGCGCAAGCCTCGTCGTCGGGATCGCAAGTCGGTTCCGGTCGGGCAGGCGCATATCAAGTCAACATTCAACAACACCATCATCTCCATCACCGATCCTTCCGGTGCTGTAGTGGCCTGGGCTTCGGGCGGCGACGTAGGCTTCAAGGGCTCCCGCAAGTCCACTCCCTACGCAGCGGGCATGGCCGCGGAATCAGCAGCCCGCAAGGCCATGGAGCATGGGGTCAAGAAGGTGGATGTCTTTGTCAAGGGTCCGGGTTCGGGCCGTGAGACCGCCATCCGCTCCCTGCAGTCCGCAGGCCTGGAGGTCGGTTCAATCTCTGATGTGACCCCACAGGCACACAATGGCGTTCGTCCTCCCAAGCGCCGTCGCGTCTGAGCACTAGAAAACCCATGAATCCACCCGCGAAGACCGGTGAGTGCACCACCGGTCGGAGCTGAAAGGATAGCAACAGTGCTTATTGCACAGCGTCCGACTCTTACTGAAGAAGTCGTCAATGCCCAGCGCTCCCGTTTCACCATCGAGCCCTTGGAGCCCGGATTCGGGTACACCCTGGGCAACTCCCTGCGCCGTACCCTGCTGAGCTCCATACCCGGTGCGGCTGTGACCTCGGTCCGCATCTCAGGTGCCCTGCACGAGTTCACCACGCTGCCTGGTGTGGAGGAGGACGTCACTGAGATCCTGCTCAACATCAAAGGCATCGTGCTGACCAGTGAATACGACGAGCCTGTGGTCATGTATTTGCGCAAGAGCGGCAAGGGCGAGGCCACCGCCGGGGACATCACCCCGCCGGCCGGCGTCACCGTAGCCAATCCCGATCTGCATATCGCGACCCTGGCCGAGGATGGCGAGCTGGAGATCGAGTTTACGGTGGAGCGCGGTCGTGGATATGTCCAGGCCCAGCTCAACAAGCAGGACAACGATGAGATTGGCCGTATCCCGGTCGATTCCATCTATTCTCCTGTGCTCAAGGTCAGCTACAAGGTCGAGGCCACCCGTGTCGAGCAGCGCACGGATTTCGACAAGCTGATCCTGGATGTGGAGACCAAGCCGGCTATTTCGCCGCGTGACGCGGTGGCGTCCGCCGGGTCGACCCTGGTCGAGCTCTTCGGTCTCTGCCGCGAGCTCAACACTCAGGCTGAGGGCGTGGAGGTCGGGCCCGAGCCTGTGGTGGAAGAGGCCGATCCGCAGATGTCCGTGCCGATTGAGGACCTGAACCTGACGCAGCGTTCCTACAACTGCCTCAAGCGCGAGGGAATCCATACCATCGGTGAGCTGGTCTCGCATACCGAGCAGGATTTGCTGGACATCCGCAACTTCGGCATGAAGTCCATCGACGAGGTCAAGGAGAAGCTTGAGGGCATGGGGCTGTCGCTGAAGGCCTCCCCACTGGGCTTCGACACCAATAATCTCGAGGGGGGCACCTTCTTCTCGCCTGACGACGAGTGAAGGATTGCAGCCTTCGTATGAGCGGGCGAGGGGGAAGGGTTCCGTCGCCTGCTGACAGCAATTCCGGGAAGTCGGATGTTCGGGCGTATGCCCACCTGTCCTCCCGGGCCGTAAGGAGATAATCCAATGCCAAAACCTAGCAAGGGCCCACGTCTGGCCTCCAGCCCGGCGCACGAGCGGCTGATGCTGGCCAACATGGCCACCAGCCTCTTTGCAAACGGCCGTATTACGACCACCCTGCCCAAGGCCAAGCGCCTGCGTCCGCTGGCCGAGCGGCTGATCACCTTCGCCAAGCGCGGGGATCTGTCCGCCCGCCGTCGCGTCATGCGCGTCATCCGTGACAAGTCCGTGGTCCACATCCTGTTCACGCAGATCGCCGAACAGATGCAGCAGCGTGAGGGCGGCTACACCCGCATCACCAAGATTGCTCCCCGCCGAGGGGACAACTCCCCGCAGGCGGTGATCGAGCTGGTCACCGAGCCCCTGTCGGCCAAGAAGGCCGTCGTCAAGGAGGCCGAATCCGCAGCCAAGGTGGCCGCCAAGGATGACAACGCCGAGGTGGCTGCAGCCACCGATGCCGCTGTCGCAGAAGGTGCTGCCAAGGATGCCGTCGATCAGGCCGTGGAGGCCAATGAGTCCGATCAGGACGTGGCCCAGGCTGACGAGGCCGCTGAGGATCTGGAGCAGACAGCTGACAAGGCGGATCAGGCGGAAGCCCAGGCAGAGGAAAATGCCGATGTGGCTGAAGATGCCGAGAAGGCCGCTGAGTAATCGGTCTTTGTTCTGGTGACGGGGTCGGGGAGCATGGCTCTCCGGCCCCGTTTGTCATTGGTGCCAGGGAGGTCTTGATGGAGGATCAGGAAGGGGAAATGCCCCTTGTCAGGCTGCGCATGGATCTGGCCTACGACGGTGGCGGCTTCCATGGCTGGGCCCGGCAGCCTGGGCTTCGTACAGTCCAGGGCTGCGTCGAACAGGCCCTGTCTGTGATCACTGGAGCCCGCAGACCGGATGGCCAGGTTTCCCACAGCTGCGTCGCCTGGGAGCCCAAGCTGGTCGTGGCTGGCAGGACCGACACTGGGGTCCACGCATCTCACCAGGTAGCACACTTGGACATTCCCGTTGCTGTACTCGAGTCCTGCAGGGGGCATATGGGTGTCGATGGTGTATCTGCCCTTGAACGCCGTCTTCGACACCTGCTGCCCGCTGACATCGTGTTGCTCGGTCTCAGATCCGCTCCGTCGGGTTTCGATGCCCGTTTCTCTGCCTTGGAACGCACCTACCTGTATCGGGTCAGCCAGGGGGATAAGCCAGGGGATCCGCGTATGCGGGGCTATGTGTTGGACCTGGAGGGAAGCCTGGATTTGGAAGCTATGAACGAGGCTGCAGCGGAATGCGTCGGTCTGCATGACTTCGGATCCTTTGCCAGGCCAAATCCTGGTGGCACGACCATCCGCAAGGTCCTGGCAGCACATTGGGACCTGGTTCCCAACGTGAATCTGTACGAGACTGCCCAGGGGCAGGTTGCCGTCGGATGCCTTCCGACCTTCATGGAGTCCGGGTTGACTGTCTTTCGGATTGTAGCCGATGCATTTGCCCATAACATGGTCCGCTCGTTGGTCGCGGCCTGCATTCAGGTGGGCCAGGGACGCCGGTCCGTCCAATGGTTTGCCGACAAGGTTGCCCACCCCCTGCGCGAAGGCTCCACCGGTCCCATAGATGCTCGGGGCCTGACCCTGGAGCATGTGGCCTACCCGCCTGATGACCAGCTTGCTGAACGGGCGCAGGCCATCCGAGCCCGCCGTACACTGTGACCGCCTGGTTGTTCACGGCGACCGCTGACTGCGCCACGCCGTTTGCTAGGTAGGGACTCTGTGGCATAATAGAAAAGTTGTTGTTCGGCAATGTCGGGCAACGACCATGGTTGAGTGTCCGAGCGGTCTAAGGAGCACGCCTCGAAAGCGTGTGAGGGCAACTCCCTCCGCGAGTTCGAATCTCGCCTCAACCGCCACTTATTGGCCCCGGCCCGACGGTTGGGGCCTTCTGTATTTAAGTACTATTGCCGGATTGCCAAGTTGCAGTGGCTCACTCGTGGAGTCGGGTTTCCTGATTGCTGCTGATATACAGTCCATAGGGAATCAGTTTTGCTGGATAACTGCGAGAATGGCACTCGATCAATTTGATGATTGTCAGGCAGGACCGGTCTTCCGTGTGCCTTCATTGGCTGTTCGTCTCAGTTCTCGATGCTGAGTAGATAAATACCGTCCAATGCAGAAGGCGATGCGATGACCAGCACCGGGTCGCCTCCTACATTGCACGGGTTCATACCCCCCTGCGTTCCTGTGGAATACACCTGTGGAACACGTTCTATATTAGCACCGCCTGAACCCCTGACGCCACCTGCCAGGTTTCGTGAAATCTGAAGTAAGTAATAACTAATTCGTTTGCTTGATAATCAGTTTTGACCCTTGGCCAGGTTTTCAGGCGTGCACGGGCAGGGATAGCCCACATATACGAATGGGAAAACTGACGAGTGCGATCAGTGTAACCTGCTGGCGGCTGGTCCGTATTGGAAATCAGCGTTTTGGTGCCTGCAGCAGGGCTGACGATGTGGCCGGGTAGCCGAGGTTCATGGCCATGGACAAGTGGGCCACAATCATGTCGACCAGGGCAGATGTCGCCTCCTGGCGACTTTTTCCGTTCTGACTGGTATCAGTTCGTATCGTGCCTGAGAACCCGTTCAGTTTTCTTCCGACGGACAAAAGGGTCCGCGCCGTATCGATCTCGATCAGGGCAGGGGTAGAGGTCTGTATTCCATTGGCGGGGTCCGTGCACTCATCCGGGTGCGCCAGCAGATCAGTGGTGGGATAGACCCCCTGCCGGGGATCATGTTTGGCGTGACCGACCAGAATCTGCGCGGCTGCAGTGTGCGCATCGGCTAGGGTCAGCATCCACGCGGCATCCGTTGTACGGGCTGCGAGGACCGAGAGTTCGAATCCGGAACGGTCTTCACCTATGATGGCTTGATCGGCCAATTCAACCGGCAGTGCCTTCGCCAGCGGATCCAACCGCTGTGCTGTCTGGACCAGCCTTAGCGTGGCTGTTTGACGATTGGTCTGCCCGCCTTGGGAAGCCGTCAAAGCCTGGGCCGCGTGTACCGTGGCTTCATCCAGTCTGGCAGGGCATTCGCGGGCCGCTTGGATCCAGTCCTGAGCCCGGCTGTCTGCCTGATCCTTTCGAAGCCGTTCCGACTGCCGGGCTCGCGTCCATGCCTGTTCGCAGGCTGTAGGTCGAAGATCGTCAGGGTCGTGCTGACTGACGTGCACGGCCGAGGGTGCGCATCCTGAAATGGTTGCGGCCAGCAGAAGTACCGCGATACCGGCTCTCATCAGTCGGGCCGGGATTGTCGGCCGACGACTCGCCCACCCGTGGTATTCAGGAACCGGCTGTGTCTGCATGAAAGGCTAGAATAGTAGGCATTGCAGACTAAAAGAAGCGCAGTCTGAATAACTTCATAGGAGGTCTTGACATGGAACTGGACCTGGCTGAGATTCATCAGCTGGCACACGAACAAGGGATTGATGCCGAGACCTTGGATCAAGCACTGAGCGAGGCCCTTCTCCTGGCTTACCAGAAGTCGCCTCACGCAGCCAAGCACGCACGGGTGGAGCTGGACGAACGTGCGGGGACTTTTACCATCTGGGCACAGGACGAGATCGCTCGCGAGCCCACGCCTGAAGAGCCTGAACCAGGATATGATCTGGGCGAGGAATACGACGACACGCCAAAGGACTTCGATCGGCTGGCGGCTTCCACGGCACGCCAGGTGATTCGTCAGCTCTTCCGTCAGGCCGATGACGAGCGTGTCTTTGGGGCTTTCTCAGGTCAGAAGGGCCATCTGATCACTGGGGTCGTGCAGCAGGATGCCAGCGATCCTGGCAATGTGCATGTGGCAGTAGATAATGTCGAGGCCATTCTGCCCCGCCGCGAGCAGGTGCCTGGAGAGCATTACCGGCACGGCCAGCGGATCCGGGTCTACGTGGTCAATGTCTCCCGTGGACTCAAGGGGCCGGAAATTATTGTGTCGCGTTCCCATCCCGAGCTGGTTCGCCGCCTTTTTGAGCGTGAGGTACCGGAGCTGGTCTCCGGCGCGGTCTCCATCATGGCCATTGCTCGTGAGGCAGGTGCCAGAACCAAGATTGCGGTCCGTGCCAACACCAAGGGGGTCAATCCCAAGGGTGCGCTGATTGGGCCGGCAGGCGCTCGCGTGCGTGCTGTCATGGAGAATCTGGGGCCTGAGAAGATCGACATTGTGGATTGGTCCAAGGATCCTGCCGAATTCGTAGCTGCGGCCCTGTCCCCGGCTGTGGTTCGTCAGGTGCAAATCGTCAGCGAGCCCAACCGTACGGCCATTGCCTTCATCAAGGACGCACAGCTCTCCCTGGCCATTGGCAAAGAGGGTCAGAACGCCCGTCTGGCCGCCAAGCTGACTGGCTGGAAGATTGGCATTGAGTCAGAGGAGGCCCACCAGCAAAAATTGCGCGAGCTGCAGGCACAATCTGCTTCGGCTGCTGGTGAAGACGCCTGAGAGCAAACATCCGACGACGCGAGTATGCTAGACGCGGTATCCCGAGTCCGGTGGTTCACGCCGTCGGCCCCGGCACAGAGACGAGGTAACACGATCATGGTCGCACGATGAGACAGGATATGTTCGCCGTCATAAAAGAGTGATCGCGCCGGTCATACGCGCGGTCCGGTAAGGAGAAAGTAAGTGCCCAAAGCACGCGTGTATGAGCTGGCCAAGGAATTTGGCGTAGACAGCAAGACTGTTCTGGCGAAGTTGAAGGACATGGGCGAATTCGTCAAGTCCGCATCCTCCACTGTGGAGGCCCCTGTGGTTCGTCGACTCAAGAACGCTTTCCCTCAGAAGGGACAGGGCGACGCAGGCCAGGCCGCTGCGCGAAATGCCCGCCCCGGCAGCCCTAATCATGGAAGCGGCCAGGGTCAGCATGGCCGCTCGCAGTCCAGTGGCACCCAGCAGCAATCCACACCTGGGCCAAAGCCCGGACAGAACCGTCGGCCCTCGGCTGGTGGTGACGCCTCACGGAGCCAGCAGCGTCCCGGCGGACACTTCCCCAAGCCCGGTGCCCCCCAGGGCAACCGCAACGAGCATGAGCAGCGCAACCAGTCCCGTGGGCCCAAGCCTTCAGCCATGGGCAGGCCCGGCCCCCAGGGCTCGCGCAACAGCGGTCGTCCCGGTGGCTCCAACGCTGCAGCAGCACGTCATGGAGCGCGGCCGGGAGCATCCACGCCTCGTCCGGGTAACAATCCTTTCAGCCGCAAGCAGGGGATGAAGGCCCCTATGCCTTCAGACATTCCCAGGCCGCATCCCATGGCCAGACCTACCGTCAACGACTCACGCAGGGGCCGGGGCGGATTCCGCAATGGCCGTGGCGGACGCACCGGACAGGGCGCACGTCCAGGGCAGTGGGGCCATAGTCGTCCAGGTCAGCAGACACATCAGGGCGGTAGCGGTCGTTTCGGAGCCGCTTCGTCGGCACCTTCAGGCGGCTTCCGCGGCGGTTCAGGTCGCGGTGGTCGCGGTCGCGGCGGTGCAGCTGGGGCTTTCGGTCGCCAGGGAGGCAAGTCCTCCAAGGCCCGCAAGAATCGGATGGCCAAGAGGCATGAATTCCAGGAGATGAAGGCACCTGTCATCGGCGGTGTGCGCATCCCCGCAGGCAATGGACGTACCGTCAAGCTCCGTCAGGGCGCCACCCTGGCCGACCTGGCCGACAAGATCAACGTCAACCCCGCTGCCTTGGTCACGGTGCTCTTCCACCTGGGCGAGATGGCCACGGCCACTCAGTCCCTGGATGAGGCAACCTTCCAAATCCTGGGCGACGAGATTGGGTGGAAGATCCGCATCGTCTCCGCTGAGGAGGAGGACAAGGAGCTCCTTCAGCAGTTCGACATCAACCTGGACGAAGAACGTGAGGACCAGGATGATGAGAACCTGCAGCCCAGGCCTCCGGTGGTCACCGTCATGGGCCACGTCGATCACGGCAAGACCCGTCTGTTGGACACCATCCGCAAGACCAACACGACCACCCAGGAGGCCGGCGGCATCACCCAGCGCATCGGGGCCTACCAGGCCACGGTCACCCTGGACGGGGAGGATCGCAAGATCACCTTCCTGGACACCCCTGGCCATGAGGCCTTTACGGCCATGCGTGCGCGTGGTGCCGAGCTGACTGATGTGGCCATCCTGGTGGTGGCCGCGGACGACGGCGTCATGCCGCAGACCGTGGAGGCCATCAACCACGCCCAGGCTGCCCATGTGCCCATCGTGGTGGCTGTCAACAAGATCGATGTCGAGGGAGCCAATCCCCAGAAGGTACGCGGTCAGTTGACCGAGTTCGGTCTGGTATCCGAAGAGTACGGCGGCGACACCATGTTCGTCGACATCTCCGCCAAGCTGGGCACCAACGTGGACAAGCTCCTGGAGGCCGTCCTGCTGACTGCCGATGCCGACCTTGACCTTCGGGCCAACCCCGACATGGACGCTCGTGGCGCGACGGTCGAGGCCCGTCTCGACAAGGGTCGCGGAGCCGTGGCCACTGTGCTGGTCCAGCAGGGGACACTGCATGTAGGCGATGCCATCGTGGCCGGATCGGCCTATGGCCGTGTGCGCGCCATGCTGGACGAGAACGGTCGGCAGATGGATGCTGCGGGTCCTTCCACACCCGTCCAGGTGCTTGGTCTTACCTCAGTGCCTACCGCCGGCGACCTCTTCCTGGTTGCGCCCGACGACCGCACCGCTCGTCAGATCGCCGAGAAGCGTGAGGCCTCGGCCCGCGCCGCACAGCTGGCCAAGCGCCGCAAGGTTGTCTCTCTGGAGAGCCTGAAGGAGCAGTTCGCCAAGTCCGAGGTGGACATGCTCAACATCGTCATCAAGGGCGACTCCTCCGGTTCGGTGGAGGCTCTGGAAGACTCCCTGATGAAGATCGAGGTCTCCGACGAGGTCGGGATCCAGGTCATCCACCGGGGCGTGGGCGCCATCACCCAGAACGACGTCAACCTGGCCACGGTCGACAAGGCCGTCATCATCGGCTTCAACGTCCGGCCCAACCGGCAGGTCCAGGATTTGGCGGACCGCGAGGGGGTGGAGATCAAGTACTACTCGGTCATCTACAACGCCATCGAGGACATCGAGGCGGCGCTCAAGGGCATGCTCAAGCCGGAGTACGAAGAGGTCACCACCTCCCACTCCGAGATTCGTGAGATCTTCCGCTCCTCCAAGTTCGGCAACATCGCGGGCGTCATGGTCCAGGACGGCACCGTCAAGCGGGGCACCAAGGCTCGCATCGCCCGCAACGGGGTGGTCACCATCAACGATCTGGAGATCTCCTCCCTGCGCCGGTTCAAGGACGACGTCAACGAGGTGACCGAAGGCTACGAGGCTGGCATCAACCTGGGCTCCTTCAACGACATCGAGGTGGGCGACATCATCGAGACCTACGAGATGCAGGAAGTGGAACGCAAGTAGAGCCTGTCGACCTGCCGACCGTATGTCGGAAGGCCCGTGGCGATCCGCCCCGGTCTGGGTACTCCCTGGCCGGGGCGGATCGCCATGAATGCGACGATTGGTCATAGACGGTTCGAGAAAGGAATCATGATGGGTGAAAATCCCCGCGCTGTACGCATAGCAGCCCTGATACAGCGGGTTGTGGCCTCTGCGCTGGAGTCCCAGATGCACGACAAGCGCTTGGCAGGGGTCACCGTCACTGAGGTTCGGGTCACCAACGACCTGCAGATAGCCAAGATCTACTGGACCCAGTTGGGGCGGTCCGGTCACGAGGCCGGGGAGCGCAAACGTGCCCAGCAAGCCCTGCGGCAGGCCTCTGGCAGGCTGCGCACCCTGGTCGGTGCTCGGGCTGGTCTGCGACTGACGCCTACCTTGCGCTTCATCTACGATGAGGTGCCTGCCGAGGCGACCGAGATTGAGGATGTGCTGACCGCGGCCCGTCATCGGGACGAGGCCATGGCCAAAGCCCGGGTCAATGCCAGCTACGCCGGCGACCCCGACCCGTACAGGCATGACGACGAAAAAGAGACCGATGGGTCGGACTCCGTCCCTGGCGAACCTGCGGCAGAGGATGCGGATGAAGCCGACCGCTGAAGGCATTGGTAGGGCAAGGGCTTCCGAGTCGCTGGATGGTATGGAGTTTGGCACCGGTGAACCAATCTCGGGCATCATCCTTGTCGACAAGCCGAGCGGTGTGACCAGCCATGACGTGGTGGCTGCCGTCCGCTCTGTCCTCGGCATGCGTCGCGTGGGCCATGCCGGGACCCTGGATCCCATGGCCACTGGCCTGCTGGTCGTAGGGTTCGGCCAAGCCACGCGGTTGTTGACGGTCATCGTCGGCCATGACAAGGCCTACCGGGCCACCATACGTCTGGGACTGGGTACCACCACGGACGATGCTGACGGGGATTTGCTGCCGGTGCGTCCTGGAGCCGCGCAGAATGTGGACAATCTGACAGCCCAGGGTCTGCAGGATTTGATTGATCGCTGCTTCACCGGCTGGATAGACCAGGTGCCTGATGCCTTCTCCGCCATCAAGGTCCAGGGCAGACGGGCCTATGACCTGGCTCGCGCAGGTCAGGAGGTCAAGCTGGAACCCAGACGTATTCGAATTGCATCCTTCCGTCTGCTCGATTTTCGTCGTGTGGAATTGCCCGACCAAGGCACCAGGGTGGTCGATGTGGATGTGGAAGTGATCTGCTCCAGCGGCACCTACATCCGGGCCCTGGCTCGCGACCTGGGCGAGCGGCTGGACCTTGGCGGCCACCTGACCGCCCTGAGAAGAATCCGGGTAGGTCCATTCGACCTGGAGGATTCCGCCCTCAAGTCCAAGGTTGTGGGCGGTCAGGTGGTCCCCCACACCTACCGGGACCGACAAGGTCGGACGGTTATTCGCAGCCGTATGGTCCCGGACCATGACCGGCAGGGGATGTTGGATGGCTCTCTGAGTCTTGAGCAGGCGGCACGCATGAGCATGCCTGTCCTCAACCTGGATACCGACCAGGCCGCCAGAGTGGCCAATGGCGGATTCTTGCATCAGCCTGTCGCCGGGCCCACGGCAGCACTGGCCGGACCTGTGGGCAAGCAGCGTCTGGCTGCTATCCTGGTGCCCGGTTCACGAGGTGGGGCCAAGCCGGATGTGGTCTTCCACACCGAGACATGAAGGGCGCAGGTTCGTGTTTAGCCCCAGGGTCTTGCCAGGGTGCGACGGTGGGAATACAGTGCTTAAGGAATTTTCGGCGCCCGGGTCCGGGGGCCGCAATGACTAAATGATGGGAAGCGGATGAAGGTCAGCCAGGTCAGCCCGGATGAGTCGGGCATTGTCAGGTGGCCGGGAACCTTGGGGGCCCGGTCCAGCGTGGTCACCATCGGTGTCTTCGATGGCATGCATCGGGGTCATCAGGCCCTCCTGCGCCGGGTGGTCGATCTCGCGGCCAAGGCACAGGACCGGCCCATGGCTCTGGTCTTCGATCCCAGCCCCAAACTGGTCCATAGCTATGCCGACAGCCATGACATGACTGAACCGTCCCCGGACCTGATTCGCCACGACCCTGATCAGATCATGCCGCTGAAGGAGCGCCTGCGGATCATGGCCCAGCTGGGGCTGGATCAGGTTGTGGTGGTGCGATATACGCTGGCTTTTGCGGCCAAGTCCTATCGGTTCTTCCTCAAGCAGCTTACCGAACAGCTGGCCATGCGAACGCTGGTCCTGGGCCGTGATGCGCGGATGGGCGCAGGGCGAATCGGCGATATTAAAGCCATTGCTGCTTTGGCGGACACAGGACTATTCAACTTGGAAGTCGTGGACGACCAGGGACCCGGCGACTGCACTCTGCCTGATGCCGACGGCCTGGAGCGACGCCGGGTACGTGCTTGGAGCAGCTCCCACCTTCGGCAGTTGATCCTGGATGGCGATGTGGATGCGGCAATGGATATTCTGGGTCGGCCGCACATGGTTCAAGGCACAGTGGTCCATGGGGAGCAGCGGGGTCGTCGCTTGGGATTTCCGACTGCCAATCTTGCTCCTGACAGCCAGGGGATGATGCCTGCGGATGGAGTCTATGCAGGCTGGCTGGTTGACCTGGGTCTGCCTACGGATCCTATGGCGACGCAGGAGGGCCGGGAGGGCCGGTTGGTCCAGGGTTCGCCCTGGCGGATGCCTGCCGCCATCTCCATCGGCACCAAGGAGACTTTCCTGGTCCCGGGACAACAGACTCCAAGAATCCTGGAGGCCAATGCCGTCCGGCCGGACTGGGTGGATCTGTACGGCCACAGGGTCCGCGTGGAGTTTCTCAGCCGTCTGCGCGGTCAGAAGCGGTATGCGGGCGAGGAGCCCCTCAAACGACAGCTGTCCCTGGATGCCGATCGCACCCTGGAACTGACCAAGGCCGCAGGAAGAGTATTTTCCACCAACCGGAGACCGTAGGAACTTGGGAACTCACAGCCCTCGGAAGTGGCTGAAGAACTCCCTGGTTCGCGGATTCTCAGACTCGTCCATGACTTCTTGCGGGGTTCCGTTCTCGGCGATGACACCGTCCAGCAGCAGGACAACCCGGTTGGCCGCATGATGGGCGAAACTCATCTCGTGGGTGGCCATGAGAATGGTGGTGCCACCGGCGGTCAGCTCCGAGACCATGGCTAGGACCTCGCCCACCAGCATGGGGTCCAGGGCTGAGGTGATCTCATCCAGCAGGAGCAGTTCCGGGTCGGTCATCAGGGCTCGTACGATGGCCACCCGCTGCTGCTGGCCGCCGGAGAGCTGGTCCGGGTAGGCTCCGGCTTTCTTCCTCATGCCGATTCGATCCAGCAGTTCCAGGGCACGCTCCCTGGCCTGGTCCTTGGGCATGCCGTGGACCTTGATGGCTCCCAGTGTCACGTTTTTCAGGACGTTCATATGGGGGAAGAGGTTGAACTGCTGGAATACCACGCCGATTCTGGCCCGGCAGGCATCCTGGTTGATCCTGGGATCGGTGATGTCGGTGCCGCCCAGCCAGATCCTGCCGTCGTTGACGGTCTCCAAAAGGTTGATGCACTTCATCAGGGTGGACTTGCCCGATCCTGAGGGACCCAGCAGGGCCACGGTCTCATGAGGCATGATGGTCATGGAGATGCCGCGTAGGACCTTGTTGCCCCCAGGGTAGGTCTTTCGCACATCCTCCAGACGGAGCACCGGCTGGTCCTTATCGGTGCCTGCCTGTTCGCTCATACCATGCCTCCGCTCTGTTCGCGCTTGCGCAGACGGTTGGAATACCAGTCGTTGAGAAGAATGAAGGGGACCGAGGTGGCGATGAAGAGCACCGAGGCCACCACGTACGGGGTGAAGTTGTAGGAGGTGGCCACGATGATCTGGGCCGCCCTGACCGCGTCGACGGCTCCCAGGACCGAGATCAGCCCCACGTCCTTCTGCATGGAGATGAAGTCATTCATCAATGCCGGAGCCACCTTGCGCAGGGCCTGGGGGATGACCACCAGACGCATGGTCTGCCCCGAGGTCAGGCCCAGTGAGCGTGCCGACGCCCTCTGGGAGGGGCCGACGTCCTGAAAGCCGGCCCTCAGCACCTCGGCGATGTAGGCCGAATAGGAGAGGATGACCGCAACGGTGCCCAGCAGGGCTGCCGGAATCCGGTTGAAGATGGCCAGTCCGGGAATGCCGAAGCCGATCAGGTAGAGGACCACGATCATGGGGATGCCCCTCATGATCGTGGTGTAGACCTGGGCCAGCACCCGCAGGGGAAAGAGCAGCGGGTTTCGGCTGGTGCGAATCATGGCCAACAGGGTGCCCAACAGGGCCACGCCAATGACCGCAAAGAAGAGGACCTCCAGATTGAGCCAGAGCCCTTGGAGGACCTTGGGAAAGGCTTGGGCGAAGTAGGCGCCGGAGAAAAACGACTGCTTGACTCGGGGCCAGCCAGGTGAGGCGTGCAGCCCCAGGGCGATCAGCAGGGCCAGTACAAGCGTACTGGCGATGCTGACCGCCACGGAGCGCAGATTCTGTCGACGGCCGTAGCGTTCCCGTTCCCGTTGGATATCGCTGACCGCGTCCTGTGCCGAGGTGGCCATGAACGACAAGGTTTCCTTTCTTCTCTCAGCCCAGGGTGGGCAGGGAGGTGTAGACGTGCAGCCACTGCTTCTGCAGCTTGTCCAAGGTCCCATCCTTCTTCAGGGCGGTGACAGCCTTGGAGGCGGCCGGTGTCAACTTGGAACCCTTGGGCAGGACTATGCCCATGCCCTCCGGGTCCTGCGAGCCCTTGATCTGCCCGAGGATTTTGGCGTTCTTGACCTGCCCGGAATCGACCATGGTCACGGCCGAGGGGGTGTCCACGACAAGCGCGTCGATCTGATTGGCATCCAAGGCCTGGGATGAGGCCACGTCGTCATTGAAGGTGTCGATGTCAGGCTTGACCAGCTTGTGGGCCATCTCGTATGAGGTGGAGCCGACCATGGCTCCTATCTTGGCATCCTTGATCTGAGCAAGGGAGGTGGCGGAGGCGTATGGAGAGTTGTTCCTGACCACCAGCGACTGGGTGGAGTTGTAGTAGCTGGGTGTGAAGTCCACAGCCTGACGGCGTTCCGGTGTGATGGAGAACTGCTGGATGTTCAGGTCGTAGTCCTTGCTGCCCGGCGCGATGGCGGCGTCAAAGGTGGTCCGGGCCCAGGTGACGTGCGCCTTGTCGAATCCCATTTTCTCTGCTACTGCATAGGCCACGGCTGCCTCGTAGCCCTTGCCGGATTCGGGCTTGTTGTCCTGCACGTAGGGGGCGTAGGCCGGGTCTCCGGTGGCAATGGTCAGGGTGCCAGGTTTGATGGTCTGCTGGGTGATGTCCTGCTTGTCTACTGACTGCCTGCTGTTGCTCGATGAGGAGCCACAGGCCGCGCCGGCCATGAGCGTGACTGTCGTGAGTGCGGCGGCCGTCAGCCTGCGTATGGTTTTCCTGGTGAAGATGGTCATGCTGATCTGCTCCTCGCGATGATTAGGGGTGTCGGTCTTCCGGCGACTCCATCCTAGTCCGGCAGGTTAACGAGTCGGCAGGTGAACGCCATATTGTGCAATAGGTGACTGGCAGCCAATGGGCTTAAACCAGTCCCAGAGCCTCCAGGGCCTCGGCCAGATAGGCTACTTCAACCACTTCCAGGCCCGGAATGGGCTTTCGGCCTCCTGAATGTCGGTCGGGTGGGACCAGCGCCCGGGTGAATCCCAGGCGGGCGGCCTCCTGCAACCGGTGGTTGAGCTGAGGTACCGGCCTGACCTGCCCTGTCAGCGATATCTCGCCCATGGCACAGGTTGTGCGCAGGATGGGCCGGGACTTGGCTGCACTGGCCAGGGCGGCCACGATGGCCAGATCGCATCCGGGCTCCTTGGCCAACCCACCGGCGATAGTGGACACATACAGGTCCCTTGTCAGCAAATTGACCCGGCCGTGGCGGTAGAGCACTGCAGCCAGCATGGCCAGGCGGTTGGCGTCGATCCCGTTGGTGTTGCGTCTGGGCGTGGGCAGGACTGAGGAGGTGACCAATGCTTGGATCTCGATGGGCAGACTGCGGTGGCCGTCCAAGGTGAAGGTCACGCAGGTACCCTCCACCTCCTGCCCGGCCGTGGACAGGAAGAGCCCTGTGGGATCGCTGACCTCTTCGATGCCCTGCTCGCCCATGTCGAAGCAGCCCACCTCGTCGGTGGGGCCGAACCGGTTCTTGACCGCTCTCAGCAGACGCAGGGCGGTCTGGGAGTCGCCTTCGAACTGGCAGACCACATCGACCAGATGCTCCAGGGTCCGCGGCCCGGCGATGGAGCCGTCCTTGGTTACATGGCCAACCAGGAGGATGGGGATGTCGTGTGACTTGGCCATGTCGATCAGGCTGATGGCCACCTCGCGCACCTGCGTTGAGCCCCCGGCGATGCCGTCGACCTGGCTGGAGACGATGGTCTGAGCCGAGTCCACAATGGCCAGTGTCGGCTTCTCGCGCTCAATCAGCCCCAGCACCGTAGCCAGATCGGTCGTGGAAGCCAGCAGCAGTGAATCCTTGAGCGCTCCCACCCGACTGGCCCGCATCCGCACCTGGGCCTGGGACTCCTCGCCGGATATGTAGAGCACTTTGCCCCTCTCATCGCCCCGGTTGGCCACACGGCCAGCGGTCTCCAGCAGGAGGGTGGACTTGCCGATGCCCGGCTCACCGGCCAAGAGAATGACCGACCCGGGTACGATACCCCCGCCCAGAACTCGGTCGAACTCCTCGAATCCCGTGGGAATCCGCTTTACCTGGTCCGTGTCTACCCGGGTAATGGGTCGGGCCAGGCCGGTCCTCGGAGGAGCCGGTGCTGTATGGCTGCCGCCGGAGGAGGACAGACCACCGCCTGCACCTACGACACGGGCTTCGTGAAATTCCTCGATGGTTCCCCACTGGCCGCATTCCGGGCAGCGTCCGAACCACTTGCCGCCGGTCCAGCCGCACTCCGTGCACACGTATTGCGTCGTCGTCTTGGCCATACCTGCACGCTATCGGGATTCAGGGACGAGAAGCTGGGCTTTTACGTCATCTTCGCAGTGCCGACACCCTGCCCATGAGAGAATGGAGGCATGGCTGACAATCCTACTGCACCACTGTCCTCTTCCCCTGGCCCTTCCGCGCGCGCCAAGCAGCGCAGTCGACGGATCGGTCTGGTCATCGCACTGGCGGCGGTGGTGGTCCTGGTGCTCCTATCGGCCTTCGTCTGGCCTCACTGGGCGGTGCGCAGCCAAGAGCCCGTCACTCAGGCTTCGGCCTCCGCCTCCTCACAGCCCTCGCAAGCCAGCAGCCCCAAGGCCACGGCGGTGCCCCTGCCTGGTTCGGCTTCCGAGCTGCTCAAGGCCATGCCCGATACGGTTGGCGAGTTCGCCCGTGTCAAAGCGGATTCTGACAGCGAGTGGAGCACCCGTACACCTATTGAGGAGTACAACCTGATCTACTCATCCGGCAAGTCCGGCGGCGATGTGACACTCCACCTGGCTCAATGGTCCAGGAGCGAGGATGCCAAGGCGCTCTATGACAGCCAGTCCACGGGCATGTCCGGCAAGGAGCTGGCCTCTGGCAATGTTCGCAGCGGCGGCACGGTGACCGGATCCTACCTGGAGAAGAAGGATGGCGACGACGAGCACAAGGCTATTGTCATCTGGCAGAATGATACGGTGGTCTTCCGCGCCCAGGGCCAACGGACTGCGCTGGAGGCTTTTTACAAGGCCTTTCCGCTCTAGTCGTCCCGCAAGCGGTGTAAGATAAGCAAGTTGGACACTTCCAGGTAACTAAGGATCGGAGGCTCGGATGGGTTCTGTCATCAAGAAGCGCCGCAAGCGGATGAGCAAGAAGAAGCACCGCAAACTGCTGCGCAAGACTCGTCACCAGCGCAAGTAGCTTTATGACTTATGGCCCTTAAGGGTCAACGAAGCCCCCCGCGTCGAATGGACGCGGGGGGCTTCATATATTCATCGCCGGTCATCGTGGCAAGCCGGATGCTTCCAACCAGCATGGGGGATGGTTGCTGACGCTCACTTGTTGGCGTTGGTCATGACCCGGGGTCCGTTGGGGTCGCCCACGATGACTGTGTCGACCATGTTGAGGAAGAGGCCGTGCTCCACGACACCCACGGTGGTGATCAGGTCCTGGGCCAGATCCTGCGGGTGCTCGATCCGATCCAGATGCAGATCGATGATGTGGTTGTGCTCGTCGGTCAGAACCGGCTGCCCCTGGCCGTCCAGCCGCAGTACTGGGTTGTAGCCGCGCTCCTTGAAGCGATCCAGGACGTGGCGCTCGCCGAAGGGGATGACCTCCACTGGCAGGGGGAAGCGGCCGATGGTGTCGACCACCTTTGACTCGTCCACAATCCAGACGATCTTTCGAGAATTGACGGCCACGATCTTCTCCCAGAGCAGGGCTGCGCCGCCGCCCTTGATGCCGTTGAAGTCCTTGTCGACCTCGTCGGCCCCGTCGATGGTGACATCAATGTGATCCACCTGGTCGATGTCGACGATGTGGATTCCGTAGCCTTCAGCCTGCTCCTTGGTCCGCCGGGAGGTGGTCACGCCGGTGAACTCCAGGCCCTCCTCCTTGACGCGCCGTCCCAGTTCATCCACGAAGAACCGGACCGTGGATCCGGTGCCCAGTCCAGCGGTCATGCCGTTCTCGACCAGCTTGGCTGCTTCGATGCCGGCGGCCTTCTTCAGTCTGTCCTGCTCGGTCTTGTCCATACACGCTCCTTCATGCCCGCATGCACTCAACGACTGATGTCTGCGGGTCTTGTTGATTCAGGTTCACTCCAGTGTAGACGATGGCCCCTGACGGTCCATGAGGCGTTCAGTCTCTTACCTCGATGGCGTGCAGACGAAAAGGTGCTTCATGGATGGTCACGTAGCCGTCAGGGTCGATGTCAGCGTCCAGATCGATGCTGCCGACGATATGCAGGTCCTGTCCAGTGAACATGCTGCTGCCGGACGGAGGTGGCGTGATACGGATGCGGCCGCTGGCTCTCAGCCCCCGAGCGCCGGAATCCTTGGTCTCGAGGTCAGGCGTATCGGCGTCCGTGGTGTCCTTGGAATCCGGTGAGGGTTCGTCTTCCTGACCATCGGCTACGTCAGGATCGGGTATGCCATCGTCTGCGTCGGCTGTTGCTTCCACAGATTTGGCCTGCTCGGCATCCACCGCTTCGGACTCGACGGCGGTTTCGGCCAGCTCTTTCTGCTCTTCCTGATCCAGGCGCACCTTCTTGCGGCCCAGCTCGTCCAGGACTTGGGGTCCTCCGTCCAGCTCATCCTCGACTGTGGGCGGAACCTGGGTGCCCTTGGCATAGGGTGAGGCCAGCAGCGAGCGCCAGCCCTCGATGGGCAGACAGCCTTCCCGGTCGCCCTTGCCTGCAGCTGTGGCATAGCCGCGGGCCAGAGTGTCAACTTTCTCATTGAAGGTGTCACCGGCATGGCCCTTGACCCATACAAACCTGACCGATCCCTGCCGCGCCTGGATCTCCTGGTCGATGGCTTCGATCAGGGGGCGGTTCTTGACCGGCTTGCCCTGGGAGTTCTTCCAACCTTTCTTCTTCCATCCGGGCACCCAGGTTGTGGAGCAGTTGATGGCGTATTGGGAGTCGGTTTCGATGACCAGCGGGCGCTCGCCTGGGTGGGCGCGTAGGGCCTGCAGCACAGCGCATAGTTCGCCGATTTGATTGGTACCGTTGCTTGCGCCGCCTGCATCCGCGTCACCGCCCTGATGGTCGGCCCAGGCCCAGCCCATGGGACCGTTGGGATTGCTCAGTGCGCTGCCGTCGGTGGAGACGACCAGATTCTTGTCATTGGTCATGGTTCCAGTTTAAGCAAGAAAATTGAGAACCCCCGCGCCAGTTATGACTGGTGCAGGGGTGGGGATGCGACCCTGTCTGCAGTTCAGCCCAGGGCCTTGGCGACTACATGGTCGGCGTCGTCCAGAACCTGGTCCAGGGCTTCAGGGGAAACGAAGGATTCCGCATAGACCTTGTAAATGTTCTCAGTGCCGGAGGGGCGGGCGGCAAACCAGTTGTTCTTGGTGGTCACCTTGATGCCTCCGATTTTGGCCCCATTGCCCGGGGCCTCGGTCAGCTTGGCAGTGATGGGCTCGCCCGCCAGGGTGGAAGCCGTCACATCGTCGCCGTTCAGCCGGGTGAACTTCTGTTTCTGCTCCAACGTTGTGGGGGTGTCCACCCGCTTGTACCAGCTTTGGCCAAAGCGCTCCACCTGCTCCTGGTGGAGCTGGGCCGGATTCTTTCCGGTCCTGGCGGTGATTTCGGCAGCCAGGAGGTCGGGGATCAGCCCGTCCTTGTCGGTCGTCCAGATACGGCCGTCCCGGCGCAGGAAGCTCATCCCGGAGCTCTCCTCGCCACCGAAGGCCACCTCACCCTTGAAGAGGGGGTCGACGAACCACTTGAAGCCCACAGGCACCTCGATCAGCCTGGCTCGGATGGAGGCAGCCACGCGGTCGATCAGGGAGGAGGAGACCAGGGTTTTGCCGATGCCGGCGCCTTCGGGCCATCCGGGGCGGTTGCCGGAGAAGAGGTATTCCACGCATACGGCGATGTAGTGGTTGGGGTTCATGACACCGGTCCCTGGGCAGACGATGCCATGCCTGTCAGCATCCGGATCGGTGCCGCCTACCAGGTCGTAGGAGTCCCAGGCTCCGGCGTTGAGGCGATCCACCAGACCCTTCATGGCATAGGGGGAGCTGGGATCCATGCGGATCTTCCCATCGTGGTCGATGGTCATGAACCGCCAGGTCGGATCCACCTCCGGGTTGACGACGCCAATGTTCAGACCGTACTTTTCATTGATCAGCGGCCAGTAGTTGACCGAGGCCCCGCCCAGCGGGTCGATGCCCAGGCGGACCCCTGAGGATCTGATCAGATCAAAGTCGATGACATTGCCCAGGTCGGCCACGTAGTGTTCCCGGTAGTCGAAGCGCTCAACCAGGTCGGATTTGATGGCATCCTCGAAGGGAATCCGCTTGACCCGCCTGTAGTCGCCCAGAAGCTCGTTGGCCCGTTGTGCTATGGCGTTGGTGGTTTCGGCCGGAGCAGGACCGCCTGTGGGCGGGTCATACTTGAATCCACCGTCTGTGGGCGGATTGTGGGAGGGAGTGACCACGATTCCGTCGGACAGGTCCTTGCCGGAGAAGCGCTGGGTGCCGTCGGCCGCCCGGTTGTGTGTCAGGATGGCCTGGGAGACGGTGGGGGTGGGGGTGTAGTCATCATTGGCGTCGATTCGCACCCGTACCCCGTTTGCCGTCAGGACCTCGATAGCCGTCTTCCAGGCGGGAAGGGAAAGGGCATGGGTATCGCGGCCCAGATAGAGCGGTCCGCTGACTCCATCCTTGGCCCGCTGTTCGGCTATGGCCTGGCTGATGGCCACGATGTGGGCCTCGTTGAAGGAGGTGGTCAGGGCGGAACCGCGATGTCCGGAGGTGCCGAAGGACACCTGCTGGGAGGGGGTGGAAGGGTCGGGAATGAGATCGTAGTACCTGCCGATCAGATCGTCGACGTTGATCAGATCTTCTGGGCTGGCAGGCTGGCCCGCATTCTGTGCTGTCATGGCTTCCATCATGCCACCCCGGCCTGAGAAAGCGGACAGAGGAGCAACAGGCTCTTTCAGTCTCAGTCGGACTGGGGCACCCGCACGTCCAGGGCCTGGTGGTCCACGCTGAGTGCGATGTGGCAGGTCTCGCCCAGAATGTCGCCGTCCACCTGGGCCAGGGCGGGCTTCTCCAGGCGGATCTCCGCCTTTGTCCCCTGCAGCTGGACGATGGTGGAGTTGGTCGACAGGGGGCTCTGGCTGGACTTGCGGGTGATGGTCTGATGCATCACATCACCGAAGAGGTTGGCCCAGCCGATCAGGCCGGCGGAGGTGTCGATGATCTCGAAGTCCAGGATGCCGTCATCGTAGGAGGCATCGGGCATCAGGGAGAACCCCGGAATCTCCCCGCAGTTGCCGGCCATGAAAGTACGGAAGGTCACTGAGGTGTTGGTCTGCGTGACCTGGTCGGGCCGGGTGATGGCGATGTCGGCCGTGTACTTGGGTGCGAACAGATGCTTGGCGCCGCTGATGAAATAAGCCAGCCAGCTGACGGTCTTCTTCAGATTGGGGTCGGTGTCGTCAATCATCAGAGCATCGAAGCCAATGCCGGCGATGATCAGGAAGGCGTGACCATGGCCTTGGTCCTGATCGTCTGCGTCAAGCAAGGCCATGCGGCCCACATCCACCTGGGTGGATCCGTGCGAGGTGGCCACGGCCAGGGCAGCGTCCAGATCGCCTACGGGAATGCCCATGTTCCGCGCGAAGAGGTTTCCGGTCCCGATGGGGATGATGCCCATGACATGGTCGCTGGAAGCCATGGCGCTGGCTACGGTGCGCACTGTCCCATCCCCGCCCACGGCAACGACTACGTTGGCTCCACGCTCCAGTGCCATGCGGGCACAGGCCCTCCCGTCCCGATCCAGCTGGGTTTCGATGAAGCTGAACTCGCGAATGCCCTTATCCCGGCAGTATTGCTGGATGCGCTCGCGGGCGGCGGCTGCCTGGGGCTTGGAGGGGTTGATGACGAAAGCGTAGCTGAGCTGGTCGTCGTCCCGGGCCAGGATCTGCATGGCGAACCTATGCCGTCTTTGGGCTCGGACGATCAGCACCACCGCAGTGACGACAATGGCCGCCGCTGCCAGGATGGTGAGGATGACGACCGCTGGAATTGGCATGACTCTATTTTGCGCGCCGTGCCGACCCGCAGCCCTTGGGCGTGTCCGACGTGAACGAACCCTCTACAGCAATCACGCTGACAGTATGAGCGGATTGAGTAGTGAAAACCGTAAAGTTAAGATGGCACTCGGTCCATGTGGTCCCTTCGGTCTGGAGTTGCAACGGCTTCGTGCGCTGGAAGTCCGGGAAAACCCGGGGGTATGGGAAGAGGAGGCGGGCATGGATAAGTACAAGAGTGTGTTCGACATCATAGGCCCCATCATGATTGGCCCCTCCAGCTCGCACACGGCCGGGGCGGTGGCCATTGGACGGGTTGGCCACATCCTTGCAGGAGGTGTTCCGAGCCGTGCTGATATCCATTATTATGATTCTTTCGCTCGCACGCACAGCGGCCACGGTACCGACTATGCCATCATCAGCGGCCTGCTGGGTTTTGCGCCTGATGACCCCCGAGTGCCTGATGCCATCGGCATCGCCCGTAGGCAGGGTATGGATTTGACCTTCCACGAGGAGGACGAACCAAGTCCCATCGACCACCCGAACACCGCCATCCTGGACTTGCAGGGCCCAGCCGGTCGGGTGATTTACGCGGCTTGTTCCATCGGGGGCGGGACCATTGAAGTGCGGCGTATCAACTTGGATGGCTGCCTGATCACTCCTCCAGGGCTTCTGCCCATCCTATTGGTGGAACTAGATGAATCCGAAAACGACGCCGGTCGGCGATTGGAGCGCATACGCGATCTGCTTCGGGAGGAGGGCGTGACCAAGCAGACCAGGTATGAACCCGAGGGTCCGGCCGGCATGGCGGTGTACGAGTTCGATCTGGACAATCCGCTTTCCGCGCAGCGGCAGAAGCAGATTGCGGGTCACTCGTCCCGGATGATTTATATCGACTAGGAGGCATGGCGCATGTTCACTTCAATCGCTGAACTCGTGAGTATGGCCGAAGAGCGCGGCTCGTCGATATCTGAAGTGGCCATTGACGAGGAGGTGCGACGTTCCCACCAGACCCGCGAACAGGTCTGGGAGAGAATGGCCAGGAACCTGCAGGTCATGCAGGCTGCCGTGGCCAGGGGGTCCCAGGGCGATGGCGTATTTTCCAAGACTGGGCTGAGCGGTGGTCAGGCGGCTCTGCTGGAGCATTACCGGAAGACACGAACCAGCCTGAGCGGCGATGCCATCCTGCAGGCCGTCGAGGCCGCCATGGCTACCAATGAGGTCAACGCGGCCATGGGCATCATCTGCGCTACTCCTACGGCCGGCTCCTCCGGGACCCTGCCCGGAGTGCTCACCGTGCTCAGGAACCGACTGGGGCTGGATGACGATGGGCTGATCCGTTGCCTGTTCACGGCAGGGGCTTTCGGACTGGTTACGGCCAACAAGGCGATGATCTCCGGAGCCACAGGAGGCTGTCAGGCCGAGGTGGGCAGCGCATCCGGCATGGCCGCTGCTGCAGCGGTTGAAGGCGCAGGAGGTGATCCTGATGCAAGTGCCCAGGCCTTCGCCATAGCCATGAGCAACCTGCTGGGCCTCGTCTGTGATCCTGTGGCTGGGCTGGTGGAGGTGCCTTGCGTCAACCGCAACGCCATCGGCACTGCCAACGCTTTGATCGCTGCTGATATCGCCTTGTCGGGTGGCGTCAGCAGGATCCCGCCCGATGAGGTCATTGCAGCCATGAAGTCCATCGGCGAGAGCATGCCCTCATCACTGAGGGAGACCGGCATCGGCGGGCTCGCGGGCACCCCCACCGGCAAACGGTTCCGTAAGACTGTATTCGGCAAGTGATGCGGGGCAGGCGCATATACATATCAGGGACGATCGGTTCCCGTCCGTCTTCCCGTCCTTCTTGCTCTTTTCGACTGGGTCGGCGGCCGGACCGGTTGCAGCAGAGGTCATAAGGCCCGGAATGAGGTGTGCGGGGCCGGTTTTCGTGTCCCCTGAAAGTCATAGAATTCAGATATGTTAGATATCAGGTTCATTCAGGAACATCCGGATGTTGTCCGTGAATCACAGCGCAAACGTGGCGAATCGGTCGAACTCGTCGACGAAGTGCTGAAGGCGGACAGCGAGCGCAGGGCCGCACTCCAGGATTACGAAAGCCGCAGGGCCGAGCAGAAGACCCTCGGCAAGCGTATGGGTTCGGCCTCTCCTGATGAGAAAGCCGACCTTCTGGCCCTGACCAAGAGCATGTCGGACAAGGTGAACGCCTGCAAGGCAGCCTCCGACGAGGCCAACGCCAGGTACACCGATTTGATGTGGAAGTTCAGCAACGTAGTGGAGCCCGAGGCACCCGAGGGCGGCGAGGACGACTACGTGGTGGTCAAGAAGATCGGCACTCCGCGCGACTTCGCCAAGGAGGGCTTCGAACCCAAGAACCACCTGGACCTGGGCGTGGGCGTGGCCGGCATCGATATGCGCAGGGGCGTCAAGGTCTCCGGATCCCGCTTCTACTTCCTGCGCGGGGATGTGGCCCGGCTGGAGATCGCCATGCTGACCATGGCCGTGGACCAGGCCATGGAGCATGGATTCATTCCTACGATCACCCCCACCTTGGTCCGGCCTGAGGTCATGGCCGGCACCGGCTTCCTCAATGCCCATGCCGACGAGATCTATCGTCTGCGTGAGCCTGACGACCAGTATCTGGTGGGTACCTCCGAGGTCTCCCTGGCAGGCATGCACGAGGACGAGATTCTGGATCTGAGCAAGGGTCCGTTGCGCTACTGTGGCTGGTCCAGCTGCTACCGGCGAGAGGCTGGCTCCGCCGGCAAGGACACCATGGGCATCATCCGTGTCCACCAGTTCGACAAGGTGGAGATGTTCGTCTACTGCAAGCAGGAGGACTCCCGCGACCAGCACCAGCAGCTGCTGGCCATGGAACAGGAGATGCTGGCCAAGGTGGACGTGCCCTACCGGATCATCGACACCGCCGCAGGAGACCTGGGATCCTCGGCTGCGCGCAAGTTCGACTGCGAGGCCTGGGTACCCACCCAGGGTCGCTACCGCGAGCTGACGTCAACCTCCAACTGTACCGAGTACCAGGCCCGCCGCCTCAACGAGCGCGAGCGGCTGGAGGACGGCTCCACCCGTCCTGTCAGCACCCTGAACGGTACCCTGGCCACCACCCGTTGGCTGGTCGCCATCCTGGAGAACCACCAGAATGCCGACGGCTCCATCGTCATCCCTGAGGCCATGCGCTCCTATGTGGGCGGCAAGGAGGTCATCGAGCCCAAGACCTGGGAGGCCTGAGCCGCCTCTGCCGAGATTGGTCGACATTCCGCTGGTGGTTGGACCAACCTTGATGTCGTATGATGAGTGACGTGCCTGATCGGCACGTCTTATGGACAGGTGTCTGAGCGGCCGAAAGAGACGGTCTTGAAAACCGTTGTGGCGCAAGCCACCGCGGGTTCGAATCCCGCCCTGTCCGCCTGGTTGATGCCCCGGAACCCAATCCGGGGCATTCCTGTATTCACTGGAACTCACGTTTGCAGTCCTAAATTCCGGACCTGAAGTCAGCGGCTGCACAGCGGTTTGGGCCGGAAGTTGGTGTCTACAATGATGGATGGTAGCCATGCTTAATCATGCGAGCCGACCCTTGGGAGCCGACTCTGCAAGGGAAAGGTCGGGTCGTGGATCAATTCATCGCCATTGTCTCTCTGATCGGGGATTGGTTGCTTTTCACATTCCCACTCTTCCAGGGGCTGATGGAGCTGCAGGAATATCAGGAACTCCTGGACGACTTTGATCAGCTCAGCAAGAACTGGGATGAGGTCTCGCCCTGGTGGTGGCTGGTGCCCATCGTCAAGATTCAGCTGGAGCGCAAACGCGGGCACGAAATTCTTCGTCAGGCTACCAGGACCAGATCAGAACGTCGACGGGCGCTAAGCTTCCTCGACCAGGCGACCGCCTGGTACTTCGTGTCGGTCGCAGGCTGGCTGAAGATGGTTTCCTCCTCATATGAGCTGCTCGAGACATACGAAGCCAAAGAGAACATATGGCTGCTGGTCCTTCTGATTGTTCTGCTGACCTCCGGCGGCCTCTTCAATGCCTACTACCGCATAGACAGGAAGCGGATAGGCCAGAAGGAGAAGGAGCTGAAGCCCGACTCGGAAGTGGCCAACGACTGACGAGACGCCCATGAATTCAGGAGACAGCGGCACTCAACCTGCGGCCAGAGCGGACCGTGGCGTTACAGGCGATATGGGCCAGAAGTCAATAGGCTCAGGGGACAGGATGGTGCCTGTGCCTGTGCAAGAGCTGCTGGACGGTTTGAGAATCGATTGGCGCGTCGTTCAGCATCCGCCTTTGGATACCATCGATCAGGGTATGGAGCTGGGCATTGCTGATCTGCTGGGGCTCTCTGTGGAAAACTTGTCCAAATTCCTGCTTCTGGAGGATGTTGGAGGTCTGCTGATACTCCTGGTAGTCAGGGGTATCAGGCGGCCGGATCTGCGCCAGGTGCGGGAAGTGGTCGGATGCCGGAGGCTGCACATGGCCTCGGCCGCCACCCTGCGCCAGTGTCTGGATACGGTGCCGGGGCGGGTCTCGTTGCTGGATCTTGTGGATCGTCAGGGCCAGGTGGATACCGTCGTTCTGGACGGTAATCTGACGGCCACGGATGAACAGACCGCTTTGCCGCTGGGCTCCGACGAAGTGTCCGTCTGCCTGCCTGGCTCCTGCCTGCCGGATCTTGCTCGGAAGCTGGCATCCCAGGTCTTCATACTGCCAGAGAGTTGAAGCCGTAGGCTCAGCCATTGCTCCTGGTCCCTGCCCAGAGAGATGCTGGAAACCGTCGTGCGCAAAGGAGGGAAGGAGCAGGCCGGTGAGGCTGAATCTATCTTGGAGAGGACCGTCGGCAGATGAGATGGATCAGTCCCATCATTTCGATCCGCTGCAGGTGACCAGGCCGAGCCGTACCAGCCGGTGGCTGGTGGCGTTCAGGGCCGCCTGTTGTGGACTGCTGGTGGGAGTGCTGGTGGTGTTTTACAGGCAGGGCATCGGCTATGGCACCAGGTTCGCGCGATGGGCCTACGCACAGATGCGTGACCAGCCCCTGTTGATCCTTCCTTGGCTGCTGGCCGCCCTGCTGGTAGGCCTGGCCCTGGCCTGGATGATCGGCCGGGTTCCCATGGCCTCCGGCTCCGGTATTCCCCAGGTCGAGGGAGTGGTCATCCACGGCATGCGCATGCCTGCCCTTCCTGTGCTGGGCGTACGGTTCCTGGGCGGTCTGGCCTGCGGCATGTTCGGCTTGTCTCTGGGGCGCGAGGGACCCTCGGTGCAGATCGGCGCGGCTGGTTCCCAGCTGGTTTCCCGAGGATTGCGCCGAAGCCGTGTGGAGGAGACCTGCCTGGTGACCTCCGGTGCGGCTGCCGGTCTGTCTGCAGCATTCAATGCGCCGCTTTCAGGGATGGTCTTCGCCCTGGAGGAGATCCACAGGTCTTTTTCTCCCATGATTCTTCTTTCGGCGGCCATGGCCTGCCTGAGTGCTGATTTCATCGCCAAAAACCGTTTCGGCCTGCGTCCGGTCCTGGACTTTACTGCTATGCCCCAGCTGACCATCGCCCAGTATCTGCTGATGATCCCCCTTGGGCTTGTGGCAGGTCTGGTGGGAGCTGCCATGAACCGTCTGCTGCTGGGTGCTCAGAGTCTTTACAGCCATCTGCCATCGAAGTTGGGACCGGTGATCTCCCTCATACTGGCGCTGCCCGTCGGATTACTGCTGCCTGCTGTTCTGGGTGGCGGCGAGGATCTGATCGGCAAGGCGGAAGGCGTTCGCGAGCTGGCCTGGTCGGTGGCCGTCAACCTGCTGGTCCTGCTTCTGGTCAAGATGCTCTTTACGGCCAGTTCTTTTGGCAGTGGCGCCCCCGGTGGCATCTTCATGCCCATCCTGGCGGTTGGCACGCTGACCGGGTCCCTGTGCGGTATGGGTGCAGCCGCCTTTGGAATGCCGGTTCGGATTATTCCGGTCTGTGCGGTCTGCGCCATGGCAGGCACCCTGACAGCCTCGGTCAAGGCTCCCATAACCTCCATCCTGCTGACGGTGGAGATGTCCGGCTCCCTGGTTCATATGCTCCCCGTGGCCTTATGCGCCTTCACGGCCCTGATGGTGTCTGACCTGATGGGTGTCGAACCTATATATGAGGCTTTGCTGGAGCGTTATCGACGTGGACGTGCTCCCGATGCCCAGGTTCCTGACAGGGTCACTGTGGAGTTCCCTATAGAGTACGGCAGTCCGGCGGCCGGTCGTCTGCTGGGACAGGTTCCATGGCCCCACGGATGCGCCGTAATCGGTCTTCGCCGGGGCGAGCATAGGCTAATTCCAGCTGGTGATCTTCGGCTGCTTGCTGGGGATGGTGTCATCCTGCTCTGTCCTGGTGATCGTCTGGATCAGGCCCGCCAGGTCATGGAAGGCCTCTGTCGCTGACGGGTCTTCTTTAAAGGATGGTCAAGCACCGTCCGTGGACTGCCACGGCCTGGGTGTTGCTGATGGCCACCATGGGTCCATCGTCGCCGTAGCGGTCCAGAATTTTCCTGGTCACCTCGGCGAATGGTTCGGAATCGAGGTGGGGGAGGAGACGGAAGTCCACCAGGCCCAGCCCGACGGTGGAGTCCAGATCAGGGGCGGCCGAGCGTGGATCCATGGCATCCAGGAAACCGACATCGGGACCGGTCACCACAGCGCCAGCCGATTCGCCGATGTAAGGTTTGCCCTGACCCACTTGATGCTTGATCAGATCAGCGGCTCCTGAGCGACGCAGTTCCTGTAGCAGGAAGAAAGTATTGCCGCCGGACAGATAGATCAGGTCGTCATCCTCCAGGCTCTGGCGTATGGTCTCCGCATCCGCGGTCGAGACTTCCAGGTTGTCAATCCGGCAGCCCATGTCGGTGAAAGCCTGGCGAGCCTCCTGGACATAGCTATCCGAACGCTGTGGAAGATTGGCCGTGGGGATGAAAGCCACCGTATGATTCTTAGACGAGCCCTCGAGGAAGGCGGGCAGCCTGTCAGCGGTAGCGGAGAGTGATGATGTGAGCAGCAGCCGACGCATGACGGCTCCTTTCGTGCCGGGCGGGACTTCCGCCCTGGGCAGGTAGCAAAACGTAAAATCCTACCAATACTGGCCCCAATATATCCATGCAATGGCCTCCACCTAGTGATTGACCACATATCGACTGGAATCTGCCGCAGGCCCTGTAGGTCCAGATGTTTATTCTGGGGGCATGGCAAGGCAGCATCAGGAGTTCCTGCAGGAATCGGGCCAAGACATCTTGAGTGACATGTCTGGTTATGATTTCTCCGGCAATGAGAGGTTCAGCGATGACCGTCCCGATCCCGCAGCTCCCGGCGGCAGCATTCTCTTCGCTCTGCCTGGGGCTCTGGTGGATTGGGACCCGCGTCGAGCCCTGGTTGGACAGTACCCTGACGGGGTGGTCGATATGGTGCTGGACCCGGAGGACCCTTGGGGCTTCGCCTGCGTCAGAAGACAGATCAATCTGGGCGTGGACCCACAGCAGGCGCTGGCCGACTATGAAACCACTCACGGGCCTGCGGTCGCCTGGGTAATTCGCGTTTGTTTGGAAAACTACACTCTGGCCGTGAAGGGCCTGCTTCCCGGAGCATCAGATCTGCTGGGGGATCTGCGGCGAGCTGGCCTGACCCTTTGGGGTCTGGCGGCAACGACCAGTCAGCTTATTAAAGCGGCATCCGAGACCCTTTCGCCGCTCTCTGCCCTGAAAGGTGTCCTGATTTCATCCCAGGAGCATCTGGACCTCTCCGATTCGCTCTTCTATCGTCTGGCCCTACGTCGCTTCGCCATCAGCCCAGGGCATACGATCTTCGTTGATGCGGATCCTGAGCATGTTGCCATGGCCGACCGACTAGGCATGGAGGGAATAATTGCCCATGACATCAGCAGTCTGCGTCGGCTTCTTCGTCAGCGCGGTATCGCCTGCTGAGCGGACGTTCAGACGATCCGGCGGTCTGCGGCCCAGCGGGTCAGTTCGGTTCGGTTGGATAACTGGAGTTTGCGCAGGACGTTGGAGACATGGCTCTCAACCGTCTTGATGGAGATGAAAAGCTCGGAGGCCACCTCGCGATAGGTGTAGCCGCGGGCAATCAGGCGCATGACTTCCTGCTCGCGCGCGGAGAGTCGATTCAGTTCGTCGTCTTCTGCCAGTCCGGCATCCGCTGCCTCGTCCTCCTGGAAGGCGGAGAGCACGAATCCAGCCAGCTTGGGGGAGAAGACAGCGTACCCTTCATGAACCTGACGGATTGAGGAGACCAGGTCCTTGGCGGAGATGGTCTTGGTCACGTAACCACGGGCTCCGGCGCGGATGACCGAGCCCACGTCCCTGGGCGAGTCGGATACGGAAAGGGCCAGAAAGACCGACTGCGGGGAGAGGGGATGGGAACGGCTCAGGATTTCGGCGCCCCCGCCGCCCTGGCCACCGGGCACGTGCACATCCAGTAGAACCACATCGGGCCGTGTCTGCCTGACCATAAGGATGGAGGATTCCACGTCTGCCGCCTGGCCCACGACATGAAAATGCGGCTGCAGGGTGGTGATGACGCCGGTGCGGAACATCTCATGGTCGTCGACGACGGCTACACGGATGCTTGCGGGCCCATTTCCGGCTTGATGGGGCTCTGCTGCAGTCGTGGTCATGGACGTGGTTCAGCCTGCCTTTCCCGACGCGGGTCCTCAAGTGCAGGTGGGATTGGACCGGCATGCGTCTGTGAATGAATGGTTCACCATGCATCCTATCATTGCGGGGTATCAGTCCCTTTTTCGGCCTGACCAACCGTGCCCTCCTGATGCTGGCTGGCCTCGGACAGCGGCATATGCATTCTGACCTCGGTGCCCCAGCCGGGACGGGAGACGATTTCAACCCTGCCGCCACGCCGACGAATCCGTCCGATGATGGACTCTCGGATTCCCAGACGGTCAGCTGGGATCGCATCCATATCGAAGCCCGATCCGTGGTCGCGCACGTAGACCTCAACCTGATTCCTGCGGGCCTCGCAATAGACGGAGATGGGTTCTCCGCCGTGGGTGACGGCATTTACCAGGGCCTGCCGGGCCGCGTTGAGCAGGGCATCGGTCTGGGCGCAGGGCATGGCGTCGCCTACGGTGACCACCTCGATCGGCTTGCCGGATTCGTCCTCCACCTGTGCGGCTATCTGGCTCAGCCCTGTGCTGACTGACCGGTCTGAGGGGGTGCGTTCCTGATAGAGCCAGTTGCGCAGATCGCGCTCCTGGGATCGGGCCAGAGAGAAGACGGTATGCGGATCGTTGGCATGCAGCTGGATCAGAGCCAGGGTCTGCAGGACTCCATCATGCAGGTGAGCTGCCATATCGGCCCGCTCCTCCTCGCGTTCCTTCATGGCTCGTTCATCGCCCAGCTGGCTGAGGATCGAGCCGACCCAGGGCACAACCACTGCGGTCACGCCTATAAGAAGCAGGCCGGCCAGGACTATCAGGGTCAGGGCCCAAGGCAATTCCTGGGTGGACAGCAGGAAGATCACCGCTGCCGACAGGATCAGTGCCAGGCTGCCGATCAGGGCCGGCATGTGGTAGCCGGTTCCTTGGTTTTCCGGTCTCAGCCAGGCCAGTACCAGTCCGGCGCAGAAAAGCAGGCAGGGGACGACAAAGGCGGGGCGCATACCGCTGTTGAGCAGAAAAACCGCGGTCAGCAGGAGGATGATGCCCAGGCCTGCCACCAGTCTGGTTATTCGCCCGGGGGTGATGCTGTGATTCTCCTTCTGACCTGATTGTTCAGTAAGGATGCTGGGTGCCAGCGGAGCCGACCGCGGGTCATTCGGTTGGACTGCCTGGGTGGGATCGCCCTGGGGCAGTATCAACCAAAGAAAGCAATAGACCACGCAGGTGATCATTTTGGGAGCCAGGAGAACCATGACCAGGCGTATCCAGAAGACGGGAATGCCCAGATGCAAGCTGATACCCTTGCAGACTCCGCACAGGATTCTGCCCTTGTGCGGCCTCATCAGGGGCATGCGCGCAGGGTGCAGAGGAGGTGGTTCCTTCAGCATTTGCTGTTCCTGCATGGGAGCGTTCATGCTTCCATTATCGTTTTCGGATGGTGCCGATAAGGCGATAAGCAGAAGAAATCAGGGTCGAATCAGGGTGTTCCCCCATAAGATTTGCGATCGCTGGGTGTTGTAATGAAGATATGAGTAGCGACATGAACGGCAATGGCCCTGATAACGGCTGGCAGCGGAAGTCCGACAAGTTCTTCCGCTCCTGCAGGGAGTCCTATCTGATCCGCGACCAGGGATGGATCGGCGGCGTCTGCGTAGCCTTGGCCCGTCGGCTGGGCTGGAGCGTGACCCTGGTCAGGGCGCTGATGATTTTGGCGGTCTTCCTCTTCGGCACCGGTGCAGCCTTCTACGGTTTTGCCTGGTTCGTCTTGCCGGACCGGCGTGGGGTCATTATCGCCCAGGAGCTGATTCACGGGATTTGGCACGCTTCCATGGTGGGTATCATCATTTACTGGCTGCTGGCCATCCTGATTCCTGGAGTCGGAATCATTTCCTTGGCTTTGGGTGCGTTGATTTTGTATCTCCTTATCCGGTGGAGTCGCAATAAGGCCCTGGAGTACCAGAGAGGGTATTGGGCTGGGCCGGATGCAGGCAGACCGGTTTCGGGCGATCCTTGGGTGATGGGACCGCAGTATTCGCAACGACCGAGTGGTGCAGGTTCGCAGCGGTATTCGAATCAGCCTGAGCACCCAAGTTTTTCGGGATATGAGGGATACCAGGATTACACAGGGACGCGAAGCAATACACAGACAGCAAGTGATGCGAGTTCGGAAGGATGCAAGGACCAGCCAGAGCATTCCGATTCATATGGAACTTTGGAGCAACAAGGGGAGGTAACCTCTCCCGGACCCATCTCTGAGACGGAGGATTCGGCAAACGCCGGCAGCGATTCGAATAATACGCAATATGGGGGCAATCCCATCGCTGGTGCAGCTCCCGGAGGTTGGACGGGGGCAGAAGGCCCTGCAGAACCTGCTGGGAACATGAATCAGTCATATGGATTCAGTGCCTGGCCGGGCTATGGCACAGCCGGGTCATTCCCGACGGGGCCGGGAATGACCCGTAAGGCTCCGTCGGTTCCGCCCCGGCTGCGGCGTCGTCCCGCCGGACCTGTGCTGGTCAGTCTTCTGTCAGGACTGATCCTGGTCTCCGGGGCAGGGGTCTGGTGGATGGCCACGAACCCCTATCGCGGATTGAATGCGGCCTTGGCCTATGCTCTGATCTGGGCTGGATGCGTCACGCTGGCACTTGGCGTGGTCATACTGATTCTGGGCTTGATGGGCCGCAGGTCAGGAGGATTGACTCCCATTGCCTTGATGGCCAGCCTGGTTGTTCTGATTCTGGCTACCGGTTCGGCCATACCAGGCATTGAGCAAACCCAGAACCGCAGGATCTTGGCCGACTACGCCACAGTTCAGGTTAACGGCAACAACTATGGGCGCTCGTTGGGGGCGAGCAGTGCGGACATGAGACGTTACCGCCGCGGCATTGCGCTGGTCGGAGACCCGCAGGATCTGGGAAGTGCCGTCATTGACCTGACTGGTTATGAGCGGGAACACGGCACCCATCGTGTTCAGATTATGGATGATGCGGTGAGCACAGTCTCAGGCTGCCCGACGGGCACCGTCCGCCTGGCTGTGGCCTATGCTGACGTTCGCCTGCTCATTCCTAAGGGATGCAGTTTGTCCTACAGGGAGCACGCCGACCTCTACAGGGTCTTGGGATCAGGCGCGGCTGACTGGATAACCGAGACGGAACAGGGAAACCGGATGTGGTGGGGCAATACGTCGTCATCAGCTGCACGACGCAATTGGGAGGAAGCCCTGCGAGCATCCAAGGAGGATCAGTGGCATATGCCCGACGATCCCGAATTGATCGTCGAAGCCAATCTCATGGACGGTGCACGGGTCACCGTGCAAGCCCAGGGGAGCGCTACCCAGCCGAAGCGGGCGCAGCTCTACAGCGGCTCGATCAATGAATATTGGGATTATAGCTACAATCCATGGCAGTTTGGGGAGGATCAGGAAGATGACTGATATGCAGCAACCAGAAGGAGGCCAGCCGCTGGATCGTCAGGAGCGCGCCACCAAGGTCATGCCGGTTGAATCACAGGCACCCCCGATATACCAGGTTCGGATGCAGCCTCCGGAGCCGGTCCGTCCTAGCGGCCCCAGCCTGCCTACCATCATTTTTGGCGCCCTGGTTGGACTTTTGGCTCTGACCATGTTGGCTCTTGGATTGGTCTTTCTGCGTTACGGTACGGATCTGACCATAGTCATACCCTGGCAGCGGATTATTCCATTGATTTTTGCCGGCCTGGGCCTGGTGCTGATTGGCGCGTCTGTGTTAGCCTGGCTGGCATCGGCAAGGCGCACCCGATCTGTCTTAAAAGACCAGGATATTCCAGAAGATCAGGCTGCCAAGGATGGCCAGGGACCCCAGCAGGGTCAGGGTCAGGGTCAGCCAGTGGCCAGCACCGGCAACAGCCGGCTTGCCGTCGGATTGGCTGAAGATACAGGTCAGGGTGCTCGCCAGGAGCAGGATGAGTACCAGACACAGGACGGACAACAGGGACCAGCATGATGCCATCATCGAGGACAGATGCATAAGGCCAAACGCCCGGCGGACCACAGTAAAGGCATAGGCCAGCAGGGCAGTCATAAGTCCTGCGGCTAGCAGGCCCAGCGACCAGAGCCGTCCGGTCAGGCCTTTGCTGAAACCCGACTGTCGGTGGTTTTTGCCTCGAGCCCGCAGATGTGAGCTCAAGGCTCCAATCAGGGCAGATATAAGGGCGGCAGCCAGAAGAATGGGGCCACTGGCCATCAAAGTAAGCAGGGCGGTCAGCGAAGGTATCAACCCTGTATTCGTGTGCTTGGGCACCTGATTGAGCTGATGGGGCTGGCTGCCGGCAATCATAGGAGTCGACCATTGATCGGCTTTGGTGCCCAGTGCCACGGCGTTGATCCAGTCTTCCAGATTATGGGTGTATCTGGGTTCCAGGGGCAACCCGGCCTTGGCCAGCCTGCTGCCGGTGCGGATCTGATGGTTGGTGGGATAGTAGCGCAGGGTCACGTTGTCGTTGCCGTTCGCGTGTGTTCTGCTGATGATCTCGCGCGCACCCTGCTCGACCGGCATGGAGACATCCATGGTGCCGAAGTTGATCATGACCGGCATCCGCAATTGGTCCAGATAGGGCAGGGAGGGGAAGTCGGCGTACTCCAGGCCCAGCAGGGAAAGGTCCATGCCCATGAGCCGGGGTATCACGTTCCGGATTCCCTTGGGTGCACCAATCAGGTCCAAATAGCTGGTGGCCGCCATGGCCATCTGCCGTCGTCCCGGGTAGACGGGAGGCGAAGTCAGGATGGAGAAGGCGATGCTGGGGTCCTTGGCGGTCATGATGGACGATATCCAGGTGCCCTCGGACTCGGCGTACAAGCCCACCTTGGTTGGATCCACGCCCGGCCAGGCGCGGAGACGATCAAGGGATTGTCCATAGTCGGCGGCCATGGCCTGATAGTCGCGGTGGAAGGTGGTGTAGGTGTCCAAACGCTTGTCGGGCACCAGGGTGGTGATGCCGGCCGAGGCCATGGCTGAAGCCAGGTCTCCATACACTTCGGAGGATTTGCCTGTTCCGGCGCCATGGATGAACAGGCAGGCTGGTCCGGTGCCCTTGCGGTCGCTGGGCTCTCTTACGATGGCCTGAATACGGACTCCACCGTCCAGAGTGATGCTGATTTTTCGCTCCTTGACCGGGTGGGTGCCCTCAGGAGTGGTGGGGCCCAGGCTTGAAGCGACGGCAGTGGAGCGGGTCGAGACCTGCAGATGGTCGTGGTAGGGTTCCACCTGCCAGTCCGGCGTCATGGCTTGGTTCACAAGGAGCATGACCAGCAGGATGACCACAAAGGAGGCGGCGGTAAAACCCGCCCGTTTCAGCTTTTGCACCCGTCAACTCTACCCGACCGCGTGACTGGTTGGTCAGATGAACCTCATGATTGTGGTTCAGGTGGTCGGTTCTGGGCCTGTTCGGCTTCGTCCAGGGTCTCAAAGCCGTTCAGCTGCACCGTGGCCAGGATGGTTTCCTCGGTCAGGTTGCCACCCCGCGCCTCGATCTGGTCCACCATGGACTGGTAAAGATCCAGCGTCCGGGCCGAATAGGTGCCGAGTTCGCCACGCAGATAAGTCTCGAAGGAGGTTGCCTCCGGCGTGTCCTCGCTGGTTCGCAGGACCCGCATCTCCTGACCTAGACGGGGGTAGCGCTCGCGGAAGTCCTTGGCCCAGGCCACTTGCCGGTCGATGATGCGCTCCTGCTGCTCCTGGCGATCCAGGCCCAGCCTGGGCAGGTAGGGGGCGATGCTGCTGTGGTACTGGTCCGGGGCTGTGGACTCCATCATCCGCCCGTACTTCTCGGTCAGCAGGTTGCGTCCCACCTTGTCTGCCTGATCCAGGTCATCTGCATAACTGGTCAACAGGGGATGTGGCCAGGTCAGAAACTGGCTCAGGCGCATCTGGTGGAACATGGGCCAGTTGCCCTGACAGTTTGCCGGACCGCCTTCGTTGTTGACCTGCTGGAACTGCTCCCATTCGTGGCGGACGATCCGCTCGCGCAAGGATTCCTCATCCTGACATTGCTCGTCGTTTGCCATTTTTGGCTCCTTTCAGATGCTGTGCAGAACCGGATCGACGCTGGAGATGTGGGCCTCGACGTAGGGGCGCTGCCACTCCAGGAAGGTCTCAGGGCTGTTGGTCAAGCCCTCCGCTTGCAACTCTTCTACGATTCTGGCGCAGATTGACTCTACAAGTTTGGTGATGCGTTCAGCGGCTGGTCGGGCTCCCTTGCCGCCTTCGCCAAAGCCTTGCCCTCCATAGCAGGCAGCCGAGGCCAGGCGCAGGATGTCCTCCAGTTGTTCGGTCAGGTCAGCCAGTCTGGTGGCCATTCGTCCGCTCAGCCGCCGCAGGGCCGCGAAGGTCCACTTGTAGTAGGGCAGATACCCGACGGT
The DNA here is from genome assembly GCF_016101165.1 of Bifidobacterium sp. W8114. Lineage (NCBI taxonomy): Bacteria > Bacillati > Actinomycetota > Actinomycetes > Bifidobacteriales > Bifidobacteriaceae > Bifidobacterium > Bifidobacterium sp. W8114. The sequence goes on along the minus strand of NZ_JACFRA010000002.1, from coordinate 21,540 downwards.
CAGCGGATTGTTGATCAGGAAGATCAGGGAGGCGCAGGCTTTGACGAATTCATTGATTGACAGCATTGCCGCAGCCCCGTCGCCCCGCTGTAGACTCCGCGGCAGATTGTATTGGCCCGCCTGGGCGATCATGCCAAGCCGGCGTGAGATCAGACAGAAGCGCACATCGTCAGGCATGGCCTTGAACCCCTGTCGTGTGGCCAGCATCTGCCCCAGAGGATCCGCGAAAATCTTGCCATTGGTGGCCGCAGCCAGCGTAGCCTCATCCAAGAGCAGCCACTCGTGAGGGTGATCTTCCGGGGGCGCCTGCCGGTAGCCGGTCAGGGATTCGAAGAAGGCGCCGATCTCGAAGACGCCCACGCGGCGGTTGTCCCCCTTTGCTCTGACGCTGTCGGTTCGCGAGCCGAACCCCATGAATTCGGTGGGCAGGGCCTCGTAGTCCTTCTGCAGCTGGTCGCCGATGGCCTGGTAGTCTTCGCTGGTCAGCCACAGGCAGAAGCCCGGGCCGAAATCGTGATCCCGGGAGATGGCGTCGTCGAAGCCGTAGCAGTCCGAGCCATGGCCCATCAATCCCGCGGCGATTCGACCGCGATACTGGGGGTAGCGCTCCTCAAGCATGGGGCGGCCCACTTGCTCCCAATAGGCCTTGGCCAGGTCCAGCCCTTGAATATCCGGGCGGGGGTTATGCTGATCGCTGTCATTGTTCTGATTCCTGGCTGGGGGACGATCTGAGTTGGTCTGCGTTTGGATGGACGCAGCTTCGTCAACCTGGTCGGATTGATCCCTGTCTCTGTTTTTCTCAGCAGCGGTCTGGGCCTGGTCCAGATTGGCCTTGGTGATCTGATAGTAGTCGCTACCCTTGCCGTACCGGTCCTCAATGATGGCCAGGGCCTTGCGGTAGGTTTCTGCCGACTGCCTGAAGCGACCGGTCATGTAGCAGACCTGGGCGAAGCCAGCCAGGGCCGAGGCATAGTGTGCGCTGTTTTCCAGGTGGCCGGTTCGATAGATGTCCAGGGCTGTGCGGGCCTGGTCCCAGGCCTCTTGCAGAGCCTGCGGATTCTCGTTGCGCTGCATGAGCAGGAGGGCCAGATTGGTGTGGGTGGAGGCCAGATCCAGATCCCGGGATGGATCAGTACTGGAATTCTCCAGGATGTCCATGGCCTGCCGCAGCTCCTGCACGGCCTGGTCGGGTCGGTCGGTTTCGCTGTAGAGCATGGACAGGTTGTTATGCAGGGCTGCCAGCCGCCTGTCCTTGGGGCCAAGGGTTTTGGCTGCAGAAGCAAGCGCTTGCCGGTAGAGGTCTTCTGCCTGGTCGTACTTCTTGGCTGCCCGCAGGCCGGTGGCCGCATTGATCAGTGTGGTCGTCCAGGCCTCGGACCCCTCGATGCGCATGCGTGTGGCCAGCTCGATGGCCCGCTGGATCATCCACATGTTCTCTTGGTGGCGGCCCTGGGACCGGTAAAATCCTATGGTCTCGTTCAGTACAGTCAGCAGTCCGGCATCATCGCCTGCGTTCTCCGCATCCACCAGCGCCTGTTGCAGGTAGGGTTCAGCTTCGTCGCGAGCCTTGCCGGCGCTGAAGATGGCATCCAGACCGTCGAGGAAGGCTTGGGTGTCGAAGGTGCCGTCCGGTTGCATGTAGGACTGTTGGGGTTCTTTCTGCCTGCTGCCTAAAATCGGTGTCTGGTCCTGGCTCATTTGGCTCCCTTGCTGTCAGGGTATCTGTAGGTGCCGGTTCCTCGTGGAGCTCTAGCGCCTGGTCGCTTCTATCTATCAGTCTAGGCTGATGGTCTTTGATGGACTTTAGTCGGCTATGTCGCCTAGGTCACACCTGCTCGGTGCAGCTGTCTGAATAATCAACGAGTATCTCGGCCAAACATCGCTCATGGTTTTGGAAGTGATGGTTTCTTCGGTACTGCTCAATGACACGGCAGAGCTCATCCGCATCGTTCCAATATTGGCGTAGGAAAGCATACTGCCTGATCTTGCGCAACCCCAGTTTTTCCTTGCAGAATTCGCTGGGTTTCATGTTATTGACATGCGTCCAGGCCCTATAAGCCCGCTCTTTGATGATGGCCAGGATCTCGATCTCCGGACGGGTAGTCAGTGTAAATACACGGGCTTTAGACTGGTACAGAGACGACAAGTGAAAGCGCTCATTTGGCGAGTCAATAATACGGACGATATTCACGCACGAAGAACCATAAGTAACGGAAAGGAACCGTTCCTCGATATCCCTATCCTTCCGGCAGCGGGTATAAAGCCGACCAGTCTGCGGATCCTCAATAAGCGAATCTTTAGGAATGATCAGTTTTCCTTCTGCCAGCAGGAGTTCAAAGATGACGCTTTCGGCAGATCCCTCGCAGATAACCAAGGTAGGTTGGTTATATATTGCTTGACTATCCATGAACCGTATCCTTGACGTAGCTCCGCAGGGCGCTAATGGAAGCGGCTGAGGGTGCCGTTCCTTGCAAGGCACCTGACATGAACTGAACGCTCTTCTTCAGTTCACCGCGTGTGACAAGTTTGTTGTATCTGACCAGTTGGAGTCCCGCGTTCTCATGTCTGACAGCGAACCAGATGTTGTCCTTTCTGGTGAAATGATCCAGCAATTCAGGGTAGTGCGTAGAAAAAACGAGTACTGCCCCATGCGGGTTAGTGGCGGGAGAGGAGAACAAATCGATGATGGCGAATACCAACTGCTTGTTTATGCTGTTTTCGATTTCGTCGAATAGTAGGTAGCCTCCTTGTGCAAGTGTTTCGATAGCATGCTGCGCCAGGGATGTTCCGCGAAATGTTCCCGCCGATATCATGGCCATAGCTTGTGAGGGATCACAATTACGTTCAAGCTTTTCGTTGCGGAACTTGATATGGAATTGGTGATCGCTTACTTCTAAGTGTTCGATGGTCGGATCGAATAGGCGCACCACTTGGGATGGAGGAGTGACGGGAATGGACATTTGCAGCGGATTTTGCAGACAGATGGTGACCATGGTCTCCTTGGCCCGCAAAATCCCGCTCATCAGAGAGCGATCGGGGGGTAAGAATCTCTTGACGTCCTCAGCCAGCTCCTTTTCGTCGCCGGACTTGTTCATTCCCCGAGTCGCTACAGTCACCCAGGATTCTTCATCGCCATCAATGGTTCTTCTCAAACGAATCTTGCTCAGGCTTCTGCCCGCATACTGGCACAGCCGTTCCTTTTCAAAAACCAAGGGAGAGTCGGCGGTGGCCTCGTTCTGACCTGCGCGTCGAAGTGTGGCATTGAGTAGCCAAGCATCGCCGTCTTCTTCGAAGATAATGCGTGCTGTAATCGTAGGCTCAAGAATGTCCATCAGCGAATCGATGGTGGAGCGTTGAGTACCCAATGAGGCGCCCCTGGCAATGTTGATGATTAGAGAAAGTAGACGTAGATCAGTGGTTTTGCCGGAGGCATTGATGCCGGAGATGCCAATGGCTGTGACGATGCCAAGCGGTGAGGTGGTGCCCTGAAGGCGATGGGTGAAGCTGCCATCGGTAATCCTATCCTCGGCGAACAGGATCATGCGTAGTGCGCCCTTGTCGTATAAACGAAGTCCTTTGAGGTCAAAGGCTAAGATCCGCATTATGCTCCTTTGAACAGAATATTTGTTTATATGCTACACCTGAATGTTGGTGATTGGTTATTATGTGCCGAGGAACCTCAATATTAATGCAGCAGGAAATTTCAGAATCGTCGGGGCTGTGATCCTTGAACTTATAAAACGCGAGAAAAACGAGAATCGCTTTTGCTTTTTAAGAAGAGAAAGAGAATAGCGAGGTTAGTATTCTTACATACATCCGTCTTCAAAAGCTTCGTAACGGCCGGCGCGCGCAACCGCCGCGGAATAGTCTGGGGCCGCGGGCGGCTCCTTCTCTTTGTCGAGCTCCTGGGCGGTGACCTCCTGCACGGGCTCGTTTGGTGTGACGGCCAGGGTCGGCTCCGCTTCAGCCCGCTTCTTGGCAGCTGTGCCGGCGGTCTTCCTGCTAGCCATTGATGACCCCTTCAGGCGTGTGGCGGCCTTGCCACCGAAAACGGCCAGCCCGACGAAGAACTCGATGCGGATGCGGTAGGCGGGCTTGTCCTGCAGCTGGCCCCGATCCTGCACGTTGACGCCCCCGTTGGTCAAGCCGGTGACCGCCTGGTCGCCTTCCGAGGAGCCGTATCGTACTGCGTAGATGCTGGAGGTGGCTGTCGCTGTGCCTTGAGTCTCAGATTGTGCGAGGATCCGCGTGTTATCCGGACCGGGCTGGCCTCCGCCGGAACCGGCTTCCCCCTGCGGGGAGTCGGCCAGACGCATGTGGGGCCTGTCGAAACGGTGGATGAAATGCATGGGCATGGTTGCTCCAATCGGACGCACGATTAGCGACGCGGCGTGCGGGGTCCGCGGAAAACTCGATGGCCCGTCAGGGCATGGAAAAGGCCACCCCGGTAAGGGATGGCCTGGAAAGCAATTACAAGTGTGCCCGGGTTACGTCGTCACGCCCTTCAGGATGTCCGCGTACTCCTCCCGGTCGTCCTCGTTGAGGCAGGAGAACGCCTGCGCGAGCACGTCACGGGGGACGTCCACCTGATACGAGGGGATGGACGCCACGGCGTAGGACAAGGCGAAATACGGCTCCCCGGCCTCGAAACCGCCGTCAAGCGCGGTGAGTTCCCACTCGTCCATGACCGGCGCGAGGTAGGGCCTCAGCCGGCGGAAGGCCTGTGCTGCCTGCTGATCAGTCGCCATGCCATCTCCTTCTCCCTGCCCACCGTCGGGAACGCCTGTTGATCATGTACCGTCCACGGGTGTTCCGTTTCTTCTACAGCCACACGCGGATGATCTCCTCACCGACCAGCCTATACCTGTCCTCCCGGCTCCCGTCCTTCATGCTCCTGACAAGGTCGGGTGCCGCCGCGGTCTCCAGGACCTCATGCCTGACGCGCTTCTCGCTCCACGACGAGGGGAACGCGGTCTTGCCGGGGACGGAAGTCCCCGACCCGTGGTTGCCCAGGATATGCTCCCAGACCTGCCGGTACGGCTGGATGACCTCGTCGGGCCACGGCTTGGACAGCGTGTAGTGTCCGTTGTGGAAGGAGCCGCCGAGGGTGGAAGCCCCTGCCGACCAGCATGACGCAGAAAGGGCACGGGTTGCTCCTGTTTCAGAGGCTCTGGCCGCCCAGCAACGATGATCCGCCCTATCATGTCGTCAAGATTCGCGAGCAGGTCAAAAAGGATTTGGGCAAGACTAGCCTTTTGATCCCTTCTCCTTCCCTGCGGGCGCCGATGATGCCGGAGACTCCCCGTCGCAGCCATTGAGTGCTTCGCTTGGATCGACACCGACTTCTTTCGACAGCTGTATGAACTTGCTGAGCCTCATGTCGTCGGCTTCAAACCGGGCGTTCAGTGTTGGTCTGGCTATGCGCAGCGCTGATGCCCAGTTCGGTTTTGAATTGCTCGTTGATCAGTACTTTTTTGCGAAGCACGTCTATGGTCCGAGCAGCAGGCCAGTAAGATTTTTCTCTCACTATGTCAAACTTGTGTTGCGATTGATAAAAAATTGTTACATGTCTGATCTGATTGCCACGGCAAATTACGCGAGCGTTTGGACGTTGGCTGATATTACGGTTATGGGACTTATTTCCGAAAAGCGAGATGAGTCACCGTTTCAAATATCAGACCACGCGCTCGCCCGTGCCATCGACGTAAGTGCGCCAAGAGTCAGCGACCTTTTCAATTGCAGGCATGGGTCGCCTTCTTTGCGTGAGTTTATAGCGCTGTGCCAATTCTTCAATCTCAATCTAGCCTCAACGCTAGAGCAAGTATTGTAGCTAAGCCGGCAAAACGAAGAACAAAAGAGCAGAGCAGCGAAGCTGGATCGGGTTGCGGATCATCCGGAAGATTTCGATATAGCCGCTCTACATGATCCCAATGCGGCGATGGAAAGGTAGACCCCAGGAGATTGAGATGCAGAGGGAGAAAGCGGGCATGAGACATCCTGATATGGCTGATTTATTGCGCGAAGCAACAATGCTTGAAGTCAGGATTGAAGAGCGCACACTTGCCCCGCATTTATGCGGGTTCTACTGGGAAAAGAACCGCATGATTATGCTGCACGAAATACCGCTGCGCCTTTTGCTACGAGCTTGTCCATGCCAAACACCACGACTCAGGTTGCGGGCTGGACGGCACCAAAGGCGAGCACAGCCTTGTGTTTCCCGCCATCCTCGACGACTGGCTGAACCGGCTGATCGGCGGGCGCGGCCCTGACAAGCTGCTGTTCACGGGGAGCTTTCATGGCTACATGAAGTCGGTGTCGCCGAAGGACGGCGGCAAGTGGTTTGCCCGTGCGTGCGATGCGGCCGGGTTGAAAACGGATGACCATCCATGACCTACGACACACGGCGGCCAGCCTGATGGTCAAGAGCGGGGCGAACGTGAAGGCCATCCAGCGGCGGCTGGGGCACACGTTGGCCGCGATGACCTTGGATGCGTATGCGAATCTGTTCAACGATGACCTGGATTCGGTGGGGGGGGGGGTCGATGAACGAGTTGCTGCTGCAAAGTGCGCTCAAAATCGGTTTCGCCGGTTGCGTGATGTGCTCTAAACGTTGAAATCCCGGCCCATTCGGACCAGGATAATTTGTCGGGGTAGGGGGATTTGAACCCCCGGCCTCTTCGTCCCGAACGAAGCGCGCTACCAAGCTGCGCTATACCCCGTGACAACGTTCTATATAGTACACGTACCGTCGGCCAAACGCCATCGTCTGCGCGGCGCGAAGCCCCGATCGCTTGCTGGTCAGCGGTGCCTGGGGCCAAGTACCGGCTCATGCGTAAAATAGCGATTTATGAATGACTCATCGGAAGAAACCCCTCGTCTGACGACGGTCGAGCGTGCTCAGGCACTGCTTGATCAGGATATGGCCATCACGGAGAAGATCGATCAGGGCGCCCAGTTGGACGACGCCATTGATCCCGGCAACCTGACGGACGGCGCTGAAGGCCATCCCGAACAGGTGCGCATGCGTGTGGCCAAGAGGGCGCTCATGCTCAAGGAAGGCGTCGAGCCTTACCCGGTCCATCTGGATGTGACCGACCGCATCGAGGATGTGCGCCGTAAGTATCAGGACCGCCTTAAGCCTGGCCAGGAGACCGAGGATGTGGTTGGCATCGCCGGCAGGGTCCTCTTCCTGCGCAACGGCGGCGGCCTCTGCTTCGTCCAACTGGCGGCGGGCGATGGCACCCGCATCCAGGGCATGATCTCAAAGCGTGAGATTGGCGCTGATTCTCTGAAGCGGTTCAAGCAGCTGGTCGACTTGGGCGACCACCTCTACCTGCGCGGCCGCGTGGTCGCCTCCAAGACCGGTGAGCTCTCAATCTTCGCCACTGAGTGGAACATCGCGGCCAAGGCCCTGCAGCCGCTGCCGGCCCTTCACAAGGAGCTGACCGAGGAGCAGCGCACCCGCAAGCCCTACCTGGCAATGATTGCCGATGAGGATGTGCGGGCCATGGTCCGTCGTCGTTCCAAGGCCGTCTCCTCGCTGAGGCGTACCTTCGAAGACCACGACTTCATGGAGGTCGAGACCCCCATGCTCCAAACTGTGCATGGCGGCGCTGCGGCACGGCCATTCACCACGCATATGAATGCCTTTGACATCGACCTCTACCTGCGCATTGCGCCTGAGCTCTTCCTCAAGCGTTGCCTGGTCGGCGGCATTGAGCGTGTCTTCGAGATCAACCGCGACTTCCGCAATGAGGGCGTGGATGCCACCCATGCCCCGGAGTTCACCATGCTGGAGGCCTATCAGGCCTATGGCACCTACGACACCATCGGGGAGCTGACCAAGGAGCTGATCCAGAAGGCGGCCATGGCCACGGCTGGATCGCTGAAGGTGACCCTGCAGGATGGCAGCCAGTACGACTTCGGTGGTGATTGGCGTCAGATCAGCATGTATGAGTCCCTTTCCGAGTCCCTGGGCGAGGAGATCACCCCGCAGACCAGTGCGGACCATCTGCGGACCATCGCTGACAGGCTGGGCCTGGAGGAGGAGCCTGCCGAAAACCACGGCAAGCTGGTCGAACACCTCTGGGAGCACTTCTGGCAGGACAAGCTGTATGAGCCGACCTTCGTGCGTGATTTCCCGGTCGAGACCTCGCCCCTTGTCAAGGCCCACCGCACCAAGCCGGGCGTGGTCGAGAAGTGGGACCTCTACGTTCGCGGGTTCGAGTTGGCCACGGGCTACTCCGAGCTCAACGACCCGGTGGTCCAACGGCAGCGGTTCGTCGAGCAGGCCAAGATGGCCAGCCGTGGCGATGTCGAGGCCATGGACATTGACGAGGACTTCCTGGAGGCCCTGGGCGTAGGAATGCCTCCTGCTGGCGGCATGGGCATGGGCATCGATCGTCTGCTGATCGCCCTTACCGGTGCGTCCATCCGTGAGACCATCACTTTCCCCCTGGTTAAGCCACTGATCTGAGATGGTCTGAGATGATAACAAGGGAGGGACGGTCATGAATATCAGGCTTTGGATGGATGGCATGCGTCCCCGGACGCTGCCTGCCTCGGTGGCGCCTGTCTGCGTGGGCGCTTCAGCTGCACTCTTGAAGCGGTCACGGCTGTTGGAACAGTGCACCAGCTCCTGCTCGCCCACGCCTGTCGACCCTGCCCTGAAGGCGACCACGCCGGGACGGCTGGCCCTGATCGTGGTCTTGCTGGTCTTGCTCGCCCTGTCTATGCAGATCGCAGCCAACTTCGCCAATGACTATGCCGATGGTGTTCGCGGAACTGACTCAGGCCGAGGCGGCGAGGAAGCCACCTCCGGCAGGCCCAGACGTCTGGTCGCCGCCGGTGTGCCGCCCAGGAAGGTGCTGTACGCCACCATGATCTCGGCGGCCTTCACCTGCCTGATGGGTCTGGCTGTCATGGCTTTGACCGGTCACTGGTGGATGATCCTGGTCGGAATCTGCTGCCTGGTCGCCGGCTGGTGTTACGTGGGCGGCCCGCATCCATACGGCTACCACGGGCTGGGCGAGGTCAGCGTCTTCATCTTCTTCGGTCTGGTGGCCACCCTGGGCACCGAGTACTTTCTCATTAACAGGGTCGATACCGCCGGTGTCCTGGGTGCCTGCGTCTGCGGGCTCAACGCCGTGGGCCTGCTCATGCTCAACAATTATCGGGACCTGGACGACGACCGCCTTGCCGGCAAACACACATATGCGGTTCTGGTTGGGGCGCGGGCAGCAGCCATCTCCATCTACCTGGTCTACATCCTGAGCCTGGTTCTGAGTCTGATTCAGTTCGTTCCGGCTGTCATGCGACATGGCCTGCCGGGCTTCCCTCTTGTGCTGATCCTGCTGCCAGTGGCCGCTGTCTTCCTGCTGATCTGTCGAACCTTTGCCCGTGGCCAGGTGCCCAAGGCCTTTGGCATGGCAGGCAAGGGCACCCTGGTCTCTGCCCTGTGCTGGTCGGCTGGTCTGCTCCTGCAGCTGTGAAAATCTTGATACTCTCATAAGAGAGCAGACCGGCCTTCAAGCGATTTGGTGGATAATCAGGCAATCATGTTCATCACACTTCGGGAATACAAGGACGCACTGCGACCCTCGGCCTTGCTCTGCTCGCCCACGCCGGTTCTGATCGGCACGGCGGTGGCCCTCCGGCAGCTGCTCAGCCAAGGGTCGGGGCCGGATGCGCGCTTCTGGCTGATTGCTCTCTTATGCTGTCTGACGGCTGTATTCATCCACAGTACCTGCAATCTGGCCAATGATTACTTTGACGGAATAAGGGGTACCGACGAGGGCCGGAGCAGCCTTTCAGGCGCTGGCGCTGATGGGGCGGTGCCTGATTTGCCCAGACGAGGGGTGGCCGGTGGGGTGGAGCCTCGGAAGGTCCTGCTGTCCGCCTATCTCAACATCCTTATGGCCTGCCTGTCCGGTCTGATCCTGTGCGGGGTGACTGGCCACTGGTGGATGATCCTGGTCGGTGTCTTCTGCCTGCTGGGAGCCTGGTTCTACACGGGAGGCAAACACCCTTACGGTTATAGGGCCATGGGCGAGCTGAGCATCATGATCTTCTTTGGCCTGGTGGGCGTGCTGGCCACCCAGTACCTGGAGACCGGCGGTGTCGACCGTCACGGGTTCATCGGCGCCCTGGTTGGCGGTCTTATCTGCATTCCCGTTCTGGAGATCAACAACTATCGCGACATTGATGCGGACCCGTTGGCCGGCAAGTACACGCTGTCTTCCTTTATCGGAGCCAGAGGCACCTTGATTCTGATGGGGTCCTGCTATGCCCTGGCCGTGATTCTGGGCGTCGTCGAGTCGTGGTCCCTTTCAAATGGTTCCCTTGCAGTCGCCTGGCCTCGTCTGCTCTGCCTGCTGCCTATTCTGGCGATGGCCGTTGCGACCACAGTGGCCAGTTGTCGAAACCGCTTCAGCAGGGCCTTTGCGCTGTCGGGTTATACTGATTTGCTGACAGGGTTCTGCTGGCTGGGTGTCTGTCTGCTTTAAGGGACTGCTTCAAGGCGAGGTAGGTCCGCCAAACAGTCCCTCTTAGGTCTTAGAATTTTCACTATGACCTACAAACTAGTATTGCTCAGGCACGGCCAGAGCGCATGGAACAACACCAATCAGTTCACCGGCTGGGTGGACGTCCCGCTGACCGAGCAGGGCGAGCAGGAGGCCCGCAAGGGCGGCAAGCTGCTCAAGGATAAGGGTGTTCTGCCCGACATCGTCTTCACATCCCTGCTGCGCCGCGCCATCAACACCGCCAACATCGCCTTGGACGAGGCCGACCGTCTCTGGATCCCCGTCAAGCGCGACTGGAGGCTGAACGAGCGTCACTACGGAGCCCTGCAAGGCAAGAACAAGACCGAGATCCGCGAGAAGTACGGCGACGAGAAGTTCATGCTCTGGCGTCGTTCCTATGCCACTCCGCCGCCCGAGATCGACCCTGACGACGAATACTCGCAGTCCCATGATCCTCGATATGCAGGAGCCCCCGTGCCCCGTGCCGAGGCACTGGCCAACGTGGTCAAGCGCGTGACCCCCTACTGGGAGAGCGATATTGTCCCGGAGCTCAAGACCGGCAAGACCGTCCTGATTGCCGCCCATGGCAACTCTCTGAGGGCCATCGTCAAGATGCTCGACAACCTGACTGAGGATGAGATCGCCAAGGTCAACATCCCCACGGCCATTCCCCTGGTCTATGAGCTTGACGAGAACTTCAAGCCCGTCAAGCCTCGCGGCGAGTACCTGGATCCGGAGGCAGCCGCAGCCGGTGCTGCTGCTGTGGCGGCCCAGGGCCAGAAGTGAGATTCTTCGGATAGACCTATATGATGATGTGAATCGGACTTTGGATGTAGATTATCCAAGCTGATTGGGCGGTGTCTTTTCCCTATGTGGAAGGCACCGCCTTTCGTATTTATTCCTGGCGGTTGGGAAGTGAAAAACGGCCCGCCGCCCGACAGACTGTCAGGTGGCAGGCCGACTCTTTTCTGTTTGCTCAGTCCAGATCGAGGTCGAGATCCTTTGGATCCTTGGAGGGGTCGAAGCCCGAGACGATGTAGACCACGCGCCGGGCCGCCGAGACGCCATGGTCTCCCAGACGCTCCATGAACCGTGCCACCAGGACCAGGTCGATCAGCTGCTGTCTGGTTCCTTTCCAGTCGTCTGATAGGGCGTAGCCGAATGTCTGCTGATGGAGCTTGTCCATCTGGTCGTCGCTGAAGATGATTTGCTCGGCTATGGTCGTGTCTCTGTCGGAGAGCATCTCGACCAGGCGGTCGGCCATGACATCCAGGAAGTTCTGCATCTGTTTGAATAGTGGGATGACCTCGGAGGGCAGGGTCGGCTCGGGGTAGGAGCGCCTTGCCGTCTCGGCGATGTGCCTGGCCAGGTCTCCCATGCGTTCGAAGGTGGCCGACAGGCTCAGTGTGGAGACCACCACTCGTAGATCAGTGGCCACGGGGCTCTGTTTTGCCAGGAGTCTGATGCATTGATCGATGATGCTGGCCTGGAGGTTGTCTATGTCGGCATCCCCGTCGATGACCTCCTGGGCCGTCTCCACATCGCAGTCCATCAGGGATCGTCCGGCTTTTTTGATGGCATCGCGAACCTTGGCGGCCATCCGATCGAGATCGTCGGCCACCAGCCCCAGCTCCTCGTTGAAAATCACGCGCATTGTTCTTCCCTTTCGGCCTCGGTCAACGATATGACTCCAGTCTATGTGACCAAGGTGGCAAGAAAAAGCCAGCATCGAAGAATGTCGGCTCTTGGGGCGGCAATCACTGTCGGATATGCGAGAATGAAGCCGGAACTGCCGATGAGACTCGGCTGATGTCGCAGCGTCCGGGATCGGCGCCGGACTGGAGGGAAGTCTTTATGAGACGGTTCATGGATTGCCTACGCAGCCTTGTAGGCAACCGGAGCAAGGATGGTGAACAGGCCGACGGCGAGGCTTTGGAGGGCTCGACCCAGGCCTTGCTGGCGGTTATCCCCGCCGCCACGGTTGTGGTCGATGGCGATGACGAAGTTGTTCGTTCCAGCCCGGATGCCTACAGGCTGGGAATCGTCAGCAACGACGAGATTGTGGATCCGAAGATCATGGAAGCCATCGCGCAGGTACGGCATTCGGGCGGTCGGCGCAGCTTTAATCTGATTACGCGAACGCCCACCGAATTCGCTCTGGATACCGCAGCCGAGAGCACGGAATCCGATGATTGGGATATTGACGAGACCAAAGATCCTGGGGACGCTACCCATGTTCAGGCCCAGGCGGTATCCAGACGGAACTGGCTCAAGATCACTCTTGGGCGTATCGACGAGTCCCTGGTCGTCGTGCTTATCGATGATGTGAGCGATTCGGTCAGGTTCGTTCGGACCAGGGACGCTTTCATGACCAATGTATCCGAGCAGATGCTCAAGCCGGTTCAGGCCCTGGAGGAGCTGGCGGCGCAGCTGAAAACCACCTCACTCCTGGAGGGGGATGACCCAGAACTGCTTCGCAACCACCTGCGCAGCGTCTCCAAGGATGCCTCTTCGGTTCAGCGTTACAGTGCCTATCTGGGGCATGTGCTCAAGGATCTTCTTCTGCTGATCCGGGCTCAGGAGCGGATCAAGCCTAGCAGGGAGAACGTGCTTGACGTGGCTGAGCAGATACGGGCAGTGGTGCAGGATGAGCAGGGTAGAGCTGATCGGGCCCATGTGGCCCTGCGATGGCGATGCGACCAGCCACTGACGATTCACGGCGACGGGCAACAGATCGAAGTGGCTCTGGCCAAGCTGGTGGAGAACGCTATCTCATACTCATATTCCGGATCCACTGTCTCCCTGGTGGCACAGTCCTCCAATGACGGGCACTACGCAAAAATCAGGGTGGTCGACCACGGCCGAGGCATATCCAAGGTTGACCAGGACAGGATCTTCGAGCGCTTCTACCGCGCCGACAATCAGAATGAAGAGACTGCCGTAGGCATCGGTCTGGGGCTGGCCATCGTCAAGCATGTAGCCCTGACCCACCATGGCTCGGTCACGGTCTGGAGTGCGCCGGGGGAGGGGAGCACCTTTACGCTGATGCTTCCTCTGGCTCAGGATCCGGTTGTTGGGCAAGACGGCGATAATCCCAACGATTGAAATGCTCCCATATCATTAGCAGGATGCCCACGCCAACCCCGGACAGGCAGACAATAAGGGGCTTGGTGACCGTCATTCCGGTCAGGGCCAGGATGCCCACCACGGCAAGGGCCAGAATCCATGCCCCAGTGCCTAGCAGGAAGATTCGTCGCAGATCCACCTGCACGGGCCGAGGAGATGGTCTGCGGGCGGCCGGGTCGAAAATGGGAGCCAGCTTCATACCCCCACTGTACCGTTTGCAATGACATGCGGCGACCCCCACGCCTTGCCCATGCTTCGGCCCTTGTCTTATTATGACGGGGATTGGTGGGTTCGTATGCACCGGCCCATGGAGGGATTTCCCGTGGAAAGGGGAGTGTGTGTATCCGATCCAAGCTGTGGAGAAGCACTACGCCTGGGGCTCACATGACCGACTGCAGCGCATGTTCCATCTACACGAGCCAGACGAGCGCCAAGGGGATACCTTGGCGGAGATGTGGTTCAGCGGGCACACCGAATCCCCTTCACCGCTGACGCTGCCCGACGGCTCGCTCATGCCGCTGACCGAGGCCATTCGCCGCAATCCCATGGCCATGTTGGGGGAGCGCGACTCCCGCCTCTTCGGTCCCACCCTGCCCTACCTGTTCAAGATCATCTCGGCCCGCATCCCTCTGTCTCTGCAGGTGCATCCCCTTGATTTCGAGGCTCGTGCCGGCTTCAACCGTGAGAATGCCCTGGGAGTGCCCGACGACGATCCCAGCCGATCCTTTCACGACAGTCTGGCCAAGAACGAGATGGTGGTGGCCCTGGAGCCCTTCCAGGCCTGTGTAGGCTTCGCAACCATCTCAACACAGCTGACCCTCCTGCGCGCCGTGGATCATCCTCTGGCCGAGCTGATGACCCAGGCGCTGACCGCTCGTACCTTCCACCTGGGGGTCCCACCGGTGCGCTTCGCTTCTGCCGATGCCATGATGCCGGTCTCCTCCTTGATCTGGCCGGACTCCCGCCGACGTATCTTCCGGGCCTTCCATGCTGCCGTGACTGCCGAGCCGGGGGCGGCCCGAGGTCTGGAGGAAGCCTTGGAGGCTGCTACCGGACGGTTACGGTCCAGGCGGGCGGGAGCCGTGCTTGACCATGCCCTATGTGCCGCACGGGCCTTTCCGGATGACCCGGCCGTTCTTTGTCTGCTCATGCTCAACCCTGTGGATCTGGAGGAGGGCGATTCGGTCTATATCCCCGCCGGGACCCCTCACGCTTACATCCACGGCACTGCGGCGGAGATCATGACCAACTCAGACAATGTGCTCAGGGCCGGCATGACCCCCAAACATCGGGATATTCCCAACCTCCTGCACAGCCTGGACTGCCAGCCTTCGGCCCCCATTGACCCCTCCAGCTCCATGATCGCCACCCTGATCATGCACAACATGGTGACCTACCGGCCCAAGATCAATGAGTACATGCTGGTATACGGGCATGTGGAGGAGGGTGGAGCCACTTGGCCCCTGCTCAACAGGCTTCAGCAGCGCTACGGGGATCTGATAGAGCGTCTGGGGCCCCGCCACCTGATGATTCCGCGCCGTGGACCACGTATCATCGTCTGCACTGACGGTCGGATCCGTTGCGCAGCCGCCGACCAGTCCTGTGTACTGGACCAGGGGAGGGCCCTCTTCATTCCCTCCGAGGATGGTCGTGTCGACATCACCATGCCGGAGGATTCCGACGGTGCCGGCGGGTCTTTCCTCCTGGCCTCGACCCCGGTCTGACCCCGTATGGGCCCGGTTCGCTCAGGGTGGACCGGGCAGGGTTCAAAACCGTGGGACACGCCGTGGCGAACGGAACGCATACGGGTTTGCCTATGTCCGCCTCATGTCCGTATAATCCTAGCGTATTCCGTGGTTGTCGAAGATGAGCGACCACCGAAGCCATGCTTGAGTACACCCGTATGGACAATTCAGGTCATTTGGTCTGGGTTCTCGCTTGCGGTATGGTGTTGCCTTGTGATGGTTCGTGATACGACACGAAAGTCGCGTCGGAACATAAACGGGAGTGATTCTAGATGAAGCATGCTGCGCACAGGGCTTCGGCCAGGCGAGGCGCAGGTGTCGGCAGTTGGTCGACCGGCCGCGCGTCAGGCGTAACCCAGGCAGTGGGCATTGATGACCTTGATGATGCCCTGGCGGCCAAGCTCAACGAGGTGGCCCCCCGAACCCGTCGTTCCATTCGTCTGGCCGCCAAGGCATCAGCCCGTCGCTCTCATTTCATGACAGGTTCAGCCCTGACCGTCCTGGTCGGTGCCGCCGCTTCCTCCATGGCTGTCACTCAGGCTCGGGGCGACTGGTCCCTGCCATTGGCCGACAGTGTCGCAATTAATTTGGTCACCCCCTCATCCTCTGCCGGTTCCTCCAGCGCAAATGATAGTGGTGCAAGGGTCTCTCGTTCTGATTACCGCCAGCCCCTGGCAACGGCTTCACAACGCAATGAAGGCAGTTGGGAGCTGGGCGAATCCGAACTCGATGCCGGACAGATGTCCAAATCTCTGGCCAACAATCCGAATGTGGCAGTGCTGATGGATGCCAACCGATCGGTTCTGCCGTCAGGGTTCAATCCCGATCATGCCACTGGAGATGCGGGCAACGCCTACGAGTTCAGCCAGTGCACCTGGTGGGCCTATGTCCGGCGTCACCAGCTGGGTCTGCCGGTGGGCTCGCATCTGGGCAATGCCAAGGATTGGTCCGGCTCTGCCCGCTCCCTGGGCTATTGGGTGGACAACACGCCGCGCAATGTCGGCGACATCGTGGTCTTCCAAGCCGGTCAGGAGGGCTCGGATTCCACCTACGGCCATGTGGCCATCGTCGAGAAGATCAACCCTGACGGGTCCATCGTCACCTCCGAGTGCAGTGCCAGCATGAACGGAAAGACCTACTCTCGTACCTTGTCCAATGTGCACGCTTTGAGCTACATCCATTACTGATTCTTGGCTGCGCGGATTGCAGTCTTTCTAGTTGGTTCTTTTAGATGGTTCTTGTTTGTAATACGTGATAGAATCGTGCCCGATGAAAAAAACACGCAAGTATGTGAGCATGATGGCAGCAGCCACGATCTGTGGCATGCTTTCCATCGGTATACCCGCCGTGGCCCAGGCCAGTGACGGCAGTGAAGCCGTAGTTACTTCGTCGCGTTCATTCACCCCCGGCAGCAAGGTGCGTGCAGACCTGTTGACCGAGTCGACGGCTACCACCGTCGAAAAGGACAGCAGCTGGGGTGGCATTGAGTCTTTGAACGTTCCTGCCACCAAGTCTCAGGCCGAGAAGGATGCTGAAGCCAAGGCCCAGCAGGCTCAGGAACAGGCACAGGCTGCAGCCAGTCGGAACCAGTCCTCGCAGCAGGTCAGTCGTTCGGCTGCCCGTAGCAGTACCGTCAGTGCAATCACTGATGTGCCGGCCACTGGCAGGGGTGCAGATGTGGTCAACTACGCCCTTCAGTTCCAGGGGATTCCTTATGTGTTTGGTGGGACCAGTCCGGCCACGGGCTTTGACTGCTCCGGATTCACCCAGTATGTTTTCGCTCACTTCGGTATTGGCCTGCCCCGCACAGCCGATGCGCAACGTTCAGTGGGTGTGCCGGTCACGGATCCTGCTCCTGGCGACCTGATTGTGACTCCTGAGGGCAGCCATGTAGGCATTTATGTCGGTGGTGGCCGCATGATTCATGCCCCGGATGTCGGTCGGACCGTAACGGTTGAGAAGCTTTATCGGGCTTTCGAGTATCGTCGTCTGGTCTGAGAGAAAGTTACGAATGAAGTCTCAGCGCCCCCTTGTGGGGCGTTTTGCATATTCAGAGTCGAAGTTCCTCGCGTGTTGGCCCTTGCCAACTTATTGATCAGGTCTGCATGCGATATTCTGACAGAAAGAGCGATGTCGGTTTGTCATCGCCAAGTTTTATAAGGAGGTCGTCGGATGAGCAACGACAAGGCTGTTCTGGTAGGCGTCGATGGCTCGGACGCCAGCTACAAGGCGGCATGGTGGGCCGCCAACTACGCTAAGCATGCAGGGCTGACCCTGCAAATCGTCTGCGCATATTCCCTTCCCTCATATGCGGCCGTTTCTTTCGACGCGACCTACACCACCATGGGAGACGATGTAGCGGCTCACAACGACGCCCAGGAGATTCTCTCCAAGGCCAAGGCAATCGCCGATGAGCAGGGGGTTAGTGCAGCCACGCTGATCGTGACGGGGGATCCCTCATCGGTCTTCGTGGAGCTGAGCCGTAACTACCGACTGATTGTCATTGGGAACCGGGGCAAGGGCGGCCTGGCCGAGCGTCTGCTGGGCACCACCAGCTCCAGCCTGCCCGCCTACGCCTACTGCCCTATCGTGGTGGTTCCTTACACCGACGACGACGGCAACCTGATGCACCTGAGCAACGACATCAAGCGGGTTGCTGTGGGTTCCGACGAGTCCAAGTGGGGCCTTAAGGCCCTGCAGATCGCCGCAGCATTCGCCGACAGCTGGAATGCCGAACTTGATGTCATGTCGGCAGTGCCCAATATCTCCGGGCTGACTGGTACGGGTTCGGCCGAGGAGCGCAGCGTCATGGACTCCTACCTGGATGACCTCAATACCCGAATCGAACCGCTCATGAAGACCTACCCGAATCTGCGCATCAACAAGACCGTGGTGCCTGGCTCGGCTGTGGAGGCTCTGACCCAGGCCAGCAAGACCCATGACGTGGTTGTGGTCGGCTCACGTGGTCGAGGCGGCTTCACCGGGCTCCTGCTGGGATCGACCAGCCAGGGGCTCCTGCAGCATGCCGTCAGCCCCGTCTACGTGGTGCCGCGTAAGTACGTGGAGGCAGAGGAGTCCGGGCTCAAGGCCGCGGCGGATGCTGCCGAAACTACCAATGTGGCTGATATTACCGGCGTGGAGCAGGTCTCTGTGGATTCGGCCAAGCCTGAACAGCTGGCTGACCTGGAGTCGACCATAGACCCCGAACACGAGGAGTAGGGGCAGGACAATCCGGAAAAAGCAATGACAAGGAGCGGGGACCCCGAAGTTCCATGACCTGGAGGTCCCCGCTCCTCTACTGTTGCCGGATCAGTGGCGAACCTTGACGGAGATCCTGACCGGGGTCTCCCGCTGATAGGTGTGTGCCACGGTGCAGGATTTGGCGATATGGCGGCGGATCCGCTCCTCCAACTTGTCTGCATCCTCCTGGGCCAGCCTGGCAGAAGTGGCATCGACGTCCACCTGCTCATCGAAGCTCAGGTAGGCGTCATCGTCGGCGTCATAGGTGCCGTCCACCACGATTTTCGCTCCCTTGCCCTTACCTAGGGCGCTCTCCACGGCGAATTGGCTGGAAAGGGCTCCGCAGGCGGCCAGAGCAATCTTCATCAGGTCGCCGGGGTTGAACTGATCCTCGCCCTTGCCGAAGGTGATGTGGGCGCCGTTGTCGCCATAGGCGTTCCAGGTTCCGTCCTTGTCGCGTTCAACCCAAAGTCTCTTGCCCATCTGTTCCTCCTTGTTCAGCACCCGGACGGGTGCGTCATCCGGATCCGACCCTGTGGCCGGACCTGCTCCTCCAATCTAACCCGGACTGTGCGATTCGTCACCGGGGCGCGCTCAGCTGACCGAGGACTTGATAGTATGGCCGCATGGCCTTGACATCGGAAGAACTGCAGCGCATCCGTACACGTATCCCTGAGCGTCCCGACTCGGACATTCCCACCCCTTATGAGGATCTGGTGCGCACCATCCTGCGCGAAGGCACTCTGAAGTCCGACAGGACGGGCACTGGGACCATATCGCTGTTCGGGCGGCAGATGCGCTTCGACTTATCGCATTCCTTCCCCCTGATCACGACCAAGAAGGTCTACTTCCGAGGCATCGCCTACGAGCTGCTCTGGTTCCTGAAGGGGTCGCAGAACGTGCGTTGGCTGCAGGAGAACCGTGTGCATATCTGGGACGAGTGGGCCGACCCGGAAACCGGGAATCTGGGACCGGTCTATGGGGTCCAGTGGCGCAGCTGGCCAGCCCCGACGCCGGAGGACCCCAATCACACCATCGACCAGATCGCCAAGGTGCTGGATCTGATACGCACCCACCCGGACTCCCGTCGAATGATCGTCACTGCTTGGAACCCAGCCCAGGTTGACAGCATGGCTCTGCCTCCCTGCCATGCGCTCTTCCAGTTCTATGTGGCCGACGGCAGGCTGAGCTGCCAGCTCTATCAGCGCTCCTGCGACATGTTCCTGGGGGTGCCCTTCAACATCGCCTCTTACGCCCTGCTGACCCTGATGATGGCCCAGCAGGCAGGTCTTGAGCCGGGGGAGTTCGTCTGGACCGGAGGCGACTGCCATATCTACGACAACCATGTGGAGCAGGTTCTGGAGCAGTTGTCGCGCAAGCCCTATCCCTATCCGACCATGCGCATCCACAAGGCCGACTCCATCTTTTCCTATCAGTACGAAGACTTCGAGGTGGTGGACTATCAATGTCATCCCGCCATCAAGGCACCAGTGGCGGTCTGATGGTGCGCTGAGCCGAATACGGGCACCGTCGAATCCGAAGATTAGAATGTACTCGTATATCTACTCACTATGAGGAGTGAACGCAACAGATGGAGCATGACAATAGTCGAAGCGGCTATCACGAACCCGAGCCCGGTCAGGCCGGGCTTCTAGGTGATGAGGAATGGCGGCATCAGGAAGAAGAGATAGGCCGCCGCTCATCGGTCAATATGATCTGGGCGCAGGCGCAGGCCACTGACGGTCGACGTGGCGCCATCGGTTATCACAATGCGCTGCCCTGGCATCTGAGCGAGGACATGCGGCACTTCAAGGAGCTGACCGTATCCCATCCTGTCATCATGGGGCGGCGGACCTGGGTCTCCATGGGGGAGCGGCCACTGCCCAAGAGGGATAACATCATTCTGTCCAGTGACCCAGGGTTCCGGGCACCGGGCGCCACCGTGGTATCTGCTGCCGACGATGCCCTGGAGCTGGCCCGGCAGGAAGCCATTCCCGACGATGGGATGGATCGCAGTGAAATCTGGATCATCGGCGGCGCAGGGGTCTTCAGCACCTTCTTTCCACTGTCTGACGCGGCCTATGTGACCGACCTTGATTTGCAGACTCCAGCTGATGTCTTTGTGCCCGATATGGAGGAGTTGGTCAGCAAGCGATTCTGGCAGGTGCGCGACAAGAGTCAATGGATGACCCCTGCCAAACCGGACCAGGCGGCTGCCATCCCACGGTTCCGGTACATCACCTATGGGAAGGTGCATTGATGGGCCAGAATTCCGAAGGAAAGGCTTCACAAGGCCCCTATAACGTCATGACCGTCTGCACCGGCAACATCTGCCGATCGCCCATGGCTGAGATCATCCTGCGCAAGTTCTTTCAGGATCGCGGACTGGATGAGGACCAGGTCAGGGTGGAATCCAGCGGGGTCAGCGATGAGGAGTTTGGCAACCCTATAGATCGGCGTGCTCAGAGGGTTCTGCGCGAGCGTGGCTATGAGGTTGCGGCCGATCACTTCGCCCACCGGATCACCCGGGAGGAGGCAGAAGACGCGGACCTGCTCCTGCCCATGACTACCGACCATATGCGCGCACTGCTCCGTCTGCTGCCCTCAGGCAAGCGTTCCGCCGTGCACCTGTACCGCAGCTTTGACCCGAATCTGCCCACACCGGCGCCGGGCCGGGAGAGCCGAATCGATCTGGTGGACCCCTGGTATGGCGGCCCTCGTGAGTTCGAAGTGGCCATCGATCAGATCGAGCACACAGCGCCTTACATCGTCGACTGGGTGGCCAGACAGTTGTCCTGAACGATAGATGCATGAAATAGGTCTATAGGAACTAAACGCGTTGTTTTAGGTTCTGTGTGTGGGTTTGGTTGTGTGTTGGTCAGAGTGTGGTGTTGGGGTATCTGACT
>NZ_JACFRA010000020.1:0-1061 GCF_016101165.1 Bifidobacterium sp. W8114 | reverse complement strand
TGATTGAACTCGGCCTCTTCGCCTGCTTCCTCGACTTCTGACTTCCGGTCCTTATCGCCCATAACCCTTTCTCCGATTCTCTTCGCCGAGTATCACATGCGACATACCCGGCGGAAGGGTAACTATTAATTCATTATCACTCACGCAAAATTAAAAGGAGCCTCGAGCCATCACAGATAAGGCTGCGCGTGACACTATTGCGAACCAGCTCTTAATAAGGTTTACAACCCCATCCGCAATGCAGCTCCGACCAATCGGTAATGCCGCACTTCTTGTGACCACAACCAAATGCAGTTGTCTAAGCTGCAATAATATTGATGATCGGATCCAGCTGCAGTTCGTACATGGATACGCAGATTGCGGTACCGCGAGATGCCCTGGCCGACAATCGACCTTGCTTTTCATATGTGGACATGAAAGTGATGACCGACAATCTGCTACAAACCTCTGTGGGCGACAATTCCCCCCCCCCCCCACTCTACTGGCAAAGCTAAGACATACTCACAAAGACAGAAAGTCTGAACTACGGGATACTGATTGTATTAGAAAGGTTGATTCTTGTCCTTCTCTGAATTTTCCCGTTCTTAAAGCGCATTCCGCTGCAGAAGCAATGAGCATGGACCTGGTCTGCCCTTAGGACATCCATACGTTTTTTGGCAGCAATTTTTATACTCATTTAATCATTCACCTATCGAATTACATCAAATTTTGCATCATAAGAGGATTTGCAATCAGCTTGCTGATACAGTACTGAATGTCAGTGTATCGATGATTCACTGCACAGTCGCAATATGAAGTCGTTTGCGGTCTTGACGCGATCACGACAGAGAAAACCTCCCTGCATGACCGGAAAGAATGTGCAGCAGGGAGCAGGCTCTGAAGGGCAGTAGAGTCGCATCGCCAAGGGTATGAAAGGTGGCACTGCTTGCCTGACCAATTAACCACCGATCCTGAAACGAGACAGAGATTAGAGGAAAGAGGGAGTGTTTCATGGCGGAGCAGGGAGATGAGGGCGCCGAGGGCCTGGAGAGCGTGCCAGACCCGGTTGAAAGCAAAACTTC
>NZ_JACFRA010000019.1:0-1674 GCF_016101165.1 Bifidobacterium sp. W8114 | reverse complement strand
CGTGCCTGGTGGAGGTTGTCAGGCGGGAGGAGCCCGCCACACACAGCAAGGAGCAGACATGACCAACACCGACACCAACCCAAGCGACGAACCCGGCCCGGAAGCCGCCCACTGCGAATACTGCATGTCACCAGACCGGCCCGTAGCCGGCCGATGCCACCACTGCGGCACCCCCATATGCCGCGCATGCACCATCAAATGCATCGCGTGCAGGAAAACCTTCTGCCCTGGCTGCTACCTGATTTGCGACTCATGCGACAGCACCGTATGCACCCAATGCGCACAATACCCCTACGATGACGACCCATGGTGCCCGGACTGCGCCGCCCACGAGACGGACAGCCTCGAACCCGAATACCACGACCCCTACCAGGACGTCCCCGGCGACGAGCACCTGACCATCGGCCTCGAAATCGAGGTCGACGGCCCGCACGACCATCAGGCCTTCGTCGACAGCGACCTGATAGCCGGATGGTGCATGGACGGAAGCCTTGACCGGGAAGGGTGGGAGTACCAGACCCAGCCGCTGGCCACCGACCCGCAGACCCTTTCAAGACTCCATGACCTGATAGCCGGCATAGTGCCCCGCAAAAGCCAGGAGAACGCCGGCGGCCACATCCACATCAGCCGCGCCAGCGGCCAGTACGCCGCCGATTGGGCGCACGCCCTTGACGGGCTGGACGCGAACCAAGCCGCATGGCTGAACATGCGGCACGCGGACCACGAGCAGAACCGGTGGTGCCGCTTCACCGACTACTACCACGGCAAGGAAGTGGCCGTCAACGACGACCACGACGACACCATCGAGCTCAGGACGTTCGGCCCATGGAACGCCGACAGCGCCGAACAGCTCCTCCCGGCCATCAAGTGGATTAAGACCATGTGGCGGCTGTTCCAGCGCCACCCCGCCAGCCTGACGGCGGAGGGCATCGAAGCCGCCAGCCGCACCGCCTGGGCCGACGCGGTGCCCGAATCGGCCCGCGAAAAGGCGGTGGACTGAGCATGTGCGTCATCTGCACCGCCGGGGCCGGCGCCATGCCCAGCAGCCTTCAGCTCGCCCAGATGAGCGACGCCAACCCCGACGGGGCGGGCGTCGCCTGGTTCGACGGCCGGAAGCTGCACCGGTACCGCAATCCGGACAACGACAAGACCCTGGGCTTCATCATCCGCAACCGGGCCGCCCTGGCCAGCATGCCCGTGCTCATGCACTTCCGGCTGGCCACCAACGGCCCCGTGTGCGAGCAGAACACCCACCCGTTCGCATGGAGCCGCGACGGCAGGCAAGGGTACATGGCCCACAACGGCATAAGCCGCCGCTACAGCCACGGCCCCCACCAATGCGACAGCCGCAACGCCATCGCCGCATGGGAGCAGGGGGCCGACCTCAGCCAGGGCACGGAAGGCTACTTCGCCTCCATCGACCAGACCGGCCGCCTCGACTGGCTCACCCCCGGCACCCCCATCCCCGGCGAGCAGGGCACCATCACCGTCAGCAACACCGTATGGATGGCCGCCGGACTCGACTACGGCTATGACTACCAGCTTTACCCCTACTGGGGTGAGGACGAAGACGAGGAGGACCTCCGGTAAGCCTGCCCCTGCCGGCCAGGGGCCGGCAGGCCCGGGACCGGCCCCAGGCGACGGCTCCCGGCCCCCTGTTGATGGGGGCCACTC
>NZ_JACFRA010000018.1:0-1924 GCF_016101165.1 Bifidobacterium sp. W8114 | reverse complement strand
TTTTAGACGAGTTTTGAAACACTCAATTCAACAAAAAGAATCAAATTCTCCAGGAATCACCATTTGTTCCAAAAACGGTCGTTTTTCCGCTGGCGAGTGGCGCCGGTGCTTTCCCCGATGAATTTGGACTCGTGATCATGTCTTTCAGGCGAGTTTGAGCTCGGCTATTACACGTTTAATCTACTTGGTGACTATCAGAGATTTAGATTCTATATTGGAAGCGTCGGAGCTCTGTTGGGACAAGGCGTTTCAGGCTTAGGCTCTACTAAAAGTATGCTATCGGGGATGAAAAGGCTCCGCTGGGATGTATGGCTGGAAGCCAGCGGGGTACCCACTGATCATTGTGACGTGGCCATGGGTGTTTTGGAGCAAAGAATCGACTCTGCCGGTGCTGATTAGGGCATGTCCAGGGCATCATACTTTGCTCGGGCGGGAAGACTTTGGCTTCCGGAATCGATTCGCTGTCCTTCTTCTGGGGCAGAGGTTCGCTTCCTGATGCAGAGTATCCGCGTGATAGGGGGTGCCGGGGTTCCAAAACGACGCTGACAGGGGACCGGTACAAGTGGAGTTTGTCTGTAGTGAGACGGAAGACGGCTCAAGGATTGCCATAGTGGGCCCTGCAGGTTCTTGCAGGGCCCATCAGAAACCTGCAGATCGCAGATCTGTTCCAGTAATTGCGCGGAGCGATTGGGGAATCATCCTTGTCCGGCGATGGTTTTGTCGACGAGTTTGGGCAGTGCCTCTTCGATAGGTTCGTGGATGAGTCGGGTTGCCAGGGAATCGTATTGGGTCGAGCCCATGTTCATGATGGTGATTGGCACGCCCGCCTGGGCTGCCACCGGCACCAGCGAAGCTGCTGGATACACTTCCAAAGTGGAGCCGATCACCCAGAATTGATCAGCCTGGCTGGCTAGCCTCATGCTCTTTTCCATGGCTCCCTCGGGCAGGGCCTGACCGAAATAGACCACATCAGTCTTGATGATGCCATTGCAAGGCATGTTGCCTTGGTAGGGCATGGGCTTGTGGCAGTGTGGATCGGGTTCCTGATCGAGCTTGGCCATGATGTCGGCCGTCCGATATGCCTGACCGCATTTCATGCAATGGGAACTGCCGATGGTCCCGTGAAGGTTGACGATGACATCCTCGGAGTTGCCGGCTTTCTCGTGAAGGGCATCGAAGTTCTGCGTAGCCAGCAGGTTCAGCATGCCTGCCTGCTCCAGCCTGGCCAGTGCCTTGTGCGCTACTCCGGGCTGGGCCTTCCAGACTGGTGACTCCCTCTGCCACCGCCATGAATACTCCCGCTGCTTCCGGTCACTCATGAACAGGTCCAAGTCATAAACGTTCATCTGATCGGGATGCTTGGTCCAAACCCCGTCAGGCCCGCGAAAATCCGGTATGCCGGCGGAAGTCGAGATTCCCGCCCCGGTCAGTACTGCAATTGTTGTGCTCATACACCCGTCTTACCATCCGTCAACAGAATCCATGACTCGCAGACCAACATAGTGCGCGAACATACATCTATATCAACATTCATATTCGTAGGCTGTGGATGACTGGCGGTCGAGAACGGAAGGTGAACTCCGCATTGGATACAGCCGACTATGAGCAGAGTTCAAAAGGACTATGAAGGGACTAAGCCGACACGCCAATGGAGCTGGGGCCTGATCGTCTCCTTGTGAATAAAATGTGTGCATGAAGCCGTGGCAGTGCGCTGAGTTCCCATCTTCGCGATGTCTAAAGTTAAAAAGGGACATGCAACGACACGCCGTCTGAGGGCTTGTTATAGCTTGTTTTGAGGGTCTTTTCGGAGGGGCCAGGTTGCGTTTTGCCCGGCTCGTGGTAAGTTTACTTCTTGCTGCCCGGCAGTGATGAGAACTCTTCGGAGGGCTTGGAGCTGTTGGTGTGGTGGTGGTTTGAGAACTCA
>NZ_JACFRA010000017.1:0-2429 GCF_016101165.1 Bifidobacterium sp. W8114 | reverse complement strand
CTTCAGCAGCACGCCGCAGGCGTGCGACAGCGGCGGCCAGACATCAAGGCGCAGCCGCCGATGACCACAACCCCGGCCGAGCCGAGCATGGAAAAAGGGACCCCGTTGAGGGGTCCCTTGATGATGTTGCCCTGATGGGTCAGGCCATCTGGCTTCGGAGTCCTGGGTAGTGGTGTGCCAGGTATTCGGCGGTGGCTTGGCGGATCAGTGCCGATAGGTTGGTGCCTTCTGTTTTGACGGCGGCTTCGGCCCATTGGTCCAGGGCCGGGGTGGTGCGTACCTGCCAGGTTTTGCTGGTGGGTTGTTTGAGTTCGTCGCGGGGGCGGCCGGCGAAGATGGAGAGCAGGTCGTCGTCGGTCAGGGGGCCGGCGTCGTAGCCCCGGTATACCCGGGTGCCTTCGATGGGTGTGAATTGGCCGGCGTCGGCCATGCGGTCGAGTGCTTCGGCGTGTGCTGCCCTGTCGGCGGGTGTCTGTGTGTTGGTCATGGTCTGGCTCCTTGTTGGTTGTGTCTATTGGTATCTGAGATGTTGCCACCGGCTGGTCAGCGGCATGGCGTGGAAGGCGTGGAGCTGGCCGTCCTGCCATTTGCTGACGATGACTTCGAGCAGGTTGTCGGGTAGGGCCCCGGGGTGTGGCTGGCCGACGAAGACCACCGTCATCTCGTCGCCGTAGCCCTCGATTTGTTCGTGGCCTATGGAGTGGAGGACCGCGTGCCTGATTTCGTCGTCGGCGCAGCCGTGCTTGCGGGCTGATTGCTCTATCTCGATCTCCATGACCATGAGTGTAGTACAAATTGCACATACAAACCAGTCGTGCGTTCCTCGCGTTGCGGTCTGGCTGTCCGAACGCGGGGCGTTCGACGATGCCGATTCCACCCCGTGGGGTGGCGCGAGGCATCGCTGCGCCGCCGCCGGCTGCGGGGTTCATTCACTCTTTGGTGTCCTCCTCCTGGTCGCCGTCGTCTGTTTCATCTTCGTTCCCTTCGTTGTCTTCCTCTTCAGGTCGGGGCACCAGGTCGCCGTCGAGACCGGATTGCTCTTCGTCGCTGATGGCGTAGCCTGCGGTTTGGAGGGCACGGTAGAGGGGTTTGAGCAGGCCGTCTATGTCGTCTTGGCTGCGCCAGGTCTCGTGGTTGATCTGTGTCTCCATGATGGCGTGGCACAGGGCGAAGGCCGTCTGGGTGCGGCGACTCTCGTCAAGGTCGGCCTTTTGCGTCAGCTCGGCTTCCTGGTCCTGGACGATGGCGCGCCATGTGTCCCGCACCTGGTCCCGGCTGACCCACCAGGTGCGTTGGCTCGCTTGGGCGATGACCAGCATGGACAGGGCCTGGGACTGGTTTTTGGCGGGGCGTTTGAGGGACATGAGCCGTTGCGTGTAGGCCAGCCGCAGGTCGTGGCTTGCCGTGTCCAGTTGCTTGGCCGGTGCGATTTCGGCTTCTTGTTCGGCTTGCCACCTGGCCAGGTCATCCTCTCTTTGCCGGCGTTCGTCCTCCTGGTCCTGTTGGGTGTATGGCTCCAGCAGGGTGATTTTGACGCGCCACTGTCCGCCACGGTCGAGCAGTCCGGCGGCCGTGGGTTTGTCGCCTTCCCATTCCTCCAGCCATGTGTCGAGGGCCTGCTTGGGGTCGGGGTCGGTATCCGGGGAGAATCGGGCGATGGTGCGCCAACCTTCCGGGTCAGACCAGGATTGTGATGGTGTCAGCGGCACGATGGGCAGCCCGGCCTGCTTGATGGCTTCCTGGGCCTGTTCGATCCACTTGTCCAGCGACCGTTTGGCCTGGACCTGGTGCAGTGTCATGTTCCAGTTGTTGGTGCCTGCGGCTTTGATGAGCTGGTCTTGCAGGCCTTCGTCGTCGCGGAAGTCGGCTATCGTCTCCAATTCCTCGAAGCTCAGCTGGGATGGCAGCGCGAGTATTTTCTCGTCGTCGATGGACGATATTTTGAGCCGTCGCTGCACGGTGCTGCGGCTGCGGCCAGTGGCTTTGGCCATCTGGTCCACGTCTTCGCCAAGGTCCAGGAGGTGGGCGTATCCGCGTGCCTCGTCCAGGGCGGTGAGCTGGTCACGGTGTATGTTCTCTACCAGCATCACCTCCGCCTGGGTCTGCTCGTCCATGTCGGTGATGATACAGGGCACGGTTGCAAGGCCGGCCTGCTCGGCGGCCGCCAGCCGCCGGTGTCCGATGACCAGGGTGTGCCGCCCCTCCTGGTTCGCCGGTGTGACGACCAGGGCCTGCTGTATGCCTTGGGACGCGATGCTCATGGCCAGCTCCGACACGTCTCCTATCTCGCTTCGGGGGTTGGCGTCGTTGGGCCTGATGGCGTCGATGGGCAGCATGGTCACTGTGGTTGTGGTGTTCATGGGTGTTCCTTTCCTTGGTGCCGGGACTGTTTGTGCCGACGCCTGGAATGGCGGCCCGGGTATAGCGGA